>CAYXIY010000006.1:0-34638 GCA_964465475.1 uncultured Acidimicrobium sp. | reverse complement strand
CGACGGCCCAGTTCGTCGAAGAGGTCGCGGCGGATGATCCGCTGTTGTCCGTTCGTGCGGGGGAGTCGGGGACCAACCGCGGTAGCGGCGGCATGGCGTCCAAGCTCGCAGCCGCACGCATCGCGTCGTGGTCGGGCGTGCGCGCGGTGATCGCCGATGCGCGACGTGACAACGTGCTGGCCGATGCACTTGCGCGCACGAAGGGAGCCGGTACGCAGTTCCTGCCTCGCAGTCGCGAGTTGTCGGCACGCAAGTTGTGGATCGCCTTTGCCGCGCACGTCGCCGGCACCGTCGTCGTCGACGACGGAGCGCGCCAGGCGCTCACGCGGCGCAACACGTCGCTCCTGCACGCCGGGGTCGTCGAGGTCCGTGGAGAGTTCGTCGTCGGCGACACGGTCGACGTCGTCGGATCCGATGGCGTGGTCTTTGCCCGCGGAATGGCGTCGGTGGACTCCCTGCAGGCGTCAGCAGCAGCAGGTCGTCAGAGTGCCGACCTACCCGATGGTGTGATCGCCGAGTTGATTCATCGCGACGATCTCGTCGTCCTCGACGACAAGTAGTCACGAACCTCTCGTACGCTCGTCGCCGCGAACACCGCGTAGGCACCGATGCCGGCGAGGACGCCGACGACGACCTTGACGAGTGCCCCGGATCCGACGTTCGATCCGATCGATCCCGTCGCAAGCCACACGATGACCCCCATCGCCGCCGACCCTGCGGCGATCGTCATGATGTCGCGCGCGATCGTCGTGAGCTTCACGTCGTACTTGGCGTCGAGGACGCCGATCGCAACGACGGCCGAGACGCCGTACGCGACCGCGAAGGCGAGACCGAGGCCTGCGACCTCGTAGCGGTCGACGAGGACGATGGCGAGGACGACGTTGAGGGCGTTCTCGACGGCATTGATGACGAACGGCGTGCGGGTGTCGTTGTGGGCATAGAAGCACCGCAGCACGAAGAGATAGACCGAG
Organism: uncultured Acidimicrobium sp.; assembly: GCA_964465475.1. Taxonomy (GTDB): domain Bacteria; phylum Actinomycetota; class Acidimicrobiia; order Acidimicrobiales; family Ilumatobacteraceae; genus UBA3006. Next base: position 33,667 of record CAYXIY010000006.1, on the reverse strand, counting down.
AATCCACCGAGACCAAGCGACATGGCGCGCACGACGCCCGCGGTCGTGTCGGCAGCGGCGGAGTCGAAGTTGCCGTGGGCGAAGATCACCCCGACGAGTGGTTCGGCGAGCACGAACAAGCCGACGGCGGCCGGAAACGTGACGAGAGCAGTGAGGCGAATTCCGCGCGCTGCGAGGTCGACGAACCCGTGTGCGCCTCGGCGGACTGCTGCGGCGAGGTCGGGCACGAAGGTCGTCGCGATCGACACGGCGAGGAGTCCATGCGGAAGCTGGAGCAACACGTATGCCTTGGCATATGCATCGACCCAGCCGCTGCCTGGATCGGCGAGGTTCTTCACGACGATGAGCGCGATCTGGTTCGCCACCACGTAGCCGATCGACCACGTCGACAGGGTCGCGAGCCTGCGCACTGCCGGATGGCGAAGCGCCCGTGCCGGTGAGCACAGGTGCGCCGCCCGACCGACGACTGCAAGCTGAACGAGGGCCATCGTTGCAATGCCAAGGGTCGTTCCGAGACCGAGCGTGTATCTCGTCGACGGCGAGTCGAGCACGTCGCTGATTCCCGGGCGTGCACCGTCGAAGTCGGCGGCAAGGAGTGCGAACGAGGCGATCGCGATCAGGTTGGCGAGCGCGGGCGACCATGCGGAGGCAAAGAACCTGCGCTGTGCATTGAGTAGCGCGGAGGACAGTGCGCTCAGCCCGTAGAAGAAGATCTGTACGACGAAGATTCGGGTGAGCGCGGTGCCGGCGGCGCGATAGGTCTCGACATCCACGCCCGCGGCGGGGGAGATCGACAGGAGGTGGAAGATCTGGGGCGAGCAGAGCCATGCGCCCGCCGTGATCACGACGAGTCCGACGATCGACACGGTCCACACCGAGGCGATGCCGTCGTCGTCGCGATCGCCGTCGAGCAGTTCGCCGAACAGTGGCACGAGACTCGCCGCGAGCACGCCACCGAGGAGCAACTCATAGATCGCGTTCGGAACGTTGTTGGCGAGGTCGAACGCGTCGGCGAGCGCGGTCTGCCCGACGACGATGCCGAACACCACGATGCGGATGAGTCCCGTCACGCGGGACACCGTCGTGCCCGTGGCGACGACGAGGTTGGAACGGACGAGGCCCGACATGTGCGCATTCATCGTAGGGCGTTGGACAGAAGCATTCGCAGGACCAACCACTAGGGTTGCCTGAATGGAAAAGCGCTTCGAATCAGTTCAATCCGTGCGTGACGGGCTCAAGTCGGTCAACTATCTCGCCGACGACGGCATCGCGGGCGTGGTGTTTCTCGCCCAGCGACTCGGCAAGCCGATCCTGGTCGAAGGTCCTGCCGGAACGGGAAAGACGCAGCTCGCAAAGAGCGTGGCGGATCTCACGGGTGCTCGACTGATTCGTCTGCAGTGCTACGAGGGTCTGGACGAATCCAAGGCGCTGTACGAGTGGAACTACAAGAAGCAGTTGCTGCGCATCCAGGCCGACAAGAACTCGGACTCCTGGACCGAGGTCCACGACGACATCTTCAGCGACGAGTTCCTGCTCACCCGTCCGTTGCTCGAGGCGATCTCCGCCGACGACCCGGTGGTGCTCTTGATCGACGAAGTCGACCGCGTTGAGGTCGAGACCGAGGCGTTGTTGCTCGAGATCCTGTCGGAGTATCAGGTGTCGATTCCCGAGCTCGGCACGATCACCGCGAAGCAGATTCCGATGGTGTTCCTCACCTCGAACAACACGCGAGAACTCTCCGAGGCACTCAAGCGTCGCTGCCTCTACCTGCACGTCGACTATCCGGACATGGAACGCGAGAAGGAGATCGTGTTGACGAAGGTGCCGGACATCTCCGAGAACCTCGCCGACCAGATCGCGCGAATCGTGCGCAGCATCCGTCAGTTGGATTTGAAGAAGGCTCCGAGCGTGAGCGAGACCCTCGACTGGGCACGCACGCTGATCCTGCTCGGCGTCGAGCACATCGACGCACAAGAGGCCAAGGAGACGCTCAACATCCTGCTCAAGTACCAGACCGACATTGCCAAGGCGGCAAAGGAACTGTCGGTCGACAAGTGATCTGACGCCATGGCCGTACTCGACTTGATGTCGGGCTTCATCGTTGAGCTGCGCAACGCGGGCCTGCCCGTGTCGCTCACGGAGAACCTGGATGCGATGGAGGCGGTGAAGGAGATCCCACTCGAGGATCGCGACGCCTTCAAATACGCCCTCGGAGCCACGCTCGTGAAGAGCAACGCCCACTGGCGCGCCTTCGAGACCATCTTCGAGGTGTACTTCTCGCTGCGCGGGCCCGAATACGACATCACCGACGGGTCTTCGGACGCGGACGCAGAGATGTGGCGGGAGCAGCAGGAGCAGCGCCAAGGCGATGGCAAGGGCCAAAGCGGCGGGAGCATGGACTCGCTCACCCCGGAAGAAATCGCCCAGATGCTGATGCAGGCGTTGATGAACGGCGACCAGGCGATGATGCGTGCGCTCGCACGCCAGGCCGTACAACGCTTCGCGGGGATGGAGCCCGGTCGACCCGTCGGCGGCACCTATTACCTGTATCGCACGCTGCGCAACCTGGACCTCGACAACATGCTCGACAAGTTGATGAAGGCAAACAAGGAGTCCGCAGCCGAGGAGTTGACGCCGCTCGAGGAGCGACTCGAGCGCGACGAGTTCGAATCGCGCATCGAAGAGTTCAAACAAGAGGTCGAGGCCGAGATCCGGCGACGCCTCGTCGCCGACCGTGGTGCGGAGGCGATGGCCAAGACCCTGCGCAAGCCGCTGCCGGAGGACGTCGACTTCATGCACGCGAGTCGCGACGAGATGCAGAACTTGAAGAAGGCCCTCCAGCCGCTCACGCGCAAGTTGGCTGCGCGTCTCGCGCGCAAGCGACGCCACGGTCGCAAGGGACCGCTCGACTTCCGCAACACGGTGCGCCATTCGCTGAGCTACGGCGGCGTGCCCGCAGACCCGAAGTTCAAGTATCCGCGACCCGCCAAGCCCGAGCTGATGGTCGTCGCCGACATCTCTGGCAGCGTGGCGGCCTTCGCGCGCTTCACCCTCATGCTCGTCTATGCGATCCAGGGGCAGTTCTCCAAGGTGCGTTCGTTCGTGTTCATCGACGGCATCGACGAAGTGACGAGCTACTTCAAGGCCACCGAGGACATCAGCGAGGCGATCCACCGCGTGAACACCGAAGCCGACGTCGTCTGGGTCGACGGACACAGCGACTACGGACATGCCTTCGAGGTGTTCTGGGAACGCTACGGCAAGGACATCAACGCCAAGACGACGATCCTGCTCCTCGGGGATGCGCGCAACAACTACCACGCGACGCAGTCATGGGTGGTCAAGGAGATGCAAAAGCGCGGGCGCCACGTCTACTGGCTGAATCCGGAACCGAAGAGCTACTGGAACACGGGCGACTCGGTGGTCGGGGAGTACGGGTCGTTCACCGACGGCGTCTATGAGTGCCGCAATCTGCGCCAACTCGAGTCGTTCGTCGAAAAGCTCGCGTGACCAACACTCGCATCGTCCTCGTTCGCCACGGCGAATCCATCGTCACCGTGAAGCGCGTCCTCGGTGGTCCGCGCACCTGCGTCGGGCTGTCGGAGCTCGGCAAACTGCAGGCACAGAAGTTGCGCGACCGACTCGCTGCGACGCGTGAGTTCGTTCCTGACGTGATCATCTCGAGTGGCTATCCGCGCGCACTGCAGACCGCCGAGATCGTCAAGGACGCCTATGGCATCACCGACGTCGTCGTCGACACGAACTTCGGCGAGCACGACCCTGGCCCAGAATGCGATGGGCTCACCTTCGACGAGTTCGTCCGTCGTCACGGTCGCCCCGACTGGGGTGGTGATCCGAACGCGGTGGTGTTCCCGGGCGGGGAGACGATCGCCCAGTTCCACTCACGAGTCGCTGGAGCGTTCGATGCCACGGTCCGCGCGCACTTCGGGGCCACGATCATGGTCGCCTGTCACGGCGGAGTGATCGACGCGGTCCTGCGACGAACCCTGCACGCACCCCAGACGGGCAAGTTCGAGATGCACACGAAGAACTGCTCGCTCACCGAGTTGGTCGAACAGCGCGACCGCCACTGGGCGTTGAAGCGCTACAACGACCACGCACATCTGCACGACCTTCCCGAGGCGACCCCACCCGAGTAGGTTCGCGATGGTGGAGGTCCACCGAATCGTCGTCGTGGGATCCGGTGTTGCCGGAAGCGTCGTCGCCGGCACGCTTGCTCGCCAGTGCACCGCCGAGATCGTCGTCGTCGAGTCCGCGGCATCTGCGAGATCGATCCTCGATCCAGACTCCCGTGGCCTCAACTTCGTCGATGGGCTCGCAGATTCGGCGATCGCCGATCACGGGCTCAGGGTGAAGCGGACGTCTGCCCAGGAACCCCGCGCCTATCCGCGCGGCAACACCGTCGGTGGAGCGGGCGAGATCAATGCGCTCGTGGCCTCCTGGGGAATGGACGGTGACGGTGCGTCGCGGCGTGACGAACTCGCGACGCTGACCCACGACCTGCGCACGGTGACGGAGGGCGAATGGGGTGCGGTCGATTCTGCGCTCGTCGCCTCCTGCGTCGACAACGGGATCGAGCGCAACGATGCGCTGTGGAACGACACGACCTCGCGCGAGGGGGTCGGCGCGGCGACGATCTTTGCGCGCGGCGATCGACGCTCGAACGGCGTCGATGCATACCTTCGGCCAGGAATCGCTGCCGGAAGGGTGCGCGTCGAGCGCGAACGCCGGGTGGTTCGCCTGCGCGTCGTCGACGGCACGGTGAGCGGGGTCGACTTCGACGACGGAACGACGTGCGAAGCGGGCGCCGTGGTGTTGTGTGCGGGTGCCTTCGGATCTCCCGAGATCCTCATGCGCAGCGGCCTCGTGCCACGCACGCTTGTCGGCATCCAGGATCATCCAGCGCTCGCGTTCGTGACGCGCGAACCGCTGTCGGTCACCTCGCCGATCTCGATCGGTGCGCTCGGGCGACTTTCCAGTACCCACGGGTGCGGAGACGTCCATCTCGTGTCGATGAACGCGACCGCCCCCGGGGAACGATCGCATGGTGCGCTGCTCGTTGCACTGATGGACGTCGTGTCGCGAGGGTCGATCGTGCTCTCCGAGGACGATGCACTCGAGGTCGATCTCGACATGCTCTCGCAGCAGTCCGAACGCGACGTCATGTGCGAGGCCCTCCGTCGGGTGGTGCCGATCGTGGAGGCAATGAGTGGGCGACTCGGGGTCGAGTTCGTCCTTGCCGAATCACATCAGCCGGTTGGCTGGTTGAAGCGGGCGTCCGATGACGACGTCGTCGAGTGGATGATGTCGTCGTGCGGGATCTATGCGCACGCGGCGAGTTCGTTGCCGATGGGAGCGGGGATCGTCGGCGTCGATGGTTCGCTCAACGGGGTTCGCGGGGCGTGGGTCGCGGATGCATCCGCCATGGCGCGCCTCGGTGCGGGGAACCCGACGCTTGCCATCGCGGCGCTCGCGCGACGAATAGCGTTCGGCGTCGCTACTGCTGCCAGTTGAAGGAGCGTTCGACGCCGCGCAACCAGCGCGCGTGGTCCGCACCCTCGGTGCCGGTCGGCTGCGGAGAGAAGGTGCGATCGAGCGTCCAGGCGTCCACGATGTCGTTCGTCGATCCCCACACACCCGTGGCGAGTCCCGCGAGGTATGCGGCGCCCATTGCGGTCGTCTCGAGCACCGTCGGTCGTGACACGGGGACGCCGAGCTGGTTCGCCTGCAGTTGGCACATGAGGTTCATCACCGCCGCACCGCCGTCCACCCGCAGGTTGCGCACGGGCACGCCGGAGGCCCTCGTCATCGCATCGATCACGTCGCGGGTCTGAAAGACCATCGACTCGACGACCGCACGGGCGAGATGTGCGCGGGTGGTTCCGCGGGTGATCCCGAGGATCGCGCCCCGTGCACGAGGGTCCCACCACGGACTGCCGAGTCCGGTGAAGGCGGGCACGACGACGACACCGCCCGAGTCGGTCACGCTCGCCGCGAGGGGTTCTGTCTCGGCGGCATGGTCGATGACGTTGATCCCGTCGCGCAACCACTGCACGGCGGCGCCGGTGACGAAGATGGCGCCTTCGAGCGCATAGGTGAGCGAACCGGTGCCGAGGTCCCAGGCCACCGTCGTCAGCATGCCCTCGGTCGGAGGCGGACAGGAGTGCCCGACGTTCATCAACACGAAGCTGCCGGTGCCGTAGGTGTTCTTCACGTCGCCAGGTGAAAAGCACGCCTGACCGAAGAGCGCAGACTGCTGGTCGCCCGCGATGCCCGCGATGGGGATGCCGGCGGGCACGCCGCTCGATTCGTGCGTCGTGCCGCACACGCCACTCGAGGCCACGACGCGGGGCAGGCTCGACATCGGCACGCCGAAGGTGGCGCACAGTTCCTCGTCCCACGCTCCCGTGCGAATGTTGTAGAGCATCGTGCGACTTGCATTCGACGGGTCGGTGACGTGCGACGTCCCACCGGTCAGCTTCCAGACGATCCAGGAGTCGACGGTGCCGAAGGCGAGCGTCGGAGTGGCTCGGACTCCACCTTCGCGCAACATCCACTCCATCTTCGATCCCGAGAAGTACGGATCGAGCACGAGTCCGGTGGAGTGGCGAACCTTGTCCAACATCGGGGCGAGTTCGTCGCAGCGATCCGCCGTGCGCCGGTCCTGCCAGACGATCGCCCGATGCACGGGCTCGCCGGTTGCGTTGTCCCAGGCGACGACGGTCTCGCGTTGGTTGGTGATGCCAATCGCGGCTGGGGGATGTTCGAGCGCGGAGACGACCTCGTTGAGGGTCGTCTGCACGGCACTCCAGATCTCGTTCGCGTCATGTTCCACCCAGCCCGGTCGCGGGAAGTGCTGGGTGAACTCGCGATACGACGACACCGGCGACCTGCCGTCGCGGAACACCGCGATCGAGCGCACTCCGGTCGTCCCGGCATCGATCGCGATGACGGCATCGCTCACGGCTTGTTCAGCTCCTCGTGCTTTTGCGGATCGATGTCGCGCGGCACGCGATCGGCGGAGATGCCACATCCGGCGAGTGCGGTGATCCCGACGAGGAGGCAGGCGAGAACGGCGATCACGCGTTTCATCAGTGGATCGTTCCCGTCGTCGGCATCGTCTGTTCCACCGGCAATTCCACCACGAAACGCGCGCCACGGATGCCGTCGTTGCGGTTCTCGGCCCAGATCCGTCCGCCGTGCAAGGTGACGTGTTCGAGGGCGAGGGCGAGACCGAGTCCAGCGCCCTCCTGGCCGGAGCGTCGACCCGCGGCTCCACCGCGCGAGAACCGCTCGAAGATCTTTTCGGTCTCGCCTGCGATGAGTCCTTCGCCGTCGTCTTCGACGACGATCCACACGTACGAACCGGGGGCGGTCTCGTCCTCGGTCGTCACGAGCACGCGCGGGGCACCACCGCTGTGCACGCGGGCGTTGTCGATCAGGTTCGCAATCACGCGCGCGAGGCGGCGGCGATCGCCGTGGATCACCGCGTCGGCGACGGCTGGATTCGCCTCGATCGGTGTGCGCGGCAGGCTGCTCACGGCGACGGCCTGGCGGACGAATTCGACGACGCGCAACGGTTCGCGCACGAGTCGCACGACGCCGGCATCGAAGCGGGAGATCTCGAGCAGGTCCTCGACGAGGCTCTGGAACCGCGCCACGTCACTCACGAGCAGGTCGAGTGCGGCCTGCGAACGCTCCGACAGCTCGTCGCGCCGGGCCTGCATCACTTGTGCCGAGGCGGCGAGTGTCATCAACGGGGAACGCAGCTCGTGGCTCACGTCCGAGGTGAATCGAGCGTCGCGTTCTGCGCGCGACTGGAGCGTGGCGACCATCTCGTTGAACGCCGCCGTGAGGGCCTGCAGGTCGGGGTCGTCCGTCGGCTCCAGTCGCGTGTCGAGTCGACCGTCGGCGATCGCCCGAGCGGCCTGAGCGGCATTGGCCAGCGGTCGCACCGCACGGCGCGAGGCGAACACGCCGAGTCCGACGCCGACGAAGGTGGTGAAACCGCCCGCCAGGATGAGGGCGAGTCGCACGCTCGAGAGCGCGTCGTGCACCTCGCGCATCGTGTCCAGTTCGAAATACGTGGCGTTCGCACGCTCGAGTGGGATGCCGATGAGAATCGCGGCCCGACCTGCGCGCTCGACGACCATGATCGCGGGCGCCTTGTCCGTCACCGTTCGCGTCTTCAAGGACGTGGGGACGATCGATTCGGTGAAGTTCGCCGACGACGAGATCCATCGTCCGTCGATGAACAACATGCGCAGGCTGGAGCCGGACTGCTCGAGGGCGCCGACCACGTCGGTGCGGTCGACGACGAGATCGTTCTGCACGCGACGCGCATTGATGTAGGCCTGGTTGATCTCCGTGAGTTCCCGTTGTTGAACGAGGCTCGCCCGCGTGAAGCCGAACGTCGAGAGGGCGAGGATGATCGACAAGATCATCGCGCCTGCGCCGAAGATGATGAGGATGCGATTGCGCAGCCCGATGCGTCGGGGGAGCGCCCGTCGGATCAGTCGACGAGCACGGGTCAGCCGGTACTTCGTCTGGCGCGGTTCGATGAACGTGCTGGTCACGACTCGAGGCGGTAACCGAGTCCGCGAACGGTCACCACGTGACGCGGGTTCGCGGGGTCGGTCTCGACCTTCATGCGCAGTCGACGGATGTGCACGTCGACGAGTCGACCGTCGCCGAAGTAGTCGTATCCCCACACCTTGTCGAGGAGCGACTCGCGGCTGAACACGCCGCCGGGATCGTTGGCCAGTTCGCACAACAGGCGAAACTCGGTCTTGGTGAGCACCACCTCGGCGCCAGCGAGCATCACCTTGCCCTCGTCCGGGATGATCTCGAGGTCGCCGAAGACGAGCTTGGAGTGTCCGGCGGCGGTCGGTCGCACGCGACGCAGGAGCGCGCGGATCCGGGCGGCGAGTTCCTTCGGCGCGAATGGCTTGGTGAGGTAGTCGTCCGCACCCGCCTCGAGTCCGGCGACGACGTCGTGGGTGTCGGCGCGTGCAGTGACCATCACGATCGGCACGTCGCTCGAGCGGCGGATCGTGCGACACAGCTCGAAGCCGTCGATGCCAGGAAGCATGATGTCGATGAGCACGACGTCGGGCGTGTGGTGCGAAAACAAGGCGACGGCGTCCTCGCCGCTCGCGGCCTCATCCACGGTCCAACCTTCGTCCTCGAGGGCGAGCTTGACCGACGTGCGGATGCGCTCGTCATCCTCGACGGTCAGTACCCGGATCCCCACGACCTCAATTGTTATCGCTTGGTGCGCTCGCGCGCTGGATCATCGCCGACAGCGCATCGAAGACGTCGGGCGTGGAGACGAGGACCTGTGCGGGTCGAACGGTTGCTCCAGAAAAATCCCCGAGGCGACAGCCCGCCTCGACGGCGATCAGTGCGCCTGCGGCGATGTCCCAGGGGAAGAGGTTCTCCTCGAAATAGGCGTCCAGCCGCCCGCAGGCGACGTAACACATGTCGATGGAGGCGGCCCCGAAGCGGCGGATGTCGCGGACCTCGTGGATCATGCGTGCGACCCGAGCGGACTGGATCGTGCGCTGCGCCGCGGAATAACTGAACCCGGTGCACACGAGCGCGTGGGCGACATCGGTGGTCGTACTGCAGCGGATCGGCTCTCCGTTCAGCCACGCGCCCTGTCCGCGAATCGCGCTGAACATCTCGTCGAGTGCGGCGACATAGACGGCTCCGGCAAGTGGGCCGTGCTCGTCGGCCACCCCAATCGACACCGCCCAGTTCGGCAGCGCATACAGGAAGTTGGTCGTGCCGTCGATCGGGTCGATGCACCAGGTGATCCCCGAGGAACCGTCGACGGAGGAGCCTTCCTCGCCGACGATGGCGTCGGAGGGACGTTTCGTGCGGAGCGCGTCCACGATCAACTTCTCACTCGCCCTGTCGTATTCGGTGACCATGTCGGTGAGCGTGGACTTCGTCGCGACGTCGGTGAGTCCACGTCGACGACCGGCCAATGCCATCGTTCCTGCTTCACGGGCGAGCGAGGTCGCCAGGTCGTGCAGCTCGCGGGGGGTCATCGGTCAGGACGCGCCGCGGTCGTTCAGCTCGCGCCACTCACCGATCGCCCGCAACACCAACACCGCGACGACGCTCATGCCTGCCGCGCCGATGACCGCACCGACGAAGATGCCGATGCCGAGCGGGGTGCCGCAGTCTCCTGAGCACTGGATGTCGACCATCGAATATCCGATGGACGCACCGGCGAGTGCACACACGAGGATCGCGACGAAGGCGATCGCTCGCGCGAGAGGAGACGGGATCGCCGAGAGCGGTCGCTGCGACGGATCGGGTTGAGACACGACGAGTAGGTTAGTTCGCATCGTGAATTCGCCTGCGAGTCGTCCGAAGACGATCTGTCACGTGGACATGGACATGTTCTACGTCGCCGTCGAATTGCGCAGAAGGCCAGAGCTACGCGGCAAGCCGGTCGTCGTCGGGGGAGACGGCGCGCGAGGTGTGGTGGCCGCCGCGTCGTACGAGGCGCGTCGCTACGGCGTGTACTCGGCGATGTCGTCGGCGACAGCCAGACGCCTCTGTCCGCAGGCGGTCTTCTTGCCCGGCGACATGGACCTTTATCAAGAAGTGAGCGAGCAGGTCTTTGACATCTTCCACGACGTGACGCCGCTCGTCGAGGGTCTGTCGCTCGACGAAGCATTCCTCGACGTGACCGGCGCCCAGCGGTTGCTGGGCGAGCCCGAGACGATCGCCCGCGGCATCCGCGAACGGGTGCGCGATGAAGTCGGCTTGCCCTGCAGCATCGGGATCGCGCCGAGCAAGTTCATCGCCAAGTTGGCGTCGAAGGCAGCCAAGCCCGTGGCGACACGTGACGGCGTTCGCGATGGGCTCGGGGTCTTGCGCATCCATCCCGGTGCGGAACTCGAGTTCATCTTGCCGCTGCCGGTGAAGGCGGTCTGGGGGGTCGGTCCTGCGACGCTCGAGAAGTTGGTCGGCGTCGGCATCCACACCGTCGGGGACTTGGCGGCGGTCGAGCTCGACGTGCTGGAAGGCCTCATCGGCGTGGCCCATGCCCGTCACCTCCACGATCTCGCCCATGCCCGCGATGACCGCGACGTCGTCGCGCAACGCGAGACGAAGTCGATCGGCAACGAAGAGACGTTCTCGACCGATTTGACCACGCTCGAGGACGTTCGTGTGCAGGTGGTGCGCCTCGCGGACAACGTCGCGCAGCGCTGCCGCAACGAGGGGCTCCTTCCGCGCACCGTCACGCTGAAGGTGAAGTACGCGGACTTCGAAGTCGTCACGCGCTCGAAGTCGTCGCCGTCGGCGGTGACAAGTGCCCAGGCGATGGTGCACCTGGTCGAGGGTGCCCTCGCGGAGCTGAACGTCGCGCGCGGGGTGCGGCTCGTCGGGGTGAGCGCGCGCAACTTCGGTGAGGCGACCCAGCAACTCAGCCTCTTCGACGACGCCGACGATGCGAGTGGGGTGGAGTCGTCGTGGGCCCCGACCGCCGAGGCGATCGACGAGATACGCGCACGATTCGGACATTCGTCGATCGGTCCTGCGAGCGCACTCGGTTCGCGGCGCCGACCGGGTTCGTCCCCGTGGGGCCCGAATTCGGCAGTTCCCGAGCACTAGCCCGTCGGGACGACATGGAACTTCGCTCCGCTTCGTGCGAGAATGAGCCCATGCCGTTATCCGAAGACGAACAGCGAATCCTTCGCCAGCTCGAGCAACAGCTCGAGACCGACAAGGACTTCGCCCAGAACGTCTCGCAGGCCGGGCTGTATCGCCATGCGGTGAAGACGGTGCGCTGGGCGACCCTCGGGGTCGTCGCGAGCCTGGGCTTCACGATCGCCACGCTGCAGATCCACTTCGCGCTCGCATTCCTCGGCTTCGTCGGGATGCTCGCCTGCGCCGTCGTGATCGAGGGCAAGCTGCGTGCGATGAGCAAGGCCGGCTACAAGGACGTCGTCGAGGTGTTGCGGACCGCGTCGATGAGCTCGAAGTCGAAGCTGCGCCAGAAGTTCGACCGCAACGCCTAGTCGCCGATGGCCTATCTCGCCGTCGACGTCGGTGGAACGAAGCTCGCCGTCGGCATCGTCGAAGACGACGGCACCTTAAGTTCGAGGTCGAGCGCTCCGACGCCGGAGACCAACGTGTGGGGCGCACTGTGTGACCTGGTCGTCGACCAGCTTTCTCGCGCGCAGTCACCGCTCGTGGCGTGCGGCGTCGGCACCGGTGGTCCGATGACGCCGAATGGCGAGGACGTCTCGCCACTCAACATTCCCGACTGGAGGGGTTTTCGACTCCGTGACCAGCTGCGTGCGACGACGGGACTCGAGGTGTACATCGCCAACGACGCCCAGGCGATCGTGCTCGGCGAGGTGTGGTGTGGTGCGGCGAAAGGGCGGCGCGACGTCATCGGCATGGTGGTCTCGACCGGCGTCGGCGGAGGAATCGTGAGCAACGGTCGACTGGTCACCGGTCGACTCGGCAACGGCGGCCACATCGGGCACGTCATCGTCGAGCCCGACGGACGGCGCTGTGAATGTGGCGCGCGCGGGTGTCTCGAGGCCCATGCGTCCGGTCGTTCGATCGAAGCGATCACCGGGGTGCCGGCCAAGGATGCGTCGGAGTCGACCAAGGTCCTTGCCGGACGTCAGGTTGGGAGGGCACTCGTTGCGGTCGGTGCACTCATGGACCTCGACTACGCCGTGATCGGTGGATCCGTCGCGCTCGGGTTCGGGGAGCCGTTCTTTCGTGCCGTGCAGGACGAGCTCGACGCCAACGCGCGGCTCGACTTCCTGCGCGGCTTCACGGTCGCCCCTGTGGGTCTCGGGGACGCCGCACCACTGGTCGGGGCGGCTGCGGTTGCGAGGGCGGCGACTAGCGTCTAGCCCATGAACCCGTCCTACAGTCACGAAGCCGAGGAGTACCGACAGAAGGTCCAGGCGTTCCTCGCCGAAAAACTGCCGAGCACCTGGAAGGGCATCGGATCCCTCGAAGGCGAGGCCCTCGAGGAGTTCGTCACGCAGTGGCGCGCGACGCTTGCATCGACGGGCTATCTCGCTCCGGGTTGGCCGGTGGAATATGGCGGCGGTGGTCTGTCGGCGCTCGAGCAGGTGATCGTCGCGGAGGAGTTCGCGCGAGCGGGAGTGCCGACGGGAGGACCGAACGACGTGTTCGGCATCCAGATGCTCGGCAACACGCTGTTGCTGTTCGGCACCGAGGAGCAGAAGCGCCAGTACCTGCCACGCATCATCTCGGGCGAGGACACCTGGTGTCAGGGGTACAGCGAGCCGAATGCCGGAAGCGACCTGTCCAACGTCGGACTGAAGGCCACGCTCGACGGCGACCAGTGGATCCTGAACGGCCAGAAGATTTGGACGTCGGCCGGACATCTCGCCGACCACATCTTCACGCTCGCGCGCACCGAACCGGACGCGCCCAAGCACAAGGGAATCTCGTTCCTGCTCGTCGACATGCGTCAACCGGGAATCGAAGTGCGACCGATCAAGATGATCTCGGGGGAGAGCGAATTCAACGAGGTGTTCTACACGGATGCCGTCGTGCCCAAGGAGAACGTCGTCGGGGGCGTGAACAACGGGTGGGCAGTCGCGATGGGTCTGCTCGGTTTCGAGCGCGGAGAGGCGGCGGCGACCGCGCCGATTCGCTTCCAGGCCGAACTCGATCGTCTGCTCATCTTGGCCAAGCAGCGCGGCGTGGCGTCAGACCCGCGCATCCGTCAGCGACTCGCGTGGTGCTATTCGAAGGTCCAAGTGATGCGCTTCATCGGCATGCGCACGTTGACCCAGTTCCTGAAGGGGCACCATCCCGGTCCGGATGGAGCGATCTTCAAGTTGTATTGGAGCGAGTACCACAAGGTCGTCACCGAGCTCGGCGTCGACATCTTGGGGTTGGATGCACTCGTGCCGAGTGGCCGCAAGCCGTCGAGTGCGTTCCAGACCGACGACGCCGGCGCACCGAACGATTCGATGAGCTGGGCGATGACCTTCCTCAACGCACGTGCCGGCACCATCTACGCCGGTTCGTCGCAGATCCAAAAGAACATCATCGGCGAGATGGTGCTTGGACTGCCCAAAGAGCCCAAGCCAAACTAGGACCCATGAAGACCTTGCGATTGACCGCACGCACGATCGCGGCGCTCGCAGTGCGCCCGTCGCTGTGGCGCGCGGGTCTGTCGCAGGCTCGACGCCTTGCGCCGAACGGGTGGTATGCGCGCTGGCCGTTCCTGCCGTTGCCGGCCAAGGAATACCTCGAGTTTCGCGTACTCACCCAATATGGCGACACCCAACGATCCCCGGATGTCGCCGACGTGATCGACTACCTCGAGTGGTCGCGCGACTGGCACAGTACCGCCGAGCGTCACCGTCGGAAACGACGGGTCTGAGCCATGCGCAGCGCGCTCGTCCTCAATGCCACGTACGAGCCGCTGAGCGTCGTGTCCGCGCGTCGCGCCGTCTGCCTGGTCCTTGCCGACAAGGCCGAGATCGTCGAAGACGACGGCACGGAAGTGCGCAGTTCGAGCTTCGCCATGCCCGGTCCGCTCGTCATTCGTCTGCGTTACATGGTCAAGGTTCCGTACCATCGCCGCACGGCGCTGTCGCGGCGTGCGGTGTTCGCCCGCGACGATCATCGTTGCCAGTACTGCGGTGGGGTGGCCGATTCGATTGACCACGTCATGCCGCGTTCGCGCGGTGGGATGCACGTCTGGGAAAACGTGACCGCAGCATGCCGGCCGTGCAATCTGCGCAAGCGTGACCGCACACCAGAAGAGGCGGGCATGCGCCTTGCGTCCCAGCCGCTCGCCCCGCGCGAGCTCGCCTGGATCACGGTGTCGGTGGGCAGGGTTCCCGATGCGTGGAAGCAATACCTTGCCGAAGCCTCTTAGCCACAACTGGCGCTTCCACGAAGTCGCCCGGCGCGCCGAGGAACACCACCTCGCCGACCTGCCAGCCGAGCGCGGCGTGTGGGACGTCGAAGTGACGCACCCCGCCCTCGTCCTCGGGTCGCGTCAGACGTCGGCAGTGGTCGACGTCGAGGCATGCGCGCGACGGGGTATAGAGGTGTGCACGCGTCGCAGTGGCGGGGGGCTCATGTTGCTCGTTCCCGGCGAGCACGTGTGGGTCGACGTCGTGATTCCCGCGGGTGATCCGCTGTGGTCGAACGACGTGCAGACGTCCATGACCTGGCTGGGCGAGCTGTGGCAGCGTGTGCTCGCTGGCGTCGGCGTTGTCGACACCACGGTGGCGACCGGATCGCTCGTCGCGGACGACCTCGGTGAGCTCGTCTGTTTCGCGGGTCACGGACCGGGCGAAGTGATCTCGCCGTCGTCTGGCGGCCAGGTCACCAAGTACGTCGGCATCAGCCAGCGGCGCACCAAGCACCTCGCCCGCTTCCAGTGCACCGCCTACGTCTCCTGGGATGCGAGCGTGCTTGCCGAGCTCGTCCGTGGCGACGTCGACGTCTCGCGACTCGAGCGAATGGTCGGGATCGTGCCCGTCGCTCCCCGCATCCTTGCGTCGCACCTCTTCGAACTGATCAGCGAACTCGACTGATCCCCGGGCCGTTGGGCCCGACCGCGCCAGCACCGCAGCCCCTGTCAGTCGCCGTCCCTGCGCGCGGCGGTGGTGGGGAGAAATGGTGAAAAGATACTTGTAAGTGGGGGAAAGTGGGGATAGTCTCTGGACTGTTGAAACCGGGTGCGGAGCCCGATCAACGGCAGCAAGTACGGGGAATGCAAGCCCCACAAGGGTTTGCACAGGGCAGCGGAGGCAATGTGTTCGTAGGGGTGCATGAGAGGCAACTCGACCCAAAGGGTCGCATGGCGTTGCCCGCCGCCTTCCGTCCTCGTCTGGAGCCCCGGTGCTATCTCTCGATCGGCCGCGACAAGTGCATCGACATCCTGACCGCCGAGGCCTTCGAGGAAGTCGCCCGCGACACCGTCACCAAGGTTCGCTCGGGTGAGCTCGACCGCAACCAGCAGCGTGCACTCGCCAGCAACACCTTCGAGGTCACGGTCGACGCCCAGGGTCGCATCAACATCGACGAAAAATTGCGCGAGTACGCGGGTCTGACCGTCGGCTCGCGCGTCGTCGTGAGCGGTTCGTTCGATCGCGCCGAAATCTGGGAACCGTCTCGTCACCAGCGCATCAGCGACACCGGAGTCTCACAGATCGCCGGAACGGGCGAATAGGTCGAAGGGGGTATCGCCACCACGAAACGACCGTGACCGTCACGCTCGACGCGTCGCGCTTCTGCAGTCTCTCAGCCAGCAAGGTGGACAGCCCCAACTCCGCCCGCTTCCATCTCGCCGATCCGGGGAGACATCCCGGCGGCAACCGCTGGCTGAGGGGCTGCAGAAGTTCGACAGCCGAGGTGACACGACCGGATTCCGTGCAGCGACGAGCGCCATGACACCGACCACCGACTTCACCACCGGATACGGGCACGAGCCCGTGATGTTGCGGGAGATCGTGGACGTGTTCGCGAGCGTTCCCGAAGGCTGCGTCGTGGACGCCACGCTCGGTGGAAGTGGGCATGCGGTCGCGATCCTGCGGGCACATCGCCACCTGCGCGTGCTCGGCATCGACCAGGACCAGCGCGCCATCGACCACGCGAATGCGTTGCGTGACGACGACGCCGACCTCGCCGCACGTCTGAGCGTGCGCAAGGCCCGTTTCGACTCACTCGCAACCGAGATCGAACGTGCAGGGATCCAGGAGATCTCGGGGGCGTTGTTCGACCTGGGCGTGTCGTCGCCGCAGTTCGACCTCGCCGAGCGCGGCTTTTCCTACCGCAACGACGGACCGCTCGACATGCGCATGGACGCCGACCAGGCGCTCAGTGCGCACGACGTCGTCAACGGTTACGACGTGGAGCGCCTGACCGACGTGATTCGCCGCAATTCCGACGAGCGCTTCGCGCACCGCATCGCCAAGGCGATCGTCGCGGCGCGACCGATCGACACGACCTCGCAACTCGCCACCGTCGTCGCCGACGCCATCCCGGCGCCTGCGCGCCGCACCGGTGGCCATCCGGCGAAGCGAACCTTCCAGGCGCTGCGCATCGAGGTGAACGCAGAGCTCGACGTGTTGCCGACCGCGCTCACCGCTGCGCTCGATGCAACGGCAGTCGGTGGGCGAGTCGCGGTGTTGAGTTACCACTCCGGGGAGGATCGCATCGTCAAGCACGTGATGCGTGACGCACAGCGCGCCGACGATGACGTCGTCGCCTCGCCCTACGTGCACCCGGAGTCGGTGCGCAGTTCGTTCCGCAAGGTTCGCGTGACGGAGCGTCCGTCGCGCGAGGAAATGGATCGAAACCCACGGGCGTCCTCGGCGCGCCTGCGGGTGATCGAGAAGGTGGGTTGCTGAGATGGCGTTAGCGGTTGACCAGCCAGGGATGCAGTGGCGCGAGCCACGCAGAGGTCAGTCTGCACCCCCTGAACGCCATCTCGAACTCATCGCCGGAGCGACCAAGCGTCGACTGTCGTACTTCGCGGCGATCGTCATCGCACTGTTCGTCACCGTGTCGTCGGTGATCGGCTTCCAGGCCTACATCGCCCAGCAGCAGTTGACGATCGACCGGATCTCGGGTGAGTTGCGACTCGCTCGCGCCTACAGCGACCAGTTGCGCCAGCAGCGCATGGAGCTCCTCGCACCGGACTTCCTGCGCGAACAGGCCCGCTCGCTCGGCATGGCACCAGGTCTCGGCTCGCGCTTCGTGGAGGTTCCCGAGGATGCGGTCGCAGCAGTTGCTGCCGCGATCGGCAAGATGGACCCCGCGATCGCCGACCCCGCACCAACCCAGGTCGATCCCGACGCACAGGTGGGTGGCTGATCGATGAGCACCGTCGCTCGTCCTCGTCGCGGTCGACCACAGCCGCCGACGGCCAGTGAGATCCTGCGCGACCGCGCACGTCGCGCGACGGAGTCGATGACGACGAACCTGCAGGGCGGAAACATCCGTTACCGACTGTTCATGATGTTCTTCGTCGTGATGTCGCTCCTCGGAGTGTTGTTCGTGCGCGTCGCCTGGTTGCAGACGATCGGCTCCAGCGGATATCGCGAAGCCTCGATCGCCCAGCGCACGCGGATCAGCGTGATCGACGCAGAGCGCGGCTCGATCCTCGACCGCAATGGAAACGAACTCGCGCTACCCGTGCCGACGAGGGAGCTGTATGCAGACCCGACCTTCGTCGTCGATCCCGTCGGCGTCGCCCGTGCACTCGCAGGTGCGTTGAATCTCACCCCTGAACAAGAGGTCACCCTCGCGGCACAGTTGCAGGACAAGACCGACCAGTACGTGCCGCTGCAGGTGCATGCGAACCTCGAGACGTCGGATGCGATCATGGCGCTCGGTCTTGCCGGCGTGTACTCCAAGCCGAACATGTCACGGGCCCTCACGAGTGACTACCTGCGCGCGGTGATCGGGCGCACCGATCCGGACCAGAAGGGCACGGCCGGTCTCGAGTTGCAGTACGACGAGCTGCTCGCCGGCGTTCCGGGTCGCAGCATCCGCGAGGTCACGAGCTCGAACAAGTCGATTGCCAACACCGACACCAACAGCATTCCGGCGATCGCCGGCAGCAACCTGATCACCACGCTCGATCGCAACATCCAATTCCAGGTCGACGGTCTCCTCGCGCAGCAGATCGAGCGCCTGAGTGCGTTGAGCGGAACGGCGATCGTGATGGAGACCGCGACGGGGGACATCCTCGCGATGTCGACGATCAAGCGCAACGAGGACGGCACCTACACCGCCGACTCGGGCAACTTCGCCGCGGTCGAGGCGTTCGAGCCAGGGTCGGTGGCCAAGGTGTTCAGCATCGCCGCGGCGCTCGACCAGAAGACGGTCGAGCCGACGTCGGTGTTCAAGGTGACGCCGACCTTCACGTTCAACCCGGAGTCGACGCAGTGGCGTTACACGATCAAGGACGCATATCCGCATCCCGTCGAGGACATGACCGTGCGCAAGATCCTCGTCGACTCCTCGAACATCGGCACGGTACAGATTGCCCAGACCTACTCGACCGAGGCGCAGTACAACTACTGGAAGGCGTTCGGTTTCGGCGAACCGACGGGCGTCGGTTTCCCTGGCGAAGCATCGGGCATCTTGAAGTCGTACAAGAAATGGCAAGGAAGCGAGAAGTACACGAAGTCCTACGGTTACGGATTTGCCGCCACGCACCTGCAGCTCGTCGCTGCGGTGAACGCCGTCGCCAACAACGGCGTGTACGTCTCGCCGCGCCTCGTGTCGGCGAGCGTGTCACCAGATGGGGGACAGCACGACTTCCCGAAGGGTTCGAGTCGCACGGTGCTCAGCCCCGAGACGTCAGCGACGATGCGCAGCTTGATGAGCGACGTCGTCTGCTTCGGCACCGCCCAGCTCGCACAGGTTCCTGGCATGACGGTTGCAGGAAAGACCGGCACCGCCTACAAGACCCAGGAGAGTGGTGGTTATGAAACCGCACTCGGAGGCCGTGAGTACCGCGCATCCTTCGTCGGTTTCCTCCCGGCGTACGAGCCGCGATACACCGTCCTCGTGTCGGTGGAAGACCCAGACCCGTCCTCGCGCGACCGCTTCGGTGGAACGGCGGCTGCTCCGGTGTTCGCCAACATCGCAAGCGCGCTGATCACTGAATACGACGTTCGCCCCGCGGCAACCGATCACGGATGTCCCAAGAAGCGTCCAGCCGAGTTGGGACCAGGTCACTGATGGCGCCGATCCCCGCACCGAGTCGCCTCGACGCACTGGCCGCGCTCGTTGCCGGTGCTCGAGTCGTGGGTGATCCTTCTACGGCGATCACGGGTGTCGGCTGCGACTCACGTTCGGTGCGCAGCGGAAGCATCTTCTGCTGCGTCATCGGTGCGCGTCACGACGGCCATCGGTTCGCCGCCGACGCGGTCTCTCGGGGTGCGGCCGCGCTCGTCGTCGAGCGACAACTCGACCTCGACGTCCCGCAGATCGTCGTCGTCAACTCGCGCGTTGCGATGGGGGTCATCGCCGCTGCGGTCTTCGGCCGCCCGAGTGGCTCGATGCGCGTCGTCGGTGTGACCGGAACGAACGGCAAGACGACCACCGCGCATCTGACCGCCGAAATCCTTCGTCACGCCGGCTGGAAGACCGACGTGTACGGCACGTTGAGTGGCGTTCGCACGACTCCGGAGTCGCCCGTCTTGCAGGAACAGTTCTCCCAGTCGCTGACGAGTGGGTGCGAGGCGGTCGTGATGGAAGTGAGCTCCCATGCGCTCGCCCTCGACCGGGTCGTCGGCACGACGTTTTCCGTCGGTGTGTTCACGAACCTCGGTCGCGACCACCTCGACTTCCACGGCACCGAGGAGCAATACTTCGCGGCCAAGGCGAAGTTGTTCTCGCCCGAACTGTGCGCACGGGGAGTGGTCAATCGTGACGACGTGCACGGCAAGTTGCTCCTCGACACTGCGCCAATCGAGATGGACTCGTTCGGCTTCTCCGACGTCTCGGACGTGGTCGTCGAACTCGACCGCCACTCCTACGTCTGGAGGTCGCACCCGGTGTCGGTGGCGATCGGTGGCCGAGTGAACGTGATGAACTCCCTCGCGGCTGCGACCGCGGCCGTCGCCCTCGGAATCGACGAGCGCACCGTCGCAGAGGGCCTCTCGAAAGCGAGCGCGGTGCCTGGCAGATTCCAGCCCGTGGCGAACGATCGGGGCATCAGCGTGATCGTCGACTACGCACACACTCCGGAGGCGATCGAGCGACTGCTCGACGGAGTGCGCGAAGCGTTGCGTCCCGAGGCTCGCGTCATCGTGGTCTTCGGGTGTGGTGGAGACAGGGACCGCGACAAGCGTCCACTGATGGGTCGCAGCGCAGCCCACGGCGCCGACGTCGTCGTCGTCACCTCGGACAATCCGCGGAGCGAATCCCCGCAGTCGATCATCGACGACGTCCTGCGAGGCGTCGGATCCCCGAGCGGCGACGTTCACGTGGTCGTCGATCGCCGCGAGGCGATCGAGCTCGCCATTGGCCTCGCTCGGCCGGGTGATGCGGTCGTGATCGCGGGCAAGGGCCATGAATCGACCCAGACGATCGGCGAGACGGTTGTCGACTTCGACGACGTGCTCGTCGCACGCGAAATCGTGGGGGCGAGCGCATGATCGCAGTGCTGATCGCCGGAGCAGTCGCGATGTTCATCTCGCTCGCCGGTACACGTTCACTGATCGCGTACTTCCGCCGCCTCGGCAAGGGTCAGCCGATCCTCGGGGCAGAGGATCACGGCCCGGTGCATCAGATGGCCAAGCAGGGGACGCCGACGATGGGTGGCATTGCGATCCTCGTGTCGGGATTCATCGGTTGGACGGTGGCGCACCTGCGCGACGGCCTGCCGTTTTCCGACCAAGCCGCGATCATCTGGCTGACGGTCTTCGTCCTCGGCTTCATCGGGTTCCTCGACGACTACTTGAAGGTTCGTCGTCAGCACAACCGCGGCATCTTCTGGAAGAAGAAGGGGTGGATCACCTTCGGCATCACCGTGCTGCTGACGTTGCTGCTCGCCTCGACGACCGGCGTCGTCGAGACGATCTCGTTCACCCGTGCAGTGAGCCCAGGTTGGGACATCACGGGGCCACTCTTCGTCGTGTGGACCGCAGTCATGGTGTGGAGCACGACGAATGCGGTGAACGTCACGGACGGCCTCGACGGTCTCGCTGCGGGATCTGCGCTCTTTGGCTTCCTTGCCTTCACGGTCATCGCGTACTGGGCGTTTCGCAATCCGCGCATCTACGACGTCGTCAACCCACTCGACCTCGCGGTGTTGTCTGCGGCGATGGCCGGGGCGTGCGCGGGCTTCTTGTGGTGGAACGCGGCACCGGCGCGCATCTTCATGGGTGACGTCGGCGCGCTCGGTCTCGGTGCGGCGCTCGGCATGCTTGCCGTCACCACGAACACGCACCTCATGCTGCCGATCATCTGCGGCATCAACGTGATCGAGGCGGGCTCGGTCGCCATCCAGATGGGCGTGTTCAAGGCCTCGGGTCGCAAGAAGCGTCTCTTCAAGATGTCGCCGATCCACCACCACTTCGAGTTGAGTGGCTGGCCGGAGACGACCGTGATCATCCGGTTCTGGATCATCTCGGGCATCTGCGTCGCCACCGCCGTGGCGATCTTCATCGCCGACTTCACCGAGCAGGCGCGACTGCGATGACCGCCCCCACGACGCTCGTGTGGGGTTTGGGCATTGCGGGTCGTGCGGTCGCCAGCGTGCTTTCCTCACGCGGTGAGGCGGTCCTCGTGGGCGACGACGCCCAGTCGAGCGACCACCGTGGCTTTGCCACCTCGATCAGTGCCGAGTTCGTCGACGCGCAGTCCGACGACGCATTCGAACAGGTGATGGCGCGGGTCGATCGCCTCGCGCCGGCTCCTGGGGTTCCCGAAGGCCATCCCGTGATCGCCTCGGCCCGCCGCCGTGGAGTGCCGATCGTGTCTGAGCTCGAGCTCGCCTACGACATCGAGGAGGCTTCGACACCGCGACGTCCGATGCTCGGCATCACCGGCACGGACGGCAAGACGACGACGACGCTCATGGCCCAGGCGATGTTGACGAGTGCGGGACGCGTCGCGGGCGCCGTCGGCAACACCGAGACGCCGTTGATCGCAGCCCTCGACAGTTCGGCCGACTGCTTCGCCGTCGAGTGCTCGAGCTTCCGACTCGCCTTCACGCAGAGATTTCGCTGCAAGGCGTCGGTGTGGTTGAACATCGCGCCCGACCATCTCGACTGGCACGCCGACTTCGACTCGTACTTCGCGGCCAAGGCCAAGCTGTGGGCGCACGTCAACGCCGGGGACGTGGCGGTCGCGCCGGTCGACGACCAACGGATCCTCGACGTCGCGCACGCGAGCAACGCCCGTGTCGTCACCTTCGGGGCCGACCGCGGTGACTATCACGCGATCGACGGCATCTTGACGAGCCCGCACGGAGTGATCATGCGGGCATCGGAGATGCGCCGCAGCCTCCCGCACGACGTGACGAACGCGCTGGCCGCTGCCGCGGTGTGCATCGAGTCGGGGCTCGTAACACCTTCGCAGGTCGCCGAGGCGCTCGTTGCCTTCGAGCACGCCAAGCACCGCATCGAGTTCGTGCGCACCCTCGACGGTGTCGACTGGTACAACGACTCGAAGGCGACCTCGCCGCACGCGGCAGCGGTGGCAATCCGCTCGTTTCGCTCCATCGTGTTGATCGCCGGTGGCAAGAACAAGGACCTCGACCTGTCGCAGATGGCCCAGCATCGCTCGCACGTGCGTGCAGTCGTCGCCACGGGGGCATCGGCAGGGGACATCGCCGCAGCGTTCGCCGGCCACTGCGAGGTGCGCATGGCTGGTTCGATGCAGGAGGCCATCACGCACGCTCGCGACCTCGCCACATCCGGCGACGTCGTGCTGTTGTCCCCGGGATGCACGAGTTACGACTGGTATTCGAACTACACCGAGCGCGGCGAGGACTTTCGCACGCGCGTCATGGCATTGAAGTAAGCGAAAGGAACCGTCACATGGCAACGATCACGCACACAGGATCCCAGGGGGGTAGGCGCGAAAATGCGAACCTCACCCCGGCCCAGCGTCGCCGCGCGATGCTCGACCGCAAGGGCTATGCCGAGAAGCGTCGACTCGCCATCGCCGCGCCGAACAAGGTGTTCTACGGCGTGATGCTGTGCGTGACGCTGCTCATCGTGTTCGGTCTGATGATGGTGCTGTCGTCGAGTTCGATCGTGGCGATCACGAGCGGCGGCGACCCGTGGAACATGTTCAAGCGTCAGTTCATGTGGGCGACGTTCGGATTCTTCGCACTGCTCACCACCTATCGCATGCCGTATCACCAGTGGCACAAGTTCGCAAAGCCGTCTCTTTGGTTTGCCTTCGGACTGATGTTTCTCCCGTTCCTTCCGGGTATCGGCGTCACGACGAACGGTGCTCGCGCATGGGCCGCGTTCGGTGCGGTTCGTTTCCAGCCGTCAGAGGTGTTGAAGGTCGCCGTTCTCATCTATTGCGCGAGCCTGCTCGGTCGCCGTCGAGCCGAAGTGGTCGACATCCATCGCACACTAAGACCAGTGCTTGTGGTGTGGCTCGGTGCCGTCGGAGCGTGCCTCGCCCAAGGTGACTTCGGCGCCGCCGTCGTGTTCACCTGCATCGTGTTCGCCACGCTGTTCATCGCCGGCTCGCCACTTCGCTGGTTGACTTTCGTGTTGTCGATCTCCTTCGTCGGGGCGATCACGATGATCATGTCGAGCTCGCGCATGCAGAACCGCATGACCGCGTTCCTCCACCTGGAGGAGAACAAGGGGCACTACGCCTATCAGGTGTGGCAGTCGATCCTCAGCATCGCCAACGGTGGTCTCATGGGCACCGGTGCCGGCCAGGGGACGGGCAAGTGGGGATACGTGCCCTTGGCGCACAGCGACTTCATCTTTGCGATCGTTGCGGAGGAGTTCGGCATCCTCGGTTCGATCCTCGTGATCGGCACGTTCGTCACGCTCTGCTACTTCGGATTGCAGGCCGCCGTGCGCTCGCGCGATGCGTTCGGTGCGATCCTCGCCGGTGGCATCACGGTGTGGCTCACCGCACAGGCGTGCATCAACATCGGTGGAGTGGTCGGCGTGTTGCCCGTCACGGGTCTCACGTTGCCCTTCATCTCCTACGGTGGATCGTCGCTGTTCATGGCCATGGCGGCATCGGGACTCCTGCTGAACGTTGCGCGTAACATGAAGTAAGCGCATGAATGGTCACCCGTCGCCAACGTTTGCAGTCGTCACTGGCGGCGGGACCACCGGACACGTCAACCCGGCGCTCGCGATCCTCGAGCTGTTGACGGAGGCGGGCCACGACCCGCGAACCCTCCATTACGTCGGCTCCGATCGCGGGATCGAGACGTCGCTCGTGGCCGGCGGTCCATATCCTTCGACGCTGTTGCGGGTGAGGGGACTGCGGCGCAGCCTGACGCCAAAGGGAATCCGAGACAACCTCGCAATGGTTCCCGCGATGCTGCGGGCGATCGGTCGTGCCAAGCGCCTGCTGGCCGAGCTTCGACCGAGCGTCGTCGTATCCGTCGGTGGATACGCGAGCATTCCCGCGTGTCGCGCGGCTCGGCGACTCGGCATCCCCGTCGTCACCTGTTCCTACGACCGCACTCCGGGTCTCGCGACACGACTGCAGTCGGAGTATGCGGCGGCATGTGCGGTCGCCTTCGGCGACTCGACGTTGCCGCATGCCACCCTCACCGGTGCACCGGTGCGAGCCGCGATTCGACGCCTCGATCGATCGGCGCGTCGAGATGGTGCGAGGGAGGCTTTCGGCGTGCGAGCGGATGCCTTTGTCGTCGGTGTCATCGGTGGCTCGCTCGGCTCGGGGGTGTTGAACTCGGCGACGAGTGATCTCGTCGGGCGTCTGCGACCCGACGAGCACGTCATTCACTTGTGCGGAGAGCGGTATATGAGTGAGGTGGTCGATGCGGCGTCGACGAGCTACACCCGCATCGCCTACACCAACACGATCGAGGACGTCTATGCGGCGTGCGACCTCGTCGTGACGCGTGCAGGTGCGAGCACGATCGCCGAGATCTCGGTGACGGGAACTCCGAGCGTGATCGTGCCGTGGGCTGGTGCTGCAGAAGACCATCAGACGCACAACGCGAAGTGGCTGGGGGACGCGGGAGCGGCGATGGTCGTGCCGGAGAACCTCGTGTCGGGTTCGCGACTCAGGGCGATCCTCGATGAATTGCGGTCCGATCCGGCGCGAATGGACACGATGGGTCGGCTTGCTCGCTCCCTTGGGGTGATCCACGACGGCACGTTGCTCACCCGCACGATCGAGCGCGTCGCGTCGACCTCGCTCGTTCCGGATCTCTCGGTGCCAACTCGGGTGCACGTGGTCGGAGTCGGTGGTCCGGGCATGAGTGCCCTCGCGCGCGCCCTCGTCGAGGCCGGGCATGCAGTGAGCGGAAGCGATCTTGTCGACTCCGAGACGCTCGCCCAATTGCGTGAGTGCGGCGTCGACGTCCACGTCGGGCACGATGCGAGCGTCGTGGATGGCGTCGGCCTCGTCGTGTATTCGACGGCGATTCCTGCGACGAACGTGGAGTTGGTGGCGGCTCGCCGAAGTGGTGCACGTGTCGTCACGCGCGCCGCGGTACTCGCCGCGCTGTGTGCACGGCGCCACGCCGTCGGCGTCGCCGGCACGCACGGCAAGACGACGACGTCGGGGATGTTGGCGTTGATCCTGCGCGAGGCGGGTGTCGATCCGGGATTCGTCATCGGCGCAGACGTGCGCTCGCTCGGTTCTGCAGCGCACTGGGGAACTGGCGACCACTTCGTCGTCGAGGCCGACGAGAGCGACTCGACCCACGTCGCCCTTCCGCTCCAGTCCGTACTCGTGACGAACGTGGACGTCGACCACCTCGACCACTTCACGACCGTCGCGCATCTCGAGGCGAGCTTCGACGAACTACTCCACAAAACGAGTGGGGCGCGGGTGGTGTGCGGCGACGATGCTCGACTCGTGTCGATTGCCGCCGGTCACGACGTGGTGACCTACGGCCTGGGTGAAGGCGTGGACGTGCGGGGAACGAACGTGCGATACGAACACGGTGGCTCGACCACCACGGTGTGCGACGGGCGCAACGGTCGTGTGCTCGGGCAACTCACGCTTGGTCTGCGCGGCGAACACAACGTGCGCAATGCGCTCGGAGCGATCGCGATGGCGCGTGCGCTCGGTGTGGACGTCCAGACGAGCTGTTCTGCTCTGGCCAAGTTCCGCGGAGTCGAACGGAGATTCGACATGCGTGGGATGAGCCGAGGGGCGACATTCGTCGACGACTACGCACACCTGCCAGCCGAGATCGCCACCGTCTTGAGTGGTGCGCGGGACGCTTCGGACTCGTGGAAGCGTGTCGTCGCGGTGTTCCAGCCGAACCGATACAACCGAATGAACACGATGTCGCCCGAGTATCGAGACGCATTCGTCGGGGCCGACCTCGTCGTCGTGACCGAGATCTATCCCTCGGGTACCAGGCCGATACCGGGGGTAACTGGCAAACTTGTCGTCGATGCGATCCGTGCTGCACACCCCAACCAGCGCGTCGAGTGGATCGAACGCCGTGAGGACGTGGTGAACTTCCTTGCCGACGAGCTTCGCGACGGTGACCTGTGCATTTCGATGGGTTGCGGCGACATCGAGACCCTGCCCGACGAAGTGATCGTGGCGCGAGAGCGTCCATGACGAACGGTGCGCGCCCGCGGCGTGCAACCAGCGTGGAGATCGCAGAGATTCTTGGTCTGCTTGGCGGACTCGCTCGGCCGAACATGCCGCTCGCGCCACTCACCACGTATCGCGTCGGCGGCTCGGCTGCCGTCGGGGTGCAGGTCGAATCGATGGACGACCTGGTGCGCGTCGGGGAGGCGTTGCGCCAGGTGAACGTTCCGGTTCTCGTCGTGGGTCGGGGAAGCAACGTACTCGTCGCCGACGACGGCTTCCCCGGTGTCGCGATCGTGTTGTCGAAGTTCACCGACTACGTCGACCTGCCAGAGCGCAGCGACGGATCCGAACCCATTGCACTGTTCGGCGGTGCGGTCTCGCTGCCGGTGGCTGCCCGACAAAGCGTCGCTCGTGGGCTTTCTGGCTTCGAGTGGGCGGTCGGCGTGCCTGGTTCGATCGGTGGGGCAGTGCGGATGAACGCGGGCGGTCACGGCTCCGACATGGCGTCGTCGCTTCGCCTCGTGCGACTCTTCCATCTCCTCACGGGCGACGAAGTCGTCGTTGCCGCCGAGCACCTCGGACTGCGGTTCAGGGGATCTGCGCTCGCCGACCATCACGTCGTGTTGTCGGCGACGGTCGAGTTGTCGTGGTCGGACGACCAGCCGGCGAGCGAGGAAAAGCTCGCAGAGATCGTTCGCTGGCGACGTGAGCGTCAACCCGGCGGACAAAACGCGGGATCGGTATTCGTGAATCCCGTGCCGGGCGAGGTTTCCGCCGGCCAGTTGATCGACGAGCAGGGACTGCGTGGACTGCGCATCGGCACCGCCGAGGTGTCCACCAAGCATGCGAACTTCATCCAGGCAGACGACGCAGGTCGGGCGCTCGACGTCGTGCGCGTGATGGCGGAGGTCAAGAAGCGGGTGTTGGATGCAACCGGCTACGACCTGCGCAGCGAGATCCGACTGGTCGGCTTCGACGCCGAGGGTGACGAGGGTTTGGAGGCGGTGATTGGCAGCGAGGCCGACACCTCGGTTGCCACCATCCGTCTCGAACAGGTGATGGAAAAGATCGCCCGACATGGCGCCGCGGGTGACTCGTCGATTCCGATGACGGTGCTCGCCGGGTCGATTCCCTCCGACGGAGTGGAAGACGTCTCCGACGACGTGCTCGACGAGCTGCGCGAAGCCTTCGACCGGGACGAGTCGTCGTCCATCTCGCGTCCCCAGACCCGCCCGCAGACCCAGCCGACCGTTCCATCCACCGCGCCGACGTCGGTTCCAGAGCCGATCGAGGATGCGAAGGATCCGTCACGCATCGTGATCGAAGACGAGGCCTTGCGCACGGCGACCGACGTCGACTTTCCCGCCGACGTGCAGAGCCAGAGCGTGCACTACGCCCCGACCTCCACGCGCGTCACGATCACCGACGACTCCTTCGTCGGCGCCGACGTCGGTTCGTCGACGGGCATCGTGTCGTCGACGGCCACGATCATCGACGATGCGCCGTTCGGTCGTCGCGGGATCTTCCGCAGGGTCGGCGCACGGGTGTCGGGTCTCTTCGGCCGCAGCGGGAATCGACGAAAGACGATCCTCGTCGTCGGGGCGAGCGCAGTGGGGGTCGCAGTCCTTGCGCTCATCGTGCTCGCGTCGCCGATCGTCGCGGTCCGCACGGTGCAGGTGGAGGGAGCGACGTACGTCGATGCGCGACTGGTCGATGCGGTCGTGGAGTCGCTGAAGGGGAACTCGGTCCTCACCGTCGACACCGCGACCGCCGAGGCCCGCCTCGAGGGCGATCCGTGGGTGCTGGACGCCAGGATCACGACCTATCTCCCGAGTCGTGCGGTGATCGAGATCTCCGAGCGAATTCCGGTCGCGTGGTTCCTCGGAGTGGACAATCGGGCGAGGGTCATCGACGTCGACGGGCGCGTGCTGGCCATCGTGGACGGCCGCCCGACGGAGTTCCTGTGGATCGACGGGACGGGACCGAATTCTTCGCCCGGGGCGATCGCGTCCGATTCCTATCGCGCGGCTGGTCAGCTCGCGATCTCGCTGCCCGAGGAGATGCGCCCGCTCGTGGCCAAACTCGGTGTGTCGGGGCCGAACAACGTGACGATGACCCTGGTCACGGGAACGGTGATCGACTTCGGCGAACCGGTCGACATGCGCAACAAGCTCGTCAACGTGGTGGTCCTCCTGCGCCGCCAGGACCCCAACGACATCGCCCTCATCGACGTTTCCTCGGGCACGCCCGTGGTCAAGACCCAATAGGCGCCTTTGCGGGGTCGACCCGAGGCGTCAACTACTGTCTAGGGCAGCGTCGTTGCGCGGGGGATCACGTCCCCGGCGGGATCGGCACGGAATGAAAAACTCTCACGGTGACGCTCCATGAGAGGTTGAACGAGGGAAGAAGGACGACATGAGTGGAGCTCCACAGAACTTTCTGGCGATGATCAAGGTCATCGGCGTGGGCGGTGGCGGCGTGAACGCCATCAACCGCATGATCGACACCGGGATCCGTGGGGTCGAGTTCGTGGCAGTGAACACCGACGCGCAGGCGCTCTTGATGAGCGACGCGCACTTCAAGATCGACATCGGCCGCGACCTGACCCGCGGTCTCGGCGCAGGAAGCGACCCGGAGATCGGTCGCGAGGCCGCGGAGACGTCGCGTGCGGAGATCGAAGAGCTCGTCGCTGGCGCCGACATGGTGTTCATCACCGCCGGCGAGGGCGGCGGCACGGGCACCGGCGCCGCACCAGTGATCGCCGAGATCGCTCGCGCCTCCGGCGCGCTCACGGTCGGCATCGTCACACGTCCGTTCGGCTTCGAGGGACGTCGACGCGCGTTGCAGGCCGAGAGCGGCATCAACAAGTTGAAGGACAAGGTCGACACCTTGATCGTCATTCCGAACGAGCGACTGCTGTCGATCGCCACCGACAAGACGAGCTTGATGGACGCGTTCCGCAAGGCCGACGACATCTTGTTCCAGGGCGTGTCGGGCATCACCAACCTGATCACGACGCCGGGTCTCATCAACACCGACTTCGCCGACGTGAAGAACATCTTGCAGAACGCCGGCACCGCCCTCATGGGCACGGGTCGCGCGAGCGGCGACAACCGGGCCGTGAACGCGGCGAACGCGGCGATCAACTCGCCGTTGCTCGAGTCCTCGATCGAGGGTGCTCGCGGCATCCTGCTCAACATCACCGGACCGTCCGACATGGGTCTGTTCGAGATGAACGCCGCGGCAGAGATCGTCCACGGCACCGCCCACCAGGACGCCAACATCATCTTCGGAACCGTGATCGACGACGACTTGGACGACGAGATTCGCGTCACGGTGATCGCCGCAGGGTTCGACCGTGCCGAGCCGAACATCTCTCGTGGTTCCTCCTCGCGCTCCTCGTCGAGCTCGAGTGACACCAAGGGATCGAGTCGACTGAAGGAACTCTTCGGTTCCGGCGAGGACCCGTTGCGCGACGACAGCGACGGCCTCGACGTTCCTTCGTTCCTCAAGTAAGAGGGACCGAGGCGGCATGGTCGCCGTCGACATCTCTGCACGCGTCGCCGACGTTCGTGCGCGCATCGTGCGCGCCGGGGGAGTTGGTGTCTCGCTCATCGCGGTGACGAAGACCTTTCCACGGTCCGCGTGGTTCGACGCCCAAGCGGCGGGATGCGACGGCATCGGTGAGAACTACGCCCAGGAGTTGGTGTCCAAGGCGGCCGAGGGTGCCGCGCCGTTGCCCGTGCACTTCATCGGTCACGTGCAGACGAACAAGGTGCGCGCACTCGCCGACATCGTGGACGTCTGGCAGACGGTCGATCGCGCATCGGTAGCCGACGAGATCGCCAAGCGCTGTGCGGCCAAGGGTCCGACGGTGTTCATCCAGGTCAACACGTCCGGCGAGGAGTCCAAGTCGGGGTGTGCCCCGGACGAGCTCGCAGGTCTCGTCGAGCGCTGTCGCGACCTCGGGCTGCACCTTGACGGTTTGATGACAATCGGACCGACGAGTGGGGAACCCGTCGCGACGCGTGCGGCGTGCAGACTGCTGCGATCGCTCGCCGACGAGCACGGGCTCGCGCAACGGTCGATGGGCATGACGGGG
Organism: uncultured Acidimicrobium sp.; assembly: GCA_964465475.1. Classification (GTDB taxonomy): domain Bacteria; phylum Actinomycetota; class Acidimicrobiia; order Acidimicrobiales; family Ilumatobacteraceae; genus UBA3006. The sequence goes on along the minus strand of CAYXIY010000006.1, from coordinate 2,298 downwards.
GACCTCGAGATCGCCGTCGAGGAGGGCTCCACGATGGTGCGCGTCGGATCGGCCATCTTCGGTCCTCGTCCGAGCGCCTAGACCGGTCCACGACGGGTTCGTGGGCTACTCTTTTTCCGATGTCAATGTTTCGCCGCGCCATGGACTACCTGGGACTCGGTCCCGACGACGCCTACGACGACTACGACGCGTCGGTGGCAAGGGAGCGTCCGGTGCGCGCGCGCCAGCCGCTTGCCGCTCGTGCACCTCGCGGTGGTGGTCGAGCTCCGCAGCGCCTCGACGACGACTACGAAGATGAGTACTACGAGGACGAAGAGGACGTGGTCGAGTCCCGGCCACCGATGGTGCGCGACGATTCGGGCGTGCACGTGCGACCACGCGCGGGTTCATCGCCCAACGTGCGACCCGTCGCCGCGGCGCGTCGCGAACCTGTGTCGATCAAGCCGTCGCGCTACGACGACGCCAAGGAGATCGCCGATCGCGTGAAGGCCGGTACGCCGGTGTTGATGAACATCAGCGCAGCCGACGAAGTCATCGCGCGTCGCCTCATCGACTTCGCGAGCGGCCTCATCTACGGCATCGAAGGTTCGATGGAGAAGGTGTCGCCGGGCGTGTTTCTGATCAAGCCTCCCGGTGTGCGCGTCGCGCTCGACTGACGCGGCGGAGGAAAACAACCGATGATCGTCGACCTGCTCTGTGGCGTCACGCAACTCGCGGTGCTCGCGATCATCGCTCGGGTGATCCTGTCGTGGTTTCCGATTGGGCCAACCTCGCCGTTCGCCGCGATCGCCCGTGTGATCTTCCAGGTCACCGAGTCGATGCTCGGTCCGGTGCGTCGTGTGTTGCCGCTCGCCGGGCCACTGGATCTGTCGCCGATCGTGGTGATCTTGTTCCTGCAGATCGTCGTGCAGGGGCTCATCCTCAACTGTTAAGCGCCGACGAAATCGTCGATCCCATACACTGACGCACCGTGTCGTATCCCAACGTCGAGCCCCAGCCCCAGTTCCCGCAGCTGGAGACCGAGGTCCTGGCGTTCTGGGAGGCAGATTCCACGTTCGTCGCCTCGGTCGAACAGCGCGAGCGCGGGGTCAACGGCGCCAATGAATACGTCTTCTATGACGGGCCACCGTTCGCCAACGGCCTGCCGCACTACGGCCACCTCCTGACGGGGTTCGTGAAGGACGCGGTTCCGCGTTACCAGACGATGCGCGGCAAGCGGGTCGAGCGTCGATTCGGATGGGATTGTCACGGACTGCCCGCCGAGGCGGAGGCGGAGCGCCAGCTCGGGATCTCGGGGCGCCAGGCGATCACCGACTTCGGCATCGACAAGTTCAACGAGTACTGCAAGGTCTCGGTGCTGCAGTACACGAGCGATTGGGAGCGCTACGTCACCCGCCAGGCGCGCTGGGTGGACTTCTCCAACGACTACAAGACCCTCGATGCCTCCTACATGGAGTCCGTCATGTGGGCGTTCAAGACGCTGTACGACAAGGGTCTCATCTATCAGGGCTTCCGCGTGCTGCCGTACTCGTGGGCACTCGAGACGCCGCTGTCGAACACCGAGACGCGCATGGACGACGCGTACAAGCAGGTCCAGGATCCGGCTCTCACCGTTGGGTTCGAGCTCGACGACGGCGACATCATCCTCGCGTGGACGACGACCCCGTGGACCCTGCCGAGCAACCTCGCGCTTGCCGTCGCACCCGACGTCACCTACGTGCGTGTCACCCACGACGGTCGCACCTACGTGTTGGCCAAGGATCGTCTCGCCGCCTACGAGCGAGAACTCGAGGGCGCTGTCGTCGTCGGTGAGGTGCAAGGGACCGAACTCGTCGGACGCAGCTATCGACCACTGTTCGACTACTTCTCGGGTCACGCCAATGCGTTTCGCATCCTCTCGGGCGACTTCGTCACGACCGAGGACGGAACCGGCGTCGTGCACATGGCTCCAGGCTTCGGCGAGGACGACCAGCGCGTGTGCCGCGACAACGGCATCGACCTCGTCGTGCCCGTCGACAGCAGGGGCCAGTTCACCTCCGAGGTTCCCGACTACGAGGGGACGCTCGTGTTCGACGCGAATCCGCTCATCATTCGCGCGTTGAAGGAACGCGGCGTGGTGTTGCGACACGAGACCTACGACCACGCCTATCCGCATTGTTGGCGCACCGGCAAGCCGCTCATCTACAAGGCGGTGAGTTCGTGGTTCGTCGACGTCACGAAGATCAAGGCGCGGATGGTCGAGTTGAACCAGTCGATCACCTGGGTTCCCGAGCACCTGCGGGACGGCAGCTTCGGCAA
>CAYXIY010000005.1:0-36505 GCA_964465475.1 uncultured Acidimicrobium sp. | reverse complement strand
GGTGAGACCTACGTGATCGACGGTGGTGCAGGAGTGACCGCGGGGACCATGTAGCGCATCAATCTCGCGCCGCCGAAGATGAGGGCGAGGCTCGCGACGACGAAGCCAGAAAGGTACGGCGCGCGCAGACCATATGCATGTGCGATGAAACCGCCGGCGAGTGAACCAAGAGATGCTGAACCTGTTCCGACGAAGCGGTACACGCTGTTCACTCGGCCGAACAATTCCTCCGGAATGAGTCTCTGGCGAAGTGAGACCGTGACGATGTTCCAGGTGGTGCTCGCAACTCCCATGAACAGCATCCAAGTGGCGATGATGACAATTTTCGGAAAGAACGTGTAGATCAACCCATCGACGCAAAATACGACGTATGCATAGAGAATCGTCCGTCGTCCGAGCGCTGAGGCGATTCGGTCTCCGATGAAGCCGCCAAGGATGGAGCCGATTGCGAGAAGCGCAAGCAATGCTCCGTACAGTGAGCCGGTCACCCCAAGCTCGTCGGCCGCATACTTCACCCAGATCGCGGCACCGAGCGCACCAGCAAAGTTCACGCATCCAAGCATGATGGCGAGCAACCTAATGAGGTTGTGGTTGAACATCCACGACAATCCCGTGCGCAGGTCGTCTCGAAAACGCGGTCGCACCACTGGCTGCGCGCGAGGCGTGGTGTTGAGAGCGATACGCGAGATGATCACGGCGGAAAGCGCGAAACTCGCGGCATTCAGGCCGAACGGAGTACCGACGGCGATCACAAAGAGCCACGAACCTGCGGGTAGCCCGACGAAATTGTTGCAAATCATCTCCGCCGAATACAGCAGTCCGTTGGCACGCTCCAGTTGGTCAGGCTCGACGATGGCGGGAAGCAGCGCTTGGGCGGTCATGTCGAAGAGCACCTCGCAGGACCCGATCACCACCATGAGCGTGATGAGCGTCCAGACGTCCAGATTCCGGTTCGAGGCCAGGTAGGCGAGGAGGGCGTAGACACCCGCACGAATCCAGTTGACGGCAATCATGGTGAATCGTCGGTCGAGTCGATCGATGACAACTCCCGCCGGAAGGGCGAGGATGAGCCACGGCACTGAGGCGGCAAAACTCACTGCTCCGATTAATCGAGCGTCGCGCGTGATGCTGAGCGTGAGCAGAGGGGTGGCTGCGATGGCAAGCCCGTCGCCAGCATTTGAAATTGAGGAGGCCGCAAACTGCAGCCAATACCGCACGGGTAGGCGATTGGGCACTAGGCGAGTGTAGTGAGAGTCACTTTGTCGACCTTGCCACTTGAGAGTCGTGGAAGTCGAGCAACGCATGTCACGCGACGTGGCATGTAGTACGTGGGGAGCGATGAACGAATGGCGTCGCGCACTTCTTCCATCGATACCTGTCGAGAGGTCTCCAGATACAGCCACGCCGATTCGCCCCACTCGGCATCGGGTTGAGCTACGACACACGCATCGGTGACGCCCTCGATGGTTCGAGCAACGTGTTCGATGCGACCCGGCCAGATGTTCTCGCCGCCGCTGATGATCATGTCGCGTGCGCGCCCGAGCACCTCGAGGTGACCGTCGACGAGTGTGCCCATGTCTCCAGTGGCGAACCATCCATCGACGAGTGGGGACTCATCGACGCCGAGATACCGGGAAAAGAGTGTCGGAGATGCGACGTGGATTTCACCATCGACGATTCGCACGTTGACGTGTGGCAGGGCAAGAGAGTCATAGACGACACCTCCGCCGGTCTCGGTCGAGCCATAGGTCACTGTCACGTTGGCAGGCAGGTCGGCCGGGGCCGCTTGGCCCCCGAGAAGAATGCGCTGAAAGAGGGACGCATCGATTCGTGCGAGTGCAGTCGGCACGAGGGACACATGCGTGCAACCCGAGAGAGCCGCGCGAGTCACCTCGGATGCGTCAAATCCAGGATGCAGGGTGAGACCAGTCTGTGCGTGTAGCGCTCTCGTGATCACTCCAAACCCGCCGATGTGGGACACGGGAATGCACACCAGCCAGTGGTGCTGCGGTGTGAGGGCGAGCGCCTGTGCGGTGAGTGCTGCTGCTGCGTCTAGTGACCGATGCGTATGCACGACTCCCTTCGGGTCACCCGTCGACCCGCTCGTGGAAATGACGAGGGCCTCGTCGTCGCGCATCTCCTGTCGTCCGCCAAGGTCGATGTTCTCGTCATTCGTCATCACCAATCCGGCACCGAAACGGCGAGCCGTCTCGTGACGCAACTCGATGCTCAGACGCTGGTCGAGAGGCAGGACCGCATCGCCATCGTCCCAGCACTCGAGGACGCACTCGACGAACCTGGGCGATGCCGCGACGTCGATGGCAACGAGTCTTCGCACGAATACAGGCTATGGCTCACGGTCGTGCGACACTTGAGTCGTGCAGCAACGTGTTCGCCTGTGGATCGCCGGGAGTCGCCCGAAGACGCTCCCTGCCGCGGTCGTTCCCGTTGCGGTCGGCTACGCGCTCGTCGTGGCCCGTCACGACGGTTCACTCGCGAGACCGTTGAATGCGGTCCTCGCACTGATGGTCTCGATTGCGTTGCAGGTTGGAGTGAACTTCGCCAACGACTATTCCGACGGGGTGAAGGGTACGGATTCGAAGCGTGTCGGCCCGCTGCGTCTCGTTGGTTCGGGCGCGATGCCCGCACCTGCGGTCAAACGGGCGGCGTACCTGTCGTTCTTGGTTGCCGCAGGCGCCGGACTTGCGATCGCGGCCACAACGTCGTGGTGGTTGATTGCCGTCGGAGTCGTGTCGATCATCGCGGCGTGGACCTACACCGGTGGGCCGAAACCATACGGCTATCTCGGATTCGGCGAACTCTTCGTGTTCGTCTTCTTCGGCGTGGTTGCGACCATCGGCACGACCTACGCCGTCAGCCAGTCGATTCGACCCGTCGACATCATCGCCTCCTGCGTCGTCGGGTTTCTCGCCGTCGCATTGCTGATCGTCAACAACCTGCGGGACATCCCGACCGACTCGGTCTCGGGCAAGCGCACGCTTGCCGTCCGGCTCGGTGACGTCGGAACGAGGGTGCTGTACGCACTCGTGATGCTCGCAGCACTCGTCGGTGTGATCATCGTCGCGTCAGTACATAGCTGGGCGGGGGTGGCAGTGGTTGGCTTCCTGCTGGCGATCGATCCACTCCGTCGAATCGCCAAACGCGTTGTTGGTGCGGAGCTCATACCCGTCCTTGGGCGCACGGCGCGCGTGCAGCTCGTCGTCGGTTTGCTCTTCGCGTTCGGTCTGCTCGCGTCCTAGTTCTTGACTCGGCGATCGAGGAAGTCCCCGAGGACCTCGGCAAATCGTTCAGGTTGGTCGAGGTGCACCGAATGGCCGGCATGGTCGATGATCACGAGCTCGCTGCCTGCGATTCCCTCGTGGAGACGACGAGCAAGGCCGACGAACTTGGCGTCCTCGGCTCCCGCGACGACGAGGGTCGGGATCGCCAGTCGGTGGAGCTCGTTCCACGACGAAGGCTGCTCTGCGGCTCCGCACCTGCGCAGGCTTCGGGCAAGGCTCTCAGCGGCATTTGAAGCGCGACCAGCGAGATCTTCGGGATCGCGTCGGGACTGCGCGAACAATGGTTGGGCGAGCCACTCGGCAAGAAATGACGCGGTTCCGATCGACTCAACGCGCGATGCAAGGGTCTCATCGTCTCCTCGTCGCCGTTCACGATCGACATCAGACTCGATGCCGGCGGTCGTGCTCACGAGGACGAGGGCGCGAAGGCCAACGTTGCCATGAAGCGCCGCTTCGAGCGCGAGGCGGCCGCCCATGCTGTAGCCGACGAGTACACAGTCGCGAGCGGAGTCGCCAACGGCGCGTGCCGCTTCTGCGTGGTCCAGATCACGTGACTGCGCCTCGCCGTGGTGCGGCGCATCGACGAGGATGCAGCGGTGCCTGTTGGCCAGCATCTCGGCACATCGTCTCCATGAGGAACGTGTCTGGGTGAAGCCGTGGACGAAGACGATCGCCGGATCTCCCGAACCGATCGAGTCGTGGGGGAGCATCACGGATTGGCCGTCAGCATCCGGCGCAGGACTCGCTCGAACATTTCACTGTCCTGGGCGCCAGGAATCGACCACCGATCGTCGACGATGAAGGTCGGAACGGCTGTGATCCCGTTGTCCGCAGCAGTGTCCAGCCATTCGCGCACTTCGTCCATGTAGCGGTCCGAGTTCAGCATCTCGAGCACGGCGGTCCGATCGGCGCCGACCGTCACCGCACATTCTGCGAGCACCTCGTGGTCGGCAATGTTCCTTCCGTCTCGGAAATAGGCGTTCATGATCGCTTCGTTCGCCGACATCTGCGCCACCGAACCAAGGAATTCTTCGACATAGAGGAGGAGCCGATGGGCGGCAAGCGTGTTGGCTCGAAGAGCGCTATCCATGTTGAATTCGATCCCGTCCTGTGCGGCGATAGCCGTGACGTGCTCGAGAATCGCCTCGGCCTTGTCCGGTCCACCGAACTTCTTTGCGTAGGCCTCGCGCACCGGCGTCGCGGAGTCGATCGGGGCGGTCGGGTCGAGCTGGAACGGGCGCACGACGACGTCGAGGTCGAACACCAGTCCCTCGGTTCGCAGCGCCTGGACGGCGCGTTCGAAGCGCCGTTTTCCGATGAAACACCACGGACATACGAGGTCGGAGAAGATTTCTACCTTCACAGGTGCCACGATAGAGGGCATGGTTGAGTCCTCGTCGGATACGGCGACGTTTTGCGCCACCCTCGTGGATGAGTGGATCGGCCTCGGCCTGAAGCACGCAGTCGTCGCCCCAGGTTCGCGCAGCACGCCGCTCGCACTTGCGCTCGCGGAACGCTATGAAATCGACGTCCACGTCTTTCATGACGAGCGTTCGGCCGCATTCTGCGCCCTTGGCATCGGTGTTGCGACGCGCATCCCTGCGGTCGTGTTGTGCACTTCGGGAACCGCTGCGACGCACTTCCATGCTGCGGTCGTCGAGGCCGGATTGTCGCTGGTGCCGATGATCGTGTGCACCGCCGATCGCCCACCCGAGTTGCACGGAGTCGGGGCACCACAGACGATCGATCAGAAGGAGCTGTATGGCTCGGCCGTGCGTGACTTCGTCGACATCGTTCCACAGGCGTCAGTCGACGCGCCGACGTGGCGACCCATCGCACGACGTGCGTGGGAGACGGCGCTCGACGCACTCAACCCCGGACCAGTCCATCTGAACCTCGGCTTCCGTGAGCCGCTCGTGGGTGAGCGCGGTGACCTGCCACCAGAAATCGGCGCCACTGAGAAGACGGTGCCACGAGTGTCGTCCGATCCTGCACTCGTCGAGTTGTTGGGTTCCACTCGTGGCCTCGTCGTCGCGGGCGAGGGAGTGGTCGACCATGACGCCGCGTGTGAATGGTTGGATCGACTCGGGTGGCCCGTGATCGCCGATCCACGCAGTGGTCTGCGCCTGTTGGACGACCGGCTCCGACGCGCACCAGTCATCTCGGCTGCCGATCCGATCCTCCGTTCTGACGTGATGCAGCGTCGACTGGCTCCGCAGGTGGTGTTGCGCATCGGGGAGCCTCCGGTGTCGAAGGTCGTGAACGGCTGGCTTGCATCGTTGTCAGTGCCCTATGTCGCGATTTCGCGTCGACCAGTCGTGACGGACCCGGACCGCATCGTGACGCATTCGATGAGGGGGCCGATCGACGGTGCACTGTCGGCAATCGGATTCGTCGATGGAACCCCGAGCGAGGAATGGTTGGCCGACTGGACCGCGGCCGAATCGGTCGCGCGGGCCACGATTGATCAGGCGATGGTGACCGAGAGCCTGCACGAGGCGAAGGTTGCCCATCTGCTGTACGACCAGGCGGGAGACGACACCTGTCTCGTCGTGTCGTCCAGCATGCCGATTCGCGACTTGGAGTGGTTCGGCGGCCCACGCAACGACTTGCGCGTGTTGTCGAATCGTGGAGCGAACGGCATCGACGGGGTGGTCGCAACCGCCATCGGAGTTGCACTCGGGGCACGAGAGCCGGTCACGGTCCTCATCGGTGACGTGGCGTTGCTGCACGACAGTTCGTCGCTCGTCAACGTCGTCGATCATGCGGTCGACTTGCACATCGTGCTCATCGACAATCGTGGAGGCGGCATCTTTTCGTTCCTCCAGCAGGCGAGCACGCTCGACCCCGACCGCTTCGAACAGCTCTTCGGCACTCCGCATTCAACGAATTTCGAGGCACTCTGTGCTGCCCACGGCATCGCATATGAGGAGGTGACGACCGAGGAGAAGCTCGTCGAAGCATCGCTTCGTGACGGCGTTCGGTTGTCGCATGTGCGGACCGATCGCGCCGCCAACGTCGAGGTCCATCGCGCCCTCAATGACGCCGTCGTCGCGGCCCTCGAAGCTGCGTTCCCTACGGTCTGACGATCGCGGCCAGCATCGCCTGGAACTTCGCCTGAGTCTCGGCGAGTTCCGCGAGCGGCTCGCTGTCGGCGACGATTCCACCACCGGCGAACAAACGTGCCTGTCGTCTGTCGGCGCTGAATTCCGCGCATCGGATGGTGACGGCGAACGTGCCGTCACCGGAGTCGTCGAACCAACCGATTGCACCGCCATATCGACCACGGGAGAGTCCTTCGTGGCGGGCGATCAGATCGAGTGCTTCGTCACGCGGGAATCCGCCGAGAGCGGGGGTCGGGCTGAGCATCGTTGCGGCGTCGAGCGCGTTGAGGCGAGGTGACGAGAGCTGGCCGACGAGTCGGGTCCCCAGGTGTTGCACGTTGGCGACCTTGATCACGCTGGGCTCTGGTTCCCAATCGAGGAACGAACAGTGGTCGAGGAGGGTGTCGTGCACCATGTCGATCACGACGCGATGCTCGATCTGGTTCTTGGCGCTCGCGAGCAACTCAGCGGCCAGTCGGTCATCGGTGGCGGGATCACCCGTGCGTGGAGTCGTTCCTGCGAGTGGATGGCTGGAGATCTGGTTGCCGCGAATGTCGACGAGGAGCTCAGGGGATGCTCCGACGAGACCGTCGAAGCAGTATCGATAACTGGAGCCGAACGTCGACTTCAGCCTGAGCAGCAGGCCGTGGACGTCGATCGGATGTCTCGCCTCGATGATGACGTCGCGCGCCACGACTGCTTTCGTGATGTCACCCGCCCGCACCGCATCGCGGATGGAGGCGACGGCGCCGAGATACTGCTCGATCGAGACTCCAGGGCGGACCGTGAACTCGTTTCCACTCGGCGTGGGTCTGGTTGGCGCGGAGAGGTCCGCCTGGGCACCATCGACGCTCGCAAACCACGCAGCGCCATCGGCGGTTTTTGCAATCCATGTCGTTGGAAGGACGAAGTGCGAGTCTGCCTGCCTATCGAAGGGGATCGCTCCGATGAGTGTGGGTCGCGCACCAGGCGAGTCCGTTGGCGCGTCAACCTCGAGGGATTCGAAGAACGCCTTCTGGTCTTTGCCGCTGACGCGAATGGCAACGCCGCGACCGGCGACGCCGACGCCATCCCGCACGAAGAGCTGTCCGTCTCCACCACAGAAGTCGTTGAGATCGACTTGGGCGTCGGTGACGTCCGACAGTGGTCGGACGACGACCTTCACGCAGACCTCGTTGCGTGCATCAGTTGCGTGAGTCCTCCGCTCAGCTGACGATGAACGACGTGTTCGAAGCCGGCAGACTCGAGCATTGCGACGAGTCTTGCTGGATCGGGCAGGTACGCGACGCTCTTGGGGAGGTAGCGATAGGCGGCACGATCGGAGAGCAAGCCACCGATCAGTGGCACGATGCGACCGAAGTAGATGCCGTTTCCGAACCGCACGAGCGGGTTGTGCGGAACCCCCACGTCGAGCAGGCTGATTCGCCCGTTGGGTCGCACCACTCGATGCAGTTCGCGAAAGAAGGTGTCGAGATCGACGAGGTTGCGTAAGGCGAACCCACAGGTGACTCCGTCGACGGACGCATCGGGAACCGGCAGTCGAAGGATGTCTGCCTGGAGCCGTGGCGCGGAGCTTCGTCCGGCATGCAGCATTCCGTAGGAGAGGTCGACCGAGATGGGGATGAGGTCGGCATGTGCGAGATCGATGCACATGTCGCCTGTGCCGCTTGCCAGGTCGAGCACCACACTTCCTGGTGCGAGCCCGAGGGCCTTCAGTGCGATCTTGCGCCAGCGCACGTCGAGGCGGAAGGTCATGATTCGGTTCACGAGGTCGTAGCGCGGGGCGATCTGGTCGAACATGTCCTGCACGGCGGCACGCTTTGCGTCTCCCTGCAGCAGGCCCTCGGTGTCCCATGTGGGGCGCTGGCGCTCGTTTCGTGGCACGACGAAAGGTTACGACCTGGGCACGGATTCAGAGCCGACCGAGGTGCTTGGTAGCGTCGAGACGTTCAACACATGGGGGTCTAGCGCGTGATCGACTTTTCGTTTCCACCCGAAGTGGACGAGGTGCGCCTGAAGGTTCGATCGTTCATGGACGAGGTCGTTCGCCCACGTTGGGAGGCAACCGACGAAAAGGACCGCTCGGCGGTCATCAAGACCATCGTCTCGTTGCGTAAAGTCGCCCGCGAGGAGTGGGGGCTGTGGCTCCCGCACATGCCAGCAGAGTGGGGCGGGATGGGTCTTGGTCCGACGGCGATGGCGGCGGTGTCAGCCGAGGCCGGAAAGGTCTCCATCGGACCATACGTGCTGAACGCCCAAGCCCCCGACGAAGGGAACCAACACACGTTGTTGCATTGGGGAACCGATGCGCAAAAGGAGAAGTACCTCCGTCCGTTGTGCGAAGGCACCGCGCGGTCGTGTTTTGCCATGACCGAGCCGGAGGTCGCAGGCAGCGATCCCACCTTGATCCGTACGACGGCGTACCAAGACGGAGACGAGTGGGTGATCAACGGCCACAAGTGGTTCATCTCGGGCGCTCGCGGCGCACAGTTCGCCCTTCTCGTCGCACGCACGGAGGACGATCCCGATCGACCGCAGGCGGCAAATTCCTGTTTCATCGTCGACATACCGAGCGAGGGTTGGGAGGTGGTGCGCGACGTCGAGACGATGTCGGGTAGTCACAACCACTGCGAGATCCGCATCACCGACCTGCGAGTGCCTGCGTCGAACATGCTCGGAGGCCGCGGCCAGGGTCACCTCCTCGGGCAATACCGACTCGGCCCCGCGCGGCTCGCACACTGCATGCGCTGGATCGGCCAGGCCGAGGCGGCGCTCGACATGATGGTCGCGCGCTCGCTCGAGCGATATTCGCACGGATCGATCCTCGCGGAGAAGCAGGGAATCCAGTGGTTGATCGCCGACTCGGCGATGGAGCTGTACCAGGGCAAGCTGATGATCCTGCACGCCGCCTACAAGATCGAAAACGGACTCGACTTCACCTCCGAGGTCTCGATGGCCAAGCACTTCGTCGCCAACAGCTTGTGGAGCATCGTCGACCGCGCGATCCAGGTGCACGGCGCGCTCGGCTATTCCACCGACACCCCTCTCGCCGGAATGTTGCAGCAGGCGCGTTGGTCGCGGTTCGCCGACGGCGCAGACGAGATCCACCAGATGCGCATCGCGCAACGCACGATCGCTGCATACAAGGACCACGGTTCGACCAAGTCGGCGACGGGAAATCTTCCGCTGTGACGAGCATCCACGGTTCCGCGGTCACCTTCGGTGTGTTCATGCCGCAAGGCTGGAAGATGGAGCTCGTCGGTCTGCCCACCGCCTCGGAGAAGTGGCAGGCATCCGTCGACATTGCGCTCCGCGCGGAGCGCCTCGGGTTGGACTCGATCTGGGTCTATGACCACTTCCACAACGTGCCCCGCCCGGCGCACGAGGCCGTCTTCGAGTGCTGGACGACGATGGCGGCGATCAGTCAGCTGACGACAACGATCCGTCTCGGCCAGATGGTCGGGTGCAACCTGTATCGGCCTCCTGCGCTTCTCGCAAAGATCACCTCGACGCTCGACGTGATCTCGAAGGGGCGCCTGGATTGGGGAATCGGTGCAGGCTGGTACGAAAACGAGTGTCGTGGGTACGGCTATCCGTTCCCCGTGCCGAAGGATCGCATCGCGATGTTGCGTGAATCCGTCGAGATCGTCACCTCGATGTGGCAGAACCCCGAGACGACCTACGACGGCAAGTACTACCAACTCTCTCGGGCCAACTGCGATCCGAAGCCGTTGCAGTCGCCCCGACCGCCGATCTGGATCGGTGGTGGTGGCGAGCAACTGACCCTGCGCGTCGTCGCTCAGTACGCCGACTTCTCGAACTTTGGTGGCACGCCAAGTGAGTTCTCGCGCAAGCGGGAGATCCTGAAGGGCCACTGCGCTGCGGTGGGTCGTGACGAATCGACGATCACCAAGACGTGGTCACCGGAGATCCTCATTCGCTCCACTGAGGCCCAACTGCGTGAGGCCCAGAAGTTGAGCATTCGCGGGGAGTCCTTCGAACAGTGGCGGGACGCCAACTTGGTGGGCACACCCGACGAGGTGGAGTCCAAGATTCGTCACTACGTCGAACTCGGTTGCGCCGGCTTCATACCGTGGTGCGTCGACTATCCGACGAGTGACACGCTCGATTCGTTCGCCGACATCGCGACGCGAGTGCGCCGCGACCATCCTGCTCAGGCGTAGTAGCGGAAGATCACCTCGGCGACGCACGACGGCTTGGAGGCGCCCTCGCACTCGAACGTCACCTCGATCGTCACCTGGACGCCGCCCGTCACGGGCTCGACGTTCATCAACTTTGCTCCGGCGCGCAACTTCGCACCGACGGGAACCGGTGCCATGAAGCGCACGCGGTTCGCGCCGTAGTTGACGCCCATCTTGACTCCGTCGACTCGCCAGATCTGCGGAAGCAACGCCGGTCCGAGCGACAAAGTGAGGTAACCGTGGGCGATGGTGCCACCGAACGGACCGCTCTTTGCCTTCTCGACGTCGAGGTGGATCCATTGGTGGTCGCCCGTCGCATCGGCGAAGAGCTGGACGCGTTCCTGGGTGATGTGGAGGTACTCGCTGTATCCGAGGTGCTCGCCGACGTGGGAGGACAGTGCATCGATGCTGGGGATGATGGTGGTCATGGACCGAGTTTGCCAGACCCGTTCGGGCCCCGACGAACCGCCTCAGCTGAACCAGATGCGCTGATGTTCCTTGCTCTGCGGATGGAGGAGGAGGGCAAGGAGTGCGACGTCGAAGGCAAAGCCGATGAGCCCCGAGCCGAAGAGTCGATAGCGCAGGGATGCCCCGATGTCTGAGTAGACGACGAAGTTGATCACGAATGGACTGACGGCCGCAGCCACGCTCAGTCTGTAGCCGAGGCGACGGTCGTTGGCCATGAACAGACCGCCAGCTGCGTAGAGGGCGATGATTCCGAGTCCGATCAGGATTCCGCCTGGATAGCGCAGTCGCAGGTAGTACATCTCTCCGCCACCGTCGAGGAGGTCGACGAGAGCAAAGAAGCCGTCGAAGTACAACAACCACGTCGCGATCTGCAACGTCTGGGGTTGCATGCGGTCGAACCACTTCTTGAAATTGATCTGCGACACGCAACCAGTGTGGCAGAACTAGCCTCACGGTGTGCGTTCTGGCTTCGTCTCCCTTGTCGGTCGCCCGAACGTCGGGAAGTCGACGCTCTTGAACGCCCTTGTCGGACGAAAGGTGAGCATCGTCTCTGACAAGCCACAGACCACGCGCACACGGGTGCGTGGCGTGGTCACGACTTCTGATGCCCAACTCGTGTTCGTCGACACCCCCGGGTTGCACAAGGCGGTCTCGGCCCTCGGGGAAAAGGTCAATGCGACTGCCCTCGAATCGACAAAGGACGTCGACGTCACGTGTCTCGTTGTGGACGCCACTCAGCCGATCGGCACGGGTGACGAGTGGGTCGCGTCGAACGTCGAGATGTCACGCTGCGTCGTCGTCGTGAACAAAGCGGACCGTGCGTCACGTGAACAGATGCTCGCGCAACTCACGAGGGCGTCGCGTTTCGGGGCCGAGTCGTACTTCCCGGTGTCGGCCGCCACCGGTGAGGGGATCGACGAACTGAAGCAGCATTTGCTCGCCTTGATGCCCGAGGGCGACCTCCTATATCCGCCGGACATGGTCAGCGAGACCGACGAGGCGACCTGGGTCGCCGAACTCGTGCGTGAAGTGCTGCTCGCCAAGACGGCCGATGAACTTCCGTATTCGATCGCCACACGGGCGACCATCTCCGAGGACGGAGCGGTGTCGTGCGAGATCGTCGTCGAGCGCGAGTCCCAAAAGGGCATGGTGATCGGCAAGGGCGGAGCGATGCTGCGGGCGGTTCGTTCTGCCGTCAAACCGCAACTGGCGAAGGGGACGCGACTCGAGTTGTCGGTGGTCGTCGACAAGAACTGGCAACAGCGAGCCGATCGAGTGGAGCGACTCGGTTACTGATCAGCCAGTGACGACGAGGTTCACGTAGTCGTCGAAGGTCACCGGTGTGAGCGGACCTGCCAGGTCGCCACGACCGCGGGGCACACCAGTCGGTGTGCCGTCGACGGAGAAGGTGACCTGTCCGATTCCGGGTCGGCTGGTGAGGGTGAGCACGATCTGGGCAACCGCGAGTCGTTGGTCGAGCGGGCTCAGCGTGTCGAGGAGTCCCCGGGTCGAGTCGACGTTCGCGACGCCGCGCTCTACCGAGACCGACGCGGAGAAGCTGCGAGGAATCGCCGTGCGCAGTCCGGCGAGCGCGGGGTCCTGAGTGTCGAGCGAACCAAGCGTGGCGAGCGCCTGGTCGGGTCCCGCTGGACTGGCCACCAGCCGCACGATCTTCAGCACCCTCGAATTGGAGATGAAGTAGGCGTCGATCGCCTCCGTTGAGGTGTCCGTACCTGGAAGGGTCGTCGCGGATGCCTCCGGCAGGGTCGTCTGACTCACGGACAACTCGAATGGCACCTCGGAATCTGGGATCTCCTGGAACGAACCGTCAGCCGGTATCGAGCATCCGGCGCCAATCACTGTGAGTGCGAGGACGAGGGATAGTCGAGGGCGAGTCATGGGCGCACTCGGTCCTGGTTGTCGAGTTGTTTACTCATCGTGACGACGAATCGGGCTCCGCCGTCTGGCGCGTTGTCGACGGTCGCGCTGCCACCGAGTGCGCGGGCATGTTCGGCGACGATGGCGAGCCCAAGACCGGACCCCGTGGAGTTGCGTGACGCCGAGCCGCGGGCGAAGCGCTCGAAGATCCGACTTTGTTCGCTGACCGCGATGCCGGGACCGGCGTCGTCGACCGTGACGACGATCTCCTCGGCTCTCATCTCAATGCCGACGCGCGTCGCACCACCTGCGTGGTCACGAGCGTTCTCGAGGAGGTTGACGAGGATGCGCTCGAGTCGGCGACGATCGAGGAGTGGCTGAGGCTCTTCGCTCGTGGCGTCGACGACCAGGGGCACGTCGGCGAATCCGTGACGGGCCATGATGCGACGGACGAAGTCTGCGACGTCGACGTGTTCGAGTTGTGACTCGCTCGCTCCCGCATCGAGTCGCGACAACTCGA
This sequence comes from uncultured Acidimicrobium sp., assembly GCA_964465475.1. GTDB lineage: Bacteria > Actinomycetota > Acidimicrobiia > Acidimicrobiales > Ilumatobacteraceae > UBA3006. The sequence goes on along the minus strand of CAYXIY010000005.1, from coordinate 23,031 downwards.
GGAGGTCGATCACCGTGCGGTCGAATCGTCGAACCTGGGAGGCGACGATGTCGATCGCCTGACGGTTTCGGTCGGTGAAGTCGTCGCGTCGTGCGACGATCACGTCGACGGCGGCCGCGAGCGCCGTGACGGGACTGCGCAGTTCGTGACTCACGTCGCTGGCGAAGCGCTGCTCACGCTCGATCCGTGCCTGCACCGCGTCGGCCATGTCGTTGAACGACTCGACTAACTGGTCCAGTTCGGGATCGTTTTCCGGGTCGAGTCGGGTGTCGAGACCGCCAGTCGCGATGGTGTTCGCGGCTTTTCTCACCCGGGCGAGGGGCTGCAACACCGTGCGGCTCATCGTGAGGCCGAGGATTCCCGCCGCGATGGTGATGAGGATCACGCCGACGACGAGGGTGGTTTGAATCGTGCGCAACGTCGTCTGGACGTCACTCAGGGGAAAGGCCTCGAAGTACTGGGCCCCGAGCGACGGAATTGCCACTCCGACTCCCTCGTACGGTTGTCCGTTGAAGCTGAAGCGTTGGCGACCACTCGAGCCCGCGATGGTGTTGTCGATCAACTCGGTCGGCAGGTTCGACTGGGTGAAGCGCAGTGGCTCCTGCGCATAGAAGCTCTCGACTGAATTCTCGGTCGCCTCGAGATGCAATACCGCATAGCCACCACGCTCGCTGCGGATGTTGGTCATCACGTCGGCGACGTTCGAACGATCACCGGCGATCACGGTGCGCACGAGTTGGGCGTTGTTGAACGCCTGACGCTTGGCGACGTCGGTGCGTTGGCCGAGGAGGTACGAGCGCGTGCTCGCATACGTGACGAGGCTGAGGGCGATGGCGGCGGCGAGTGCGGCGAGTCCGAAGAAGGTCACCATCCGACCGCGGAGACCGAGTCGGACGCGGGGCAGAGGTTTCGCCACGCCCACAGCATGGCAGGGAACTGAACCGGAACCGATGGGCCCAAGGGGGAGCATGGACCCATCGGTTCAGTGGTTCCACTGTTGCGTGGGTAGGTGACGCTTTCGGGCTCAAACTGTGCGTTTTGTGTAACAAAACGGGCTGGTCGGGCAGAATGCGAGGCGTGGCGACGCTGCTCTTCATCGAGGACGACCCGAACATCCGCACCGCCCTGCGGCTGAGCCTCGAGGACGAGGGGTATCGCGTCGAGGAGGCCCCAGACGGTGACTCGGGCATCCGCACGTTCGCCCAGGTTCGTCCCGACCTCGTGCTGTTGGATCTGCGCCTTCCCGACATGAGCGGCTTCGAGGTCTGCCGCTCGATACGCCGATTGAGCACGGTGCCGATCATCATCGTGACGGCACAGACCGACACGCACGACCTCGTCGTTGGTCTCGAGGCGGGCGCCGACGACTACGTCACCAAGCCGGTGAACACCAAGGAACTGGCCGCACGCATTCGCGCATCGATTCGCCGGACCCATCTCGCCGGAACGGGAGGTATCGGATCGGTCAGCAAGTTCGGCGACGTCGAATTGCGCCGCGACCTGAGCGTGGTGCTGAAGGGCGGCGTCGAGGTGGCGCTCACTCGGACCGAGTTTGATCTGCTGTGTGAGTTCGCCGACCATCCGAACATGGTGTTGTCTCGCGATCAGCTGTTGGAGCGAGTGTGGGGTTATGAGTACCTCGGTGACAGCCGCTTGGTGGACGCACACATTCGCCGCCTGCGCGTGAAGATCGAAGATCAGCCCGATGCACCGAAGATCATCGGCACCGTGCGCGGAATGGGCTATCGACTGATCGTCAGCGCCGCAGGTCAGACAGATATCTGACGACGTCGTCGCGGGTGATGGTGCGCTTGAGTGATGGCAGCTGGGCTCCGAGGCGTCGACCGTAGGACTTCGTCGCCAGACGGGGATCGAGGATCGCAACGACTCCGCGATCTGACGAAGTTCGAATGAGTCGCCCCGCGGCCTGGGCGAGTTGGGTGGCCGCGATCGGAATGTCGATGTCGGAAAATGCCGTCTGTCCGATCGCCTCACGCCGTGCACTGAGGAGCGGATCGTCGGGACGCGGAAAAGGGATCTTGTCGATGATGACGAGGCTGAGGGTCTCGCCGGGGACGTCGACGCCCTGGAAGAAGCCGGCAGTCGCGAAGAGGCACGCATCCGGATCGTCGCTGAATGCCTCGACGAGCGCCATCTTCGGCAGGTCGTCCTGACGCAAGATCGGAAACGACGTCCTGTGAGCCGCCGCATCGGCGGCGAGGTGCATGGCGCGGTAGGTGGTGAAGAGTGCGAGTGTGCGCCCACCGGCGGCAGTCATCAACTCGATGATCTCGTCGTTGACCGCATCGTCGCGCCCAGGCTCGTTCGGCGCTGGAAGGTGCTTGGCGCAGTAGATGTAGCCACTGTTGTCGTAGTCGAAAGGGCTGCCCACGTCGATTGCGTCGCACGTTGACATGTCGATGCCGACGCGCTGGGGAAGCGAGGCGGGGATCGTCGCGCTCGTCAATATCGCGGTGCGCCTGTTCCAGACGCGTTCGGACAGCAGTGGTGCGACATCGAGGGGTGCGATCTCGAGCTGGGGGCGATCCTTCGTCCCTGACACCCAGGCCACGTACGTCGGTCCGATGCTGAGACAGGCGTCGACTTGTTCGATCACTCGAGTCGCCGTCGTGACCGCACGAAGCGCCTTCTGCTTCACGGTCTCGTTCGACGACGAAATCTCTTGCACTGCGGTCAAGGCATCGTCTGCACAGAGGCGCAACTCGACGAGCGCATCGGCGATCGACGGCTCGAGGGGAAGTCGGACACGTTCCCCGACGTGGGGTACGAGTGCGTTCGTGAGTGACGTCGAGGCTCGGCCGAAACGTCCGAAGAGGGCGTCGTCTGCGATCACGGAGCGGATCGTGTTGGCGAATGAACCGATGCGACCAGGTCCGATCGAGACGCTCGCCGAGGAACTGACGACGTCTTCGAGTTGGTGCGCCTCGTCGAAGACCACGACTTCGTGGTCGGGCAGGATCGCACCGTCGGATGCCACGTCGAGTGCGTAGAGGTGGGTGTTGACAACGACGACGTCGGATTCTTGGGCCGTCGTGCGCGCACGCTCGGCGAAACAGTCGTCGCCGCGGGGGCACTTGCGTGCGCCGGGGCACTCCTCGCTCGTCACCGAGACCTGTCTCCAGAGTTGATCCGAGATCGACCAGTCGATGTCGCCGACGTCTCCCGTGTCCGACTCGGACGCCCACTTCGTCACCTTCTTCAGCGCATCCGCGCTTGGTCGATCGAGTTCGAGTTCGCGTTGGGACTTTTCCGACAGTTCGTCGAGGCGTTGCAGGCACACGTAGTTGCTCCGACCCTTGAGGACGCTGAAGGTGAGTTCACGTCCGAGTTCCTCTCGCACGATCCGCGCAACGAGGGGTAGGTCGAAACGTGCGAGCTGGTCTTGAAGGGCCTTCGTGTACGTGGCGACGACGGTCCGCTTGGCGGACAGGGCAACGGGAACCAGGTATCCCAGCGATTTTCCTGTTCCTGTGCCCGCCTGTGCGATGAGGTGACGTCCGGTGGCGATCGCCGAGGAGATCTCGCGGGCCATCGATGCCTGACCAGGCCGCGACTCTGCATCGTCGAGCGCGGCGACGGTCGCGTCGAGGAGGTCGTCGACCGACAGCTTGGTCATGCGTCGGGGGAACGTGCGAGCAGTGCGAGAGCGTTGTCGAACTCGGCGGCGTCGAAATCGGGCCACGTCCGCTCGGTGAAATAGATCCGCGATTCGGGAATCTGCCAGAGGAGGAAGTTGGAGATGCGTGACTCGCCGGAAGTTCGCACCAAGAGGTCGACCTTGGGCAAATCTGGCAGGTACATCTCGCGGTCGAGGTCGTCGGCGGTGACCACGGAGCGCGCGGTCCGGGCTCGCTGGGCCGCACGCAGGATCTCCGCGCGACTGCCGTAGTCGAAGGCGACCGTGAGGACCATCCCCGTGTTGTGTGCCGTGTCGTCGATTGCCTGTCTGATGGCGCGTTGGACGACGCTGGGCGTCTTGGCTTCGGGCTCGTCGAACGGCCGGCCGATCCAACGCACGCGAACGTTGTTCTCGTTCAGCTCTTCGAGGCGGCCAAAGAGTTTCTTGTGCAACGACAGGATGTGCCGAACCTCCGCCCGCGGACGGATCCAGTTCTCGGTGCTGAATCCGAACACGGTGAGCCACCCGACGTTGCGTTTCGCAGCATGGCGCACGACCTCGGCGAGGTTCTCCTCGCCGGCGGTGTGACCGTCTGTCCGAGGAAGTCCTCGGCGGCGGGCCCAGCGTCCGTTGCCGTCCATGATGCACGCCACGTGCACACCGCTCGGGCGTGGATCGATGGAGCTCATGACGTGGGCAACACTACCGAGCGGGCGTGCGACAATGGATCCATGGCGACCGGTGAACTCTCGCGGCCCTCGTCGTTCTCTGGGGCAATGTCACACGTCGTCGTGTGCGGCGGAACGCTCGACGAGTGGTGCTCGACGGATTCGGCGCAGTGGTCTCGACAGATCGATGCGGTCGTCGACAGCGTCGCATCCATGGGCGCGCGTTGGATCACCATCTGTCCGACCTCGGGTTCCGTTGCTTCACAGGAACGGGAGGCTCTCCTTGCGCGCCTGATCGATGCACTGTTCGGGACGCGGCGCGGAGACCGGGTCTGGCACGTCAGCCGACGGGGGGTCGTCGTGATCGTCGACACGTGTGCGGATGGTCGAGAGCGAATCGTGAACGCGGTCAATGCGCTTTCAGGTTCGAACTTCGACGAGCAGGAGCTGAAGAATGCGATCCTCAATCCGGCGCTCGACGACCCAGACCTCGTCATCATCTTCGGAGACCCGACTCGCCTTCCACCGTCGCTCGTCTGGGAGCTCGGTTACAGCGAACTCGTCTTCCTGAACGTCCCGTGGAGCGAGTTCAACGCAGAACACGTGGAGATGGCAGTCGACGACTTCGAGCGACGTGAGCGGCGGTTCGGGGGAGTCGACTCGTGAGCAACTATCGGGATCGTGCCATCGTGTTGCGCACGTACAAGCTCGGCGAAGCGGACCGCATCGTCGTGCTCCTCACCGAGCACCACGGCAAGGTGCGCGCCGTCGCCAAGGGGGTGCGCAAGACGACGTCGAAGATCGGCGCACGACTCGAACCCCTCAACCACGTGGACGTGCTCCTGCACAAGGGCCGCGACCTTGACGTCGTGTCGCAGGTCGATCTGGTGTCGGCACATCCTGAGCTGCGTGCCGACTTGGACGTGTTGACCTCCGGAATTGCCCTGCTCGAGGGGGCCGACCACATGTCGGCCGATCGCGAGGCGTGTCCTCAGACCTATCGCATGCTCGTCGGGGCGATATCGACCCTCGCACAGAGCCCGTCACCGGTGTTGGTCGCGGCGTTCTACTGGAAACTGCTCGCCGCCGAGGGTCTCTCTCCGCAGATCGACGAGTGCATCGGCTGTGGTGTGACGACCGGGCTCGTCGCCTTCGACGTCGCCAATGGTGGAGTGCAGTGCGCGGCCTGTCGCACCGGGGCGTCGATCTCTGCGTCAGCCCTCGGGCTGCTCCGACAGATCCTCGGGGGTCAGTTGGTGGCCGCATTGCAGGTGGCCGAGTCGTCGGCGACGTCGGAAGTCACCGGTCTCGCCTCGCGCGCCATGGAGCACCACAACGAGCGACGACTCCGCAGTAGCGCAATGTTCGAGCATCGCCCGTAAGGGTGGTCGTAGACTGTTCCGATGCCCGCGACCGACCTCGACCAGATCGTCAATCTGTGCAAGCGTCGCGGTTTCGTGTATCCGAGTGCCGAGATCTACGGCGGATTTCGTTCGTCCTACGACTACGGCCCGCTCGGATCGCTCATGCTGCGCAACGTGAAGGATGCGTGGGTGCGGGCGATGGTCCAGGAACGCGACGACACCGTCTTGATCGACGCCGCGATCCTCGGTCCGCCACAGGTCTTCGAGGCGAGCGGCCACTTGGCCAACTTCAGTGATCCGCTCGTCGACTGCACGGTGTGCAAGCGCCGCTTCCGTGAGGACCAACTCGACGATCGTGACTGTCCGCAGTCGAAGAAGGGCTGCGCCTTCACGGAGGCACGTGCCTTCAACCTGATGTTCAAGACGCACGCCGGACCGGTCGAGGGCGAGGGTGCTGACGTGTACATGCGTCCCGAGACTGCGCAGGGAATGTTCGTCAACTTCGCCAACGTGCTGCAAACGTCGCGCAAGAAGCCACCGTTCGGCATCGCACAGGTCGGCAAGAGCTTCCGCAACGAGATCACACCGGGCAACTTCATCTTTCGCACTCGCGAGTTCGAACAGATGGAGATGGAGTTCTTCGTCCCGCCGGCCGAAGGTCCGAAGTGGTACGCCTACTGGTGCGAGGCGCGGTTCCAGTGGTACGTCGACCATGGCATCCCTGCCGACATGTTGCGCATCCGCGCGCACGAGTCGGACGAGTTGTCCCACTACTCGGCGGGAACGAGCGACATCGAGTTCCATTTCCCGTGGGGATGGGGCGAGCTCGAGGGAATCGCCCAGCGCACGGACTTCGACCTGAAGCGTCACGCCGAGTTCTCCAAGCAGCGTCTCGAATACTTCGACCAGACGACGAACGAGCGATACGTGCCCTACGTGGTCGAACCGGCCGCAGGGGCGAATCGAACGATGGCCGCCTTCCTTCTCGCCGCCTACGACGAGGACGTCGTCAACGACGAGACCCGCCAGGTCTTGCGCCTGCATCCGCGACTCGCGCCCTACCAGGTGGCGGTCCTGCCGTTGTCGAAGAAGGACACGCTCTCGCCGGTGGCCAAGGAGATCTACGCGAAGCTGTCGAAGCGGTACATGTGCGAGTACGACGAAACTCAGGCGATCGGTCGGCGGTATCGCCGCCAGGACGAGATCGGTACGCCTTTGTGCGTGACGGTCGACTTCGACACCCTCGAGGACCACTCGGTGACGATTCGCGACCGGGACTCGACGGCCCAGGAGCGCGTACGCATCGATTCACTCGAGGCTGAAATCGCTCGTCGCCTCGGCTTCTAGATCGACAAACAACCAAGGAGAACACGATGAGCAAAGTGTGCGTAGCGGTCAAGTTGACGCTGAAGGCCGGCATGCGGGGGGAGTTCGACAAGGCCGTGGCGCCCGGGCTCGCGACCGCAGAGGGCGAAGCGGGAACCCTGATGTACGCCTACCACCACGACGCCGCGAACGAAAACGTCGTGTGGTTCTACGAGGTGTACGCAGACCAGAAGGCCTTCGAGGCGCACATGTCGACCGAGGCGTTCAAGGCGTTCTCGATGTCACTGGCGCCGATGCTCGACGGTGGACCGGAGTTCTCCTTCCTCGCGCCGCGGGGTGGCAAAGGCATCTAGTCGTGTACCTGGATGCGATCGTCGCGCGACATCGACAGACCGCGTCACTCGACGAACGCCGCACCGCCGACCTGATCGCCGAGTGTTCGGCATTGGAGCCCACACGCGGTTTTCGTCGGGCGCTCGCGGAGGAATCACGGACACGTCTCGCGGTGATCGCGGAAGTCAAGCGCAAGTCCCCGTCCAAGGGTGAGTTGTTAGGTGGGCGCTCGGTGGAATCCCTCGTGGACGACTATGTCGCAGGCGGGGCCAGCTGCGTCTCCGTCCTCACCGACGTGGAGTTCTTCGCGGGATCGGTCGAGGACCTTCGCGTCGTGCACCAGAGGTGCAGCCTGCCGATCATTCGCAAGGACTTCACCGTGAGCCTCAACGACGTGGTCGATGCGCGCTTGATGGGGGCGGACTGCGTCCTGCTCATCGCAGCGGTGCTCTCGCGCGCCGAGATGTCTCAGATGATCGACGTCGCCAACGAAATTGGAATCGACGTGCTGGTCGAGACCCACGACGAGTCCGAGGTGGAGACCGCAGTCGAGCTCGGCGCGACGCTCGTCGGCGTGAACCAGCGCGACCTCGTGACCTTCCAGGTCGACCACGAGCGCGCCGTGCGCACCGCCTCGTCCATTCCGGAAGGAATCGTCAAGGTCGCGGAGTCGGGTGTGCGTGGCGCCGAGGACGCTCGATCGTTACGCGATGCGGGCTACGACGCGGTCCTCGTCGGGGAATCGCTCGTCACTGCGTCGTCGCCGCGCGAGGCGTTGTCGTCGCTGCGCGTCGCCTGAGTCGCCGAATTCCGTCGACTCCCACGACTACGGTTGGTTCGTGTTCATCAAGATTTGCGGCATCACGAGTGAAGAGGACGCGTTGCTCGCCGTTGCGCTCGGAGCTGACGCCATCGGCTTCATCTTCGCCCCATCCGCCCGTCAGATCGCCCCGACCAAAGCCCTCGACATCGTCAAGCGGCTGCCCTCTGACGTCGTGACGGTGGGTGTGTTCCGCGACGAGCATCCGAAGCGGGTCCTTGAGATCGCACGGAGTGCTCGACTCAAGGGGGTGCAGTTGCACGGAAACGAACCCGTGTCGGCCGTTCGCGAGGTCGCCCAGGAGGTCCGCTTCGCGATCAAGGCGGTGGTCGCAGGTTCGGACGCCGCCCGTCGGGCCGACGATTACGGAACCGACGTCGTCCTCGTCGACAACGCTCGTCCCGGGTCGGGCGAGCGCTTCGACTGGTCGCTTCTCGACGAGATCCCGAAAGGACTGCGCGTGATGCTGTCGGGCGGACTGAACGGCGAGAACGTGCGCGAGGCGATCCTGACGCGTAGACCGTGGGGGGTGGACGTCGCCAGCGGCGTCGAGAAGGCTCCAGGCGTGAAGGACGCCGTCAAGTTGCGTCAATTCATCGTGAACGCCCGTGACGCGCAGGCCGAGATCGGCGACGACCTCATCGACTGAGTGGGCTCGACAGGGCTCGGGCGGAGTCGCACCGATACCCTGAGGACGTGCTGCAGAACCCCATCGACGGCCGTTTCGGCGAGTTCGGGGGTCGCTTCGTGCCCGAGACGCTGGTGCCGGCGTGTATCGAGCTGGAGGAAGCCTTCGCCGATGCGTGGGCGGACTCGCTCTTCCGCACCGAACTGAACGACCTGCTGCGCGACTACGTCGGTCGACCCTCGATCATCACCGAATGTCACAATCTCGGATCCCAGCTCGGCATTCGACTCCTGCTCAAGCGGGAAGATCTGAACCACACGGGATCGCACAAGATCAACAACGTCCTCGGTCAGGTGCTGCTCGCCAAGCGCATGGGCAAAAAGCGCATCGTCGCCGAGACCGGTGCCGGTCAGCACGGCGTCGCCTCGGCCACCGCAGCCGCGCTCTTGGGTCTCGAATGCAAGGTGTACATGGGCGAAGTCGACGTCAAGCGTCAGGCATTGAACGTGTTCCGCATGCGATTGCTCGGCGCAGAGGTCGTACCCGCGATGTCGGGGAGCCGCACGCTGAAGGATGCCGTGAACGAGGCGATGCGCGACTGGGTGGCGTCAGTGGAGACCACGTACTACGCGATCGGCTCCGTGATGGGCCCGCACCCGTATCCGTGGATGGTGCGAACCTTCCAGTCCGTGATCGGCGACGAGGCACGCGTGCAATGTCGAGACATCTTGAACGGCGACGACCCGGACGTCGTCGTCGCCTGCGTCGGTGGCGGCAGCAACGCGATCGGAATCTTCTCCGGCTTCGTCGACGCGAAATCGCGTCTCGTCGGAGTGGAACCAGCCGGTGGCGCGGCTGCGGGTCGCGGGGTGCCCGGTGTGGTCCATGGAATGCGGTCGTATTTGATGCAGGACGAATACGGACAGGTGCAGGAGGCGCACTCGATCAGCGCAGGCCTCGACTATCCCGGAGTCGGACCGGAGCACTCGCACCTCGCCTCGATCGGTCGTGCGGAGTATCCGAGCGTCACCGACGACGAGGTGATCGAAGGGTTCCAACTGTTGTCGCGCACCGAGGGCATCATTCCGGCACTCGAATGTGCGCACGCCGTCGCATGGATCTCGCGCGAGGCGCCGAAGATCCAGGGTCAGACGGTGCTCATGAACCTTTCCGGTCGTGGAGACAAGGACGTCGCCCAGATGATGGACATCCTCGGTCCTCGACTGTGACGGGACGCCTCGAAGCACACCTTCGCGCGCGACGCGAAAGCGGTCGCAAACTCCTCGTTCCCTACGTCACCGGAGGTCTTCCCGGCTGGATCGACGCCGTGCGCGCCGCCGCCGCGATGGGAGCCGATGCGATCGAGATCGGCCTACCTTTTTCTGACCCCGTGATGGACGGGCCCGTCATCCAGCTCGCCTCCGAGACCGCACTGCGTGCCGGTGCGACGCCCGTGTCGATCCTGCAGGAACTTCGCTCCGTCGACGTGGACGTGCCACTTGCGGTGATGTGCTACTACAACACCGTCCACAGCGCGGGACACGAGCGCTTTGCAAGCATGTTGAGCGACTCCGGGGTGGCTGCTGCAATCGTGCCCGACCTGCCGCTCGAGGAGTCGGGTCCCTGGTGTGCTGCTGCGGATTCCTCGGGAATCGAGACCGTGATGCTCGCTGCTCCGACGGCGCCCGACTCGCGACTGCCGAGGATCGTCGCGCGAACGCGTGGCTTCGTCTACGCCGTCGGGTTGTTGGGCGTCACTGGTGAGCGTGACGAACTCGCCTCTACTGCGGTCGCACTTGCCGGACGACTGAAGTCGATCACCGACATCCCGGTCTTGGTCGGTGTCGGAGTGTCGAACGCACAGCAGGCGGTCGAGGCGACGAAGGTCGCCGACGGCGTCATTCAGGGTGCCTCGGTGATGCGCCGCATGCTCGAGTCGGGTCCCGACTCGGTGGGCGAGTACGTCGCCGAAGTGCGTCGCGCGCTCGATCTCGCCCACTCCGCGAAGTAGATTCTTCGCATGCTGAAGGCGGGAATGAAGGCCCCGAAGATCGACTTGGTCGACCAGAACGGGAAGCGGACGACGTTGGCGTCGTTCGGCAAGAAGAAGGTGCTCGTCTACTTCTATCCGAAGGCCGACACACCCGGATGCACCCAGCAGTCATGTCTGCTGCGCGACGTGGCAGGCGACATTGGTCGCACGGCGATCGTCGGCATCAGCCCCGATTCGCCGACCAAGCAGAAGAAGTTCGACGAGAAGTATGGACTCGGGTTCACGCTGCTGGCCGACGAGGAGCACACGGTAGCGAAGGCCTACAAGGTCTGGAAGAAGAAGTCGATGTACGGACGCGAATACATGGGAATCGAGCGATCGGCATTCCTCATCGATGCGAATGGCGTCATCACGCACGCGTGGTACAAGATCTCGCCGAAGGACACCCCGCTTCGCCTCCTGGAAGCACTCGGCAAGTGACGTCGCTTCCCAAGCCGACCGACCTGTTGCCGCATCGGGCGCCGTTCCTCTTCGTCGACGAGATCATCGAGTTGGTTCCGGGGGTTTCCGCCCGCACGACGTGGAGTCTGACGGGGGATGAGTGGTTCTTCTCCGGGCACTTTCCAGGGAGGCCGACGTTGCCTGGGGTGTTGATGTGTGAAGCGATCGCTCAAACGGGCGCCGTCGCCATCCTCGCCGACGAGCGTTACGCGGGAAAGCTGCCACTCTTCGGTGGGCTCGACGGAGCACGGTTCCGGCGCCAGGCCATACCGGGAGACGTGCTGACCGTGGAGGCCACGATGGGCAAGATGTCCGCGCGTGCCGGAAAAGGCTCGGGTCGCGTGCTCGTCAACGGTGAGGTGGCGTGCGAGTGCGAATTGCTGTTCGTCGTCGTCGACGCGTGAGGATCAGCTCGCCGGAGCGATGATCACGGAGCCGTTGTGGCCACCGAATCCGAAGTTGTTCGAGATCGTCGGTCCCGGCGTCCACGAGCGAGGCTCGCCGATCACGACGTCGATCGTCATCGACGGGTCGACCTGCGTGGTTCCGCGTGTCGGGGGGATGAGACCCTTGTCCATGCTGAGCAACACCGCCGCCGCCTCGAGGGCGCCCGCCGCGCCGAGCGGGTGACCGGTCACGCCCTTGATGGACACGACGGGTGGACAGGACTCGCCGAACAACGTGGCGATCGCTTCGGACTCGGCCGCGTCGTTCAACGGCGTGCTCGTGCCGTGGGCGTTGATCTGCTTGATGTCGGCAGGCTTCAGCTCGGCGTCATCGAGTGCAAGTTGCATGCACCGCACTGCGCCAGCACCTCCCGGTGACGGGGCGGTGATGTGGTGTGCGTCGGCGTTGCTGGCGGCGCCAAGGATCTCGGCGAGGATCGTCGCGCCACGCTGGACCGCGAGGTCGTAGCGCTCGAGCACGAAGACGGCTGCTCCTTCGCCCATGATGAATCCGTCGCGAGTCGCATCGAAGGGCTTGCTGACGAGGGTGGTGGAGAGCGCGGTCATGTTCGCAAAACCGGCGAGTGCGGTGATGGTCGCCGCAGACTCGGCTCCACCGGTGACGACGGCCTCGCACGAGCCCCACGCAATCTGGCGAGCTGCTGCTCCAATCGCGTGCGTCGCAGCAGCACACGCCGTGCAGATCGTTTCCGCAGGACCCTGGAATCCGTACCGCATGGAGATTGCGGCGCCCGAAGCGTTGGACATCATCATGGGCACCAAGAACGGCGACACGCGACGCTCGCCCTTCTCCACGCGCACGATGACCTGCTCTTCGAGCGTGCGAAGACCTCCGATTCCCGTTCCGAAGATCGTCCCGATGCGGGTCGGATCGTACGGAAGCCCACCGGATTGGGTCAGAGCCTCGTGAGCTGCGGCGAGCGCGAATTGCTCGCAGCGGTCGCTCCGACGAGCGTCTTTCGGTGAATCGAAGTAGGGAGACGGGTCCCAGTCCGCGATCTCGATCGACCGAGCACCACTGAAACCCGGTCCGAGGAGACCGTTCCAGAATGCTTCCTTGCCGATCCCACACGGCGCGACGACGCCGTATCCGGTGATCGCGACGCGATGACCTGCGCCCCGCATGCGCCCGGGTGACTACTTGACTTTGGAGGTGACGAGAGCGAAGGCCTTGCCGACGGTGTCGACGCCCTCGAGGTCGCTCTCAGGGACTTCGATGCCGAACTCTTCCTCGAGAGCCATCACGAGCTCGACGAGATCCAGGCTGTCCGCGTCGAGGTCGTCGCCGAACTTGGCCTCCGGCACGATCTTGGCGGCATCGACGGACAACACGTCCACTGCACACTTCTTGAATCGATCGAACAGTTCCTGGCTCACGGTGTCTCCTTGGGGTCGTGCGATGGGGTGCCCGACGACGAGCACGTGTCGATTGTAGTGCGCCTCGGTGAGTCGGGGCTCGTTAGTGACCCATGCCGAGCCCGCCATCGACGGGAATCACGGCACCGGTGATGTATCCAGCCGACGGCCCAGCGAGAAATGCAATGACGTCGGCGATCTCGCTCGGTGATGCGGTGCGGCCGAGAGGAACGGCCGCGCGCAGTTCCTCCATCCGCTTGTCGCCGAGCACCGCCGTCATGTCGGTGTCGACGGGTCCCGGTGCGACGACGTTGACGGTCACATTGCGTGAGCCGAGTTCTCGTGCGAGGGAGCGTGCGAGACCAATGAGGCCTGCCTTCGATGCCGCATAGTTGGACTGTCCGGCGGATCCGAGCATGGCGACGACGCTGGAGACGAGCACGATGCGACCCGTGCGTGCCCGAATCATTCCTTGCGCCGCACGCTTACAGACTCGATACGCGGCGGTCAGGTTTGCATCGACCACGTCGGCGAAGTCCGCTTCGCCCATTCGCAGGATGAGACCGTCGCGGGTGATGCCCGCATTCGACACGAGCACGCCGACGGGTCCGAACTTCTCCTCGACGGCGGCGAACGCTGCGTCGACCTCCGATTGCTTCGTGACGTCGCACTTGACCGCAAAGACGTCGTCGGGCGGCGGGGAGGAGTTGTAGGTGACGGCGACGTTGTCGCCGAGTGCGGCGAAGGCGCGAGCGGTCGCGAGTCCGATTCCCTTCGATCCGCCGGTCACGAGGACGGTGCGCGGTGTGCTGGTCATGGTCGCTTCTCCTTGGACGTCCATCGGATGATCGCACTCGCTGCGGTCATTCCCGCGCCGAATCCGACGAGGAGGACCAAGTCGCCGTCGCGCAGCGAACGACCGCTCATCGCCCCGCCGTCGGCGGCATCGAAGAGTGCGAGTGGTATCGATGCCGACGAGGTGTTGCCGGTTTCGTGCAACACGACCGCGGTGCGTTCGCGGGGTATGCCGAGTCGGTCGCAGGCGGCATCGATGATGCGGGTGTTGGCCTGGTGCGGAACGACGAGGGCGATGTCGTTCGCCTCGACTCCGGCAATCGCGAGGGACTTCTGCGCGGAGTCGACCATGATGCGCACCGCACGTCTGAAGACTTCTTTGCCGTCCATGTGGATGTTTCCGCCGATTTCGGCGTAGAGAAGTTCCTCGGCGCTCCCATCGGCATCGAGGTCCCAGGCGAGGAGATGACCGGGGCCGTCGGTTGCCTCGAGCACGGCTGCTCCCGAACCGTCTGCGAACAGGACCGCGGTGTTGCGGTCGGTCCAGTCGGTGATGCGCGACAGCGTGTCGGTGCCGATGAGGAGCACCTTGTTGGATCCGATGGCGATCAGGCCGTGTGCGACGGCGAGGGCATAGACGAATCCGGAACATGCCGCATTGACGTCGAATGCGCCGCACGACAGGCCGAGCTCGCGCTGAACGGTTGCCGATGTTGCGGGCACCTGGCGGTCGGGCGTCGTCGTGGCCAGGACGAGTGCGTCGATGTCCGACGGTTGCACGCCTGCCATCTCCATTGCGATGCGTGCGCTCGCGACGCTGAGTGAGGCGGTGGACCCGCCAACGTGTCGACGGTGGATGCCCGTTCGCTCGCGGATCCATTCGTCGGAGGTCTCCATCGTCTGCGACAGTTCGTCGTTCGTGATGACGCGATCGGGGAGTGCGATGCCCCACCCGGTGAAGCGCGCGCCTCGGGCGTGGGAAGGAAGTGTGGGCATCGCGAGAACCCTAACGACTGCGCAGCCAGGCGACGGGTTGGTGGGCGGTGAGTCGTTCGCCGTCGACGGCGATGAAGCTCTGCAGTTTTCCTGCGAATGGCGACCTCACCTCGACGTCGCCGACGTGGCCGAGCACCGCACCAACCTCGACCAGTGCATTGCTGGACAGTCCTTCCAATCGAGTGAAGACGCCTGCGGCCGGAGACACGACGAGACGCTCGACCGCAAAGAGGTGCTCGCCTTCGTGGCGCGCGGTCTCCGGGATCGTCGCCGCGTGATCGAAGGTGTCGAGCCAGTCGATCAGCTTGTCGAGATCGTCGGGCGTCGCCACGCTGATGTTGCGCGAATCTTCGAGGGTGCGCTTGACCATTCCGGTGAGCACACCTCCTGGTCCAAGCTCGATGAACCCCGTGATGCCGAGTTGCGCGAGCTCGAGGAGACAGTGCTTCCAGCGCACCGGTGAAGACAACTGGGCGGACAGCAGCGACGACCACTCCTCGCCGGTCGCGTGCGCCCGAGCATCCACGTTCGACACGACCGGAACTTCCGTGTCGCGCGGTCGCGCAGAGGCGATCGCGTCACGCAGGCGATCGCGAGCCGAGGTCATGTACGGCGTGTGGAATGCACCAGAAACCGCAAGCGACATGACCCGCTTGGCGCCAAGTTCCTTTGCGTGCTCGGTTGCCGCGGCGACACCGTCGGGCGATCCGGCGATGACCACCTGACCCGGTGCGTTGAAGTTGGCGACCCAGACGTCGGAGTCGGCTCGCCGGCAGGCAACCTCGACGTCCTCGTCGTCGAGACCGAGGACTGCAGCCATGGTTCCGGGGGAGGCGAGACCGGCCTCGTGCATGGCGGCCGAGCGCTCGCTCACGAGGCGGACGCCGTCGTCGAATCCGAGGGCACCCGTCGCCGTGAGCGCCGTGTACTCACCGAGGCTGTGACCCGCACAGAACGACGGTTCGATGCCGAGGCGCTCGACGGCATCGAGGACCATGAGCGAGGAGACGAACGTCGTGAGCTGGGCGTTGCGGGTGTCTTTCAGCTCCTCGGCGTCGGCGTCGAGGAGCAGCCGGGCGACGTCACGTCCCGCGATGTCGGAGGCCTCGGTGACGAGTTCCCAACTCTCGTGGTCAACCCACGGTCGGCCCATCCCTGGACGCTGCGAACCCTGCCCTGGAAAGGTGAAGGCCAACATGACCCACTCAGCGTAGGTCCCCGATCGGGTCGGTACGATACATCGCTCGGCTGTTGCCGATTTGGTCCGATACTCATGCCCGAGTGGCGGAATGGCAGACGCGACGGACTCAAAATCCGTTGTTCGAAAGGGCGTGTGGGTTCAAGTCCCACCTCGGGCACCAGATGGTCACTCCTACAGTTACCGATGTGTTTGGCACCCGACTCGTCGAACGGCGTCTTCGCGTCGTGTCCAAGTCGCTTGCCGAAGCGCGAAGCGAGTTGACCGTGTGTACCGAACAGCTCGAGCACTTCGCTGACGACGCGAGTGACAAGGAGATCCGCGCGCTCGTGTCCGAGACCGCACTCGCAGCACACGAGCACAGGGACGCCGCGCGACACCTCGAATTCGTCCGCCGTCGACGAGACGAGCTCGTCCAGTCGATCGCCGACCTCGAGCGCCGACAGGACGAACTGCTGGATGCGTTGTCGAAGAAGAGCGGCTCGTAATGGGAACTGACTCGGTGCGCATCGTCGTCGCCGAAGACGAGGCGATTATCCGACTGGACCTCGTCGAGACGCTGGCCGAAGAGGGCTACGTCGTCGTCGCCGACACCGGACGGGGAGACCACGCAGTCGACCTCGTGCGCGAACACAAGCCCGACGTCGCGCTCTTCGACATCAAGATGCCCGGCATGGACGGACTCGAGGCAGCCCGGATCGTGTCCACCGAGCGCCTGTGTCCGGTGGTGATGTTGACGGCATTCAGTCAACGTCAGGTGATCGAACAGGCTCGTGACGCCGGCGCACTCGCCTATCTTGTCAAGCCCTTCCAGAAGACCGACCTCGTGCCGGCGATCGAACTCGCGATCGGTCGCTTCGCCGAGATGAAGTCGCTCGAGGGCGAGCGTGACCAGCTCGGTCAGCAGCTCGAGCTGCGCAAGTTGCTCGACCGAGCCAAGGGTCTGCTCATCGACGAGCACAAGATGAGCGAGCAGGATGCATTCGACTTCATCCAGAAGACGGCGATGGGGCGACGCCTGCGCATGAAGCAAGTCGCCGAGGGCATCCTCGACCGTTCGATCACGCCACAGAGCTGAAGAGTCCCCGCGATTAGCGTGGGGCGCGGTGGAGGGTCGATGAAACTGCTGGCACTGGATGGGAACTCGTTGTCCTATCGCGCCTTCTTCGCCCTGCCGACCGACATGACGACCTCGTCCGGCCAGGTGACGAACGCGGTCTACGGGTTCACCTCGATGCTCGCGACACTCGTCAAGGAGCAACGACCCGACGGCATCGTCGTCGTGTTCGATCGCAAGGAGCCAACCTTCCGGCACGAGGCGGCACCCGAATACAAGGCGCAGCGAGAGAAGCAGCCCGACATCTTGTATCAACAGCTGGACATCATCCGGGAGCTGCTGTCGGTGCTCGGCGTGGCGACGCTCGACATGGCGGGATTCGAGGGCGACGACCTGATCGCCACGATCGTCGATAAGTGCGAACGAGACGGAAACGACGTGGTCATCGTGACGGGCGATCGGGACAGTTACCAGCTCGTCCACGACCCGCACGTACGGGTGTTGTACAACAAGCGCGGCGTGAGCGACTATGCCCTCTACGACGAAGCAGGCATCGTGGAGCGCACCGGCGTCACGCCTCGCCAATACGTCGACTATGCGGCACTTCGCGGCGATCCGAGCGACAACCTCGACGGTCTGCCCGGCGTGGGGGAAAAGACCGCGGCCAAGTTGCTCTCGACCTACGGCACGCTCGAGGCGATCATCGCCGCCGCCGACGACCAGACGCCGAAGCTGAAGGCTGCAATCCACGAACATGCCGAGCGTGTCAGGCGTAACGCGACCCTGATGGTGTTGCGGCGTGACGTACCGATCACCGTCGACTACGACTCCTACGTGCCGCGCCCCGACATCGCACGGGTCGCGCAGATGTTCACGACGCTCGAGTTCAAGAACATGCTGCCGCGAATCAAGGATGCGTTTTCGTCCTTCATCGCCGACGACGTCGAGGTCGCGGTCCCGACGGCCGACCGAACGCCGGAGCCCGGCATCGTTCCGATCGTGTCGTCGACGTCGATCGACAAGGTTGGTGTCGGCGGCGCGATGACCGTCGTTGCCGGTTGGCGCGAGGGGTCAGATTCGATCAGTGATCCACTCGGCGTCGCGATCGTGACGGACGAACCAGCCGGCGCGGTGTCGTGGGTGGAAGTGGACGAGCGCAACGCGGTTGTCGTCGCGAAAGGTCTCGCGGAGTCGTCGCTGATCGTCACCCACGACGCAAAGAGGCTCTTTCGCTGGATGCTGTCCCGCGGCATCACGCAGCTTCCCGACGTCTTCGACGTTGCGATCGCCGGATACCTGCTCGATCCGGCAGATGGCGAACGCAGCGTGGCAACACTCGTCGAGTCGCAACTCGGTCTGTCGATGGGGGTCGCCGGGAGTGCACCGAGCGATCAGTTGAGTTTCGATGCCCCGACGGTGGACGTGTCGATGCAGTCGAGCACCGAGGCTCTGGGAGTTGCGCGGGTTGCCAGTCGATTGCGAGACGGTCTTGCCGCCCAAGAGATGAACGAACTCGCGATTGACGTGGAGATGCCGCTCGTCGGTGTCCTCGCCCGAATGGAGCACGTCGGTATCGCCGTCGATCGCGCGGCGTTGGACTCGATTGCCGCCCACCTCGAGGGGCGCGTCGCCGAGCTCACGGCGACGCTGCACGAACTGGCGGGCAAGGAGTTCAACATCAATTCGCCTGCGCAGTTGCGGGTGATTTTGTTCGAGGAACGCAAACTGCAGCCCGGAAAGAAGACGAAGACCGGGTTCAGTACCGATGCGGCCACGTTGGAGAAGATCCGCGATCAGTGGCCGGAGTTCATCGACGCGCTGATGGAGTTCCGCGAGATGGACAAGTTGCGTGGCACCTACGGGACGGGGTTGCGCGAGGTGGTCGCCAAGGACGGGCGCATCCATGCCACCTTCAACCAGATGGTGGCCCGAACCGGACGCCTGAGCAGCGAGAACCCGAACCTGCACAACATTCCCGTACGCAGCGACGAAGGAAAGGTCTTCCGCACGGCGTTCGTGCCGAGCAAGGGGATGAGGTTCCTGGTCGCCGACTACAACCAGATCGAATTGCGTTGCATCGCACACCTGGCGAACGATCCCGGGCTCATCGATGCGTTCACCAAGGGCGAAGACATCCACACGAGCACGGCCGCACGCGTGTTCTCCGTCGATCCTGCCAAGGTGACGGGGGAGATGCGGTCGAAGGCGAAGATGGTCTCCTACGGACTCGCCTACGGCATGGAGGCGTACGGACTGAGCCAGCGCCTCGGCATCGCCGTCGACGAAGCCGCGGAGATCCTCGACGCATACTTCGCCGCGTTTCCCAACGTGAAGGCGTACATGGACTCCGCCGTCGCTGAAGCGAAGGAGCGCGGCTACACGGTGACGCTGTTTGGTCGGCGTCGATTCATTCCCGAGTTGAACAATCCGAACTTTCGCATCCGCCAAATCGGCGAGCGCCAGGCGATGAACGCGGCGATCCAGGGGCTCGCAGCCGACATCTTCAAGATCGCCCTCGTGTCCATCGATCGCCGATTGCGGGAGGCCGGGTCTCCTGCCCATCTCGTGTTGCAGGTGCACGACGAAGTGATCGTCGAGTCGCCGAAGGGTGCGGCATCCGAGGTCGAATCCATCGTCCTTGGTTCGATGCGCGACGCCGCCTCGCTGAAGGTTCCACTCGAGATCAACTCGGCGTGGGGCGACACCTGGGCATCGGCCAAGGCCTGAGGCCATGGACGACGATCGCACGCACTGGTTCGAAGAGCTCGCCGACCACATGGGCGAGGCATACCTGAGGTACTCGTTCACCAAAGGCACCAGTCAAGAGATCGACTTTCTGAGCGCAGAACTCGGCATCGCCAACGGCAGTCGAATCCTCGACGTTGGTTGCGGACCCGGACGGCACTCGTTGGAGCTCGCCCGACGTGGACACCGTGTCGTCGGTGTCGACGTGAGTCGCCGGTTCGTGGACATCGCGCGTGAGTCGGCCCGACGTGAAGGGCTCGTGGATGCACACTTCCACGTCGTCGATGCGCGCAACAGCACACAGATGATGTCCATCGGTGATGGCTTCGACGCCGCGATATGCCTGTGCCAAGGAGCGTTCGGTGTGATGTTGGACGACGCCGACGACGCGGCGGTGCTTCGGTCGATTGCTTCCGTGATGCGTCCGGGAGGGCTCCTTGCGCTCAGTGCCTTCAACGCCTATTTCTCGGTGCGCCACCACGAGACGGCGACGTTCGATGTCGCTCGGGGCATCAGCCACGAGACGACGGAGGTGAAGAACTCGGCCGGGGAGTCTCGGCAGGTGTCGCTGTGGACGGGTTGCTACACGCCCCGGGAACTACGCCTCGTGCTCGGGGAATCTGGCTTCGAGGTGAGGTCGATCTTCGGGGTCGAGCCCGGGGCGTATGGGCCCACTCCGCCCAGTCTGGACATGCCGGAGTTCCTCGTCGTGGCCGAACGCCGCGAGGCGGCCCGCTGGTAGCGTGAAACCCCTGTCCCGCCGCCGGTGGGACCACGCGAGGCCCTTGGGCTGAACGTGTCATCGATCCGTATCCACCGAAAGAATCCCATGTCCGACCTTCAGACCATGCAAAGCCCACCGATGGGCACCTTCGACAAAGACGGCAACTACACCCCACGCCAAGTCGTCGAACGAGACCTCACCCAGCCCTTCGCAGAAGCGATCGGCAACACGATGGTGGAGCTGAAGGAAGGCCAGCTGGTCACCGGAACGGTCGTGCGCATCACCCGCGACGAAGTGCTCGTCGAGATCGGCTACAAGACCGAGGGCGTGATCCTGTCGCGCGAGTTGAGCATTCGCAACGACGTCGATCCGAACGAGATCGTCAAGCTCGGAGAAAAGATCGAGACCCTCGTGCTCACGCTCGAGGACAAGGAAGGTCGACTCCTTCTCTCCAAGAAGCGCGCACAGTACGAGCGCGCGTGGGGAGACATCGAGAAGGTCAAGGCAGCAGACGGAACCGTCGAAGGTCTCGTCATCGAAGTGGTCAAGGGCGGACTCATCGTCGACATCGGTCTGCGTGGATTCCTCCCCGCATCCCTCGTCGAGCTGCGTCGCGTGCGCGACCTCGCGCCGTACATCGGCCAGCGCATCACGGCAAAGATCCTCGAGTTGGATCGCAACCGCAACAACGTCGTGTTGTCGCGCCGCACGCTGCTCGAGCAGAACCAGCGCGGAGCGCGTGACGAGTTCCTCACGAACCTGAAGGTCGGCGAGGTCCGCAAGGGCCGCATCTCGAGCGTCGTGGCATTCGGCGCATTCGTCGACCTCGGCGGCATGGATGGTCTCATCCACGTCTCCGAGTTGTCGTGGAAGCACGTCGACAACCCGACCGCGGTCGTCAACATCGGCGACGAGGTCACCGTCAAGGTGCTCGAGGTCGACATGGAGCGCGAGCGCATCAGCCTCTCGCTGAAGGCGACCCAGCAGGATCCGTGGCAGGAGTTCGCCAACGGTCACCAGGTCGGCCAGCTTGTCTACGGTCGCGTCACCAAGCTCGTACCGTTCGGCGCCTTCGTCCAGGTTGGCGATGGCATCGAGGGTCTCGTGCACATCTCCGAAATGTCGGCGCACCACGTCGAGGCTCCGGAGCAGGTCGTCACCCCGGCTGAAGAACTGTGGGTCAAGATCATCGATCTCGACCTCGCCCGTCGTCGCATCAGCTTGTCGATCAAGCAGGCGGCAGAAGGCGGCGAGTTGGCCGAGGAGTATCGCGGCCAGTTCCAGGTCGACGAACAGGGCAACTGGGTTGGCGGGGGCGATGACAGCGCTCGCGAGGCTGCCTGGTCCGAGTACTTCGACAACGCCGGCACCGCAGAGTCCACGACTCCGAGCGAGTAGGCACAGCGTCGGGGACCTCGTCTCCGAAGAATGGTTGGCTCAACGTGATCCTTGTCGGTCTCACCGGTGGCATCGGCTCCGGTAAGTCCACGGTGTCGCGGCTGCTCCACGAACGCGGTTGCACCATCATCGACGGCGATCAGATCGCGCGCGACCTGCAGGTGCCCCACGGTCCTGCCATCGCGCCACTCGCATCGCGGTTTCCCGATGCGGTGTCCGACGGGGTGCTCGATCGGGTTCGCCTCGCCGGCATCGTCTTCAACGACGCCGCAGAACTCGCCGCGCTGAACGCGATCATGTTGCCGCTCATCAACGACGGAATCATGCGCAAGATCGAAGAATGCAAGGAGGTCGGCGGTGTCGTGGTGCTCGACATGCCGCTCCTTGCCGAATATCCACGCCGTGACCTGTCGGGCGTGATCGTCGTCGACGTCGATCCCGAGATCGCCGTCCAGCGCCTCACGACACAGCGCTCAATGGTGGAAGCCGACGTCCGCGCGCGAATGTCGAAGCAGGCATCGCGGGAATCTCGGCGAGCAATGGCAGATCGGGTCATCGACAACGGTGGATCATTCGAGGACCTGGTGGCCCAGGTCGACGCCGTCCTCGAGTGGGCGCGGTCGTTGCCGCCGGCGGGACCACGAGCGGGGGAACCGATCCGCTCGTGACGACGAACCGATTCGAGGTCGTCAGCGAGTACCAGCCAGCCGGCGACCAGCCGAAAGCGATCACCGCGCTGGCAGATGGAATCGACAAGGGACTGAAGTTCCAAACGTTGCTCGGCATCACGGGCAGCGGCAAGTCTGCGACGATCGCGTGGACGATCGAACGTGTGCAACGTCCGACGTTGATCTTGGCGCCGAACAAGTCCCTCGCCGCCCAGCTCGCCCAGGAGATGAAGGAGTTCTTCCCGAAGAATCGGGTCGAGTACTTCGTCAGTTACTACGACTACTACCAGCCGGAGGCGTACATCCCGTCGAGTGACACCTTCATCGAGAAGGACTCCTCGATCAACGACGAGA
>CAYXIY010000004.1:0-38654 GCA_964465475.1 uncultured Acidimicrobium sp. | reverse complement strand
ATCGTGGCTTCCGTGGTCAAGGACCGCAGAACTAGCCTTCGCTAGGTGGCCATCGCCGAAGACGACATCGAACGCCTGCGGGACACCGTCTCGCTCGTCGACGTCGTCCAGGGATACCTCCAACTGCGCCGCGTCGGTCGCAACTGGGTTGGGCTGTGTCCCTTCCACGCCGAGAAGTCCGGGTCGTTCAACGTCCGCGAGGAGACCAAGCGATACCGCTGCTTTGGCTGCGGTGCGTCCGGTGACGTGTTCACCTTCGTCCAGGAGATGGAGCACGTCGACTTCGTCGGGTCGATCGAGCACCTCGCCAACAAGGTGGGCATGCAGCTCACCTACACGAACGCGGGGCAGGGCAAGGACCGCCAGCGTCGCAAGCGCCTCGTCGAGGTGATGAATTCGGCCGTCGACTGGTATCACGAGCGACTGCTCACCGCTCCCGACGCGCGTGCCGCGCGCGACTACCTGCGAGAGCGAGGACTCGCCGGCGACGTGGCGCGACAGTTCAAGCTCGGCTGGGCCCCCGACGACTGGGACCAGCTCGCCAAGGGACTCGGCGTGCCGATCGACGTGTTGCAGGAGGTCGGTCTCGCCTTCGTCAACAAGCGGGGCAGGCCGCAAGACTCGTTCCGCGCGCGCGTGATGTTCCCGATCTTCACCGACTCTGGTGACGCGGTCGCCTTCGGCGGGCGCATCCTGCCGGGCTCGACGGACCCGGCCAAGTACAAGAACTCCTCCGAGACGACGATCTATGCGAAGTCCAAGACCCTGTATGGATTGAACTGGGCGAAGGCGAACATCGTCGCGGCAGACGAGGTGATCGTGTGCGAGGGATACACCGACGTGATCGGGTTCCATCGGGCGGGCGTCGCTCGCGCGGTGGCGACCTGTGGCACCGCGCTCACCGAGGAACACGTGCGTCTGCTGAAGCGATTCGCCAACAAGGTGGTGCTCGCCTTCGACGCCGATGCCGCTGGCCAGGGTGCCGCGGAACGGTTCTATGAGTGGGAGAAGCGCTACGAGGTGCAGGTGAGCGTGGCGAAGTTTCCCGCGGGCAAGGATCCGGGCGAACTCGCCTCGAGCGACCCCGCAGCCCTCGTCGAGGCCGTCACGCACGCCAAGCCGTTCCTCGGATTCCGTCTCGATCGCGTTCTCGCCTCCGAGCAACTGACGACCCCAGAGTCGCGCAGCAGAATCGCAAGCCATGCGATGGCCGTGATCAACGAGCACCCGGACAAAAACGTCCGCACGCTGTATGCCGGCGAGGTCGCGAGCCACACCGGGATCCCGGTGGCGGACCTCGTCGCGGTCGCCGCCAAGGGTGCTCGCGCGCCGCAGGTGGCGACGGCGCAACCGCGAGCCTCGCGCGCCAGCAGCTACGCGGCGGAGTTCGTTGCGATCGCGCTCATGATCCAGCAGTTCAACGAGATTGCGACGTATCTCATCGAGCCACTATTTTCGGACGAGACGTATCGACGCGCGTTCGTCGCGTTGAAGACGTCGGAGGGGGACCTGAACCACGCGCTGTCGATCGCCGACCCCGAGGCCCGCGAGGCGCTCGAGCGTGCCGCCGTGGCCGACGTGGACGTGAAGCCGGTGCAGGAGGCGATCAACTTGGTCGGAGCCGCCGTGCGCCGCGAGCTCGCCCAGCGCACCCGGCTCACCGATTCGAACGCCATCCAGGCCGACCGTGCGGCTCGCCTGCGTCTCGAGGATCTCGCCGATCCACGCACGGCAGACGACGCGGCGGCCGAGTTGCTCGCATGGCTCGAGTCGATTGCGACCCACGAGGTGGGCGAGCAGTGAGGGGTTCGCCGAACGTCGATTCGGGGCCCGACGCCGTTCGGATGTATCTGAACGAGATCGGCCAGGTCGACCTGCTCTCTGCCGAGGACGAACGTCGACTCGGCAAGGCGATCAAGGACGGCTTGGCAGCGGCCCAAGAGCTCGCCGACACGGGTTCGTCGCTTGGTCTGCGCGAGAAGCGCGCGCTGCAGCGGGTGGTGAACGAGGGTGCAAAGGCAAAGGACCACATGGTGCGGGCGAACCTGCGCCTCGTGGTCTCCATCGCCCGACGCTACGACCGCAAGGAACTGCACCTCGCCGACCTGATCCAGGAGGGGAACATCGGCCTCATGCACGCAGCCGACAAGTACGACTTCGAGAAGGGTTTCAAGTTCTCCACCTATGCCACGTGGTGGATCCGCCAGGCGATGACCCGAGCGATGGCCGACCAGGGCCGCAACATCCGCATCCCCGGCCACATGATGGAGGTCGTCAATCGCGTCCATCGCGTCGAGCGCGAACTGCAGGCCCAGCTCGAGCGCGACCCATCGCCCGAGGAGGTCGCCGAGCGTGCGGGACTGAGCGTGGAGAAGTTGCTCGAGGTGATGCAGATTGCTCTCACGACGACGAGCCTGGACGCTCCAGTTGGTGCCGACACCGACGATCTGACCGTCGGTGACACCATCGCCGACGACAACGCCGCGAACGACCCGAGCGAGCTGACCGAGCGACGTCAACTGGCGTCGGCGGTCGAGCGGACGCTGAACGACCTACCCGAGCGCGACCAGGAGATCGTCGCGATGCGCTTTGGCATCGGCAAGTACACCGGCCAGATCCACACGCTCGAAGACGTCGCCAAGAAGATGAACGTGACGCGCGAGCGGGTTCGCCAGATCGAGCAGAAGACCCTCGCGCGACTGCGTCATCCGCACAACAGCGCCAACCTGCGTGGTTTTCTGGACAACAACTAGCCTGAAGTCATGAACCCGGCCGCGGCTCCCGCGCGACGCAAGGCGACCGACTGGAAGGTCGTCACCGTGACTGCCGAGGGTCGCCAGGGCTCCAAGCCCGACCATCTGGTTGCCGAGGAGCCGATGGAGATTCGCGCAGAGGCGCCGCGCAGCGAGCCCCAGCAGATCTCGGTGACCATGCGCACCCCTGGCCACGACTTCGAACTCGCCGTCGGCTTCCTCTTCACCGAGGGGATCGTCACCTCGCCGCGAGACGTGAACACGGTGAAGTATTGCGAGCTCGTCGAGGGCGAGGAGCAGAAATACAACATCGTGACCGTCGGCCTCACGAGGCCCTTCGACGTGGCACTTGCGCGACGGGCGATGGTGACGTCCTCGAGTTGCGGAATCTGCGGCACCGAGTCGATCGACCAGCTCCTCACCTGCACGACGCCGATGTCGCCCGAGAGCGGCCCGGTCCTCGACGCTGCGGTGTTGATGGGCATCTCGGACTCCGCCCGGTCCAAGCAGCCCACCTTCGATCGCACGGGTGGCCTGCACGCAGCAGCGCTGTTCGACTCGAACGGCGAGGTCTCCGTCGTGCGCGAGGACATCGGTCGACACAACGCGGTCGACAAGGTGATCGGTCGGGCGGTGTTGGACGGGGCGGTGCCGCTGTCGACGAGCGGACTGTTCTGCAGCGGTCGGCTGTCCTTCGAGATCATCCAGAAGGCAGCGATCGCCCGCATCGCCTTCGTCGCCGCCGTCGGCGCTCCGTCGAATCTCGCCGTGCAGACCGCGGATGCACTCGGGATGACGCTCGTCGGATTCCTGCGTGACGGACGCGCGAACGTCTACACGCACCCGCACCGCGTGCGGATGTAGTTCGACCTAGGAGAACGTCGCCTGGCTGGACGCCGTGGCGCGCAACACGTCTTCGTTCAACTCGAAGCCGAGACCTGGCCGGTCGGAGAGGTGGATCCAGCCTTCGCCGTCGGCCTCGATCGTCTCTTTCATCATGTAGTCGCGACGCTCGTTCGTCCACTCTGGTGGGTCGAACGGGAATTCGATGAACGGCGTGTCGACGGTGCCGGCGGTGACGTGCAGGTTGCCCATCACGCCGATGCCGGTGCCCCAGGTGTGCGGGGTGAAGATCTTGCCCGCGGCCTCGACCTGGCGCGCGAACTTGGCGAGTCCGGTGATGCCCTGCGTGCACACGACGTCAGGCTGGAACACGTCGAAGCAGTCGCGCTCGAGCAACTCACGGAACTCGTACGGCTCGCGGGTCAGCTCTCCACCGGCGATGCGGATGTCGACGCGCTTGCGCAACTCGGTCATCCCGGCATAGTCGCCGCGGTGGAGCGGCTCTTCCATCCAATACACCTTGTTCTCGGCGAGCACCTGGGCGACGCCGGTGGCGTGATCGAGCGTCCACGGAGCAGCGATGTCCCACGGCATGCGCCAGCCCTGGTTGCAGTCGACCATCAACTCGAGTGTCATGCCGACGGCGTCTCGGATGGCCTTGACGACGGCGAGGTCGTCGGCGAGGTTCGGTCGACCGAAGCGCACCTTGAGCGCGGGGTAGCCGAGGGCGATCGTGCGCTTGGCCACTTCCACCATCTCTGGAATGCTGCGATGCACGCCCGAGGAGGCATACGCGCGGATCTTGTTCGTGCGACCACCGAGCAACTTCCACACCGGCTCGTCCTTGATCTTGCCGATCAGGTCCCACAACGCGAGATCGAGCGGCCAGGGACGTCCGGCGTGGAACTCGATGTTCGAGAGCACCGCGGCGTGGCGGTCGATGTTCAGGGGGTCTTCGCCGATGAAGTACTTCTCGTAGTCGGAGAACCCGTACATCGAGTCGCCCGATCCCACGCCGCAGCGACCGGCGTCGTCGAAGACGCGCACGATCGTGGCGGGAAAGTGCGTGCGGGGACGCGTGTCCCAGCTCGCCGGGAACGGTGGATCGAGTGGGAGACGGTGGTGCGTGATCTCGATGCGGGTGATCGTCGCCATGGCGCGATCAGGCGCGCATGCGCGAGCCGCTCGGGTCGAGCACCGGCTCGAGCTGGAGCGTGGCCGGTCGCATCTTGCCGATGATCTCGATCTCGAATCCCGTCGTGCCCTCGACTGCGAGCTCGGCGGGGATGTAGCCGAGTGCGAGCGAGACGCCCGAGTAGTGGGCATAGCCACCGCTCGTGATCCAGCCGACGACCTTGCCGTCGTGGAACACCGGCTCGTCGCCGATCACGTCGGCGGGAGCCTGCGGGTCGACGTCGACCTGGAACATCACGAGCTTGCGCTTCGGGCCACCGGCCTTCATCTCGGCCTCGACGGCCTCGCGGCCGATGAAGTCGTGGTCGAACTTGAGCACGCGATCCATGCCCGCCTCGAGCGGGGTGTAGATCGGGCGGTACTCGCGGAACCAGGTACCGAAGTTCTTCTCGAGACGCATCGTGATGAGTGCGCGGAAGCCGAACAGGCGCATGTCGAACTCGCGGCCGGCCTCCCAGATCAGGTCGAACAAGTACCGCTGGTACTCCGGCGCCATCCACATCTCGTATCCGAGGTCGCCCGTGTAGGTCATGCGCGACAGCCACACCGGCGCCATGCCGATGTTGGTCTTGCGGAACGCCATGAACGGGAAGTCCTTGGTCGCAAGCGAGGTGTCGGTGAGCTTCTGCAGCACGTCGCGCGAGCGCGGACCGGCCACGGTGAGGCCGACCATCGACAGCGACAACGTCTCGAAACGGATCTTCGAGTTCGCCGGCAGATGTGCGAGGAACCAACGCGGGTGGTGGACCTCGGCGGCCTGTGAGCCGAAGAGGAAGAACTCCTCGTCGCCGATGCGCGAGATCGAGAACTCACCGACGATCTTGCCCTGCGGATTCAGCATCGCGGTCAACACCGTGCGGCCGATCTTGGGCAGGGCGTTCGTGAAGAGCCCCTGCAGCCAGGCCGCGGAACCCTCTCCCGACACCTTGTACTTGGCGAAGTTGGAGGCCTCGGAGAAGCCGACGCGCTCGCGCACGGCGCGGGACTCCTCGCCGACGTTCTTGAATGCGTTCGAGCGGTAGAAGGTGATGTCTTCCTTCGGCTCGAGACCCTTGTCCTGGAACCACAGCGGGTGCTCGAGGCCGAAGCCCGCACCCCACACCGCGTTGTGTGCGGTGAGGCGGTCGTAGATCGGGGTGGTGTGCAACGGGCGTGCTGCCGGTAGTTCCTCGTTCGGGAACGTGATGCGGAAGCGACGCGAGTAGTTCTCGCGCACCTTGGAATTGGTGTAAGCGAGCGTGGCATAGTCGCCGTAACGTGCGACGTCCATCGCCCAGATGTCGGCGCCCGGATCCCCGTGCACCATCCAGTTGGCGAGCGAGAGACCCACGCCGCCACCCTGCGACAGACCGGCCATCACCGCGCACGCCGACCACATGCCGCGCATGCCCTTGATCGGGCCGACGAGCGGGTTGCCGTCGGGGCTGAAGGTGAACGGGCCGTTGACGAACTTCTTGATGCCGGCGCGACCGACGGCGGGGAAGTGTGCAAATCCGCGCTCGAGTTCGGCCGAGATGCGGTCGAGGTCGTGCGGCAGCAACTGGAACACGAAGTCCCACGGCGTCTCCTTGGCCGACCACGGACGGTTGTCCTGCTCGTAGGTGCCGAGCAGGATGCTCTGGCCTTCCTGGCGGGCGTAGATCTCGCCGGCGAAGTCGATCATGTGCGGCAACTCGCGGCCGTGCTTCGCGTTGTACTCGATGACCTCGTCCATCGGCTCGGTCATCAGGTAGTGGTGCTCCATCGCAAGCACGGGCAGTTCCAAACCGGCCATGCGACCGACCTCGCGTGCCCACAGACCGCCCGCGTTGACGACGTGTTCGGCGTGGATGTTGCCCTTGTCGGTGATCACGTCCCACGTGCCGTCCGCACGCTGCGACAGATCCGTCGCCCACGTGTCGGTGTAGACCTCGGCACCACGGTTGCGGGCGCAGATCGCGTATGCGTGCGTCACGCCGTACGGGTCGACGCTGCCCTCATCCTCGTCGTACAGCGCGCCGACGAAGTACTTCTCCTCGAGGAGCGGGTTCAGCTCCTTGGCTTCCTTCATCGAGATCATTTCCATGTGCATGCCGAGGTAGCGACCGCGGGCCTGGGCCATCTTCAACCAGTCGAGGCGCTCGGGGGTGTCGGCGAGTTGCAGACCACCGGGAAGGTGGATGCCGCAGTTCTGGCCGGACTCCTTTTCGATCTCCTTGTACAAATTCACGGTGTACTGCTGGAGGCGAGCCACGTTCGGGTCGCCGTTCAGGGTGTGCATGCCACCGGCTGCGTGCCAGGTGGATCCGGCGGTGAGCTGCTTGCGCTCGAGGAGCACGACGTCCGTCCAGCCCTCCTTGGTCAGGTGGTAGAGCACCGAGGCTCCGACGACACCTCCACCGATCACGACGACGCGGGCTGATGATTTCATGGTCTGTCCTTTCGCATGCCGATGGGCAAGTCTAGAAGTCGGTCTTCACGCCGCCCTCGGCGACGCGACGACGCGTGAATTCGGCGAGTTCCTCGCGCACCGCGTCCTCGATCGGCGGTGGCGCATATTCGGCGAGGAATGCCCGGGCGAGGTCGGCGGCCTTCTTGTCGGCCGTCGGGCTGCCGCCCTCGACCCACGACTCCCAGTTGCGCCAGTCGGACAGCAGTGGCTTGTAGAACGCGGTGCGGAATCGGTCCTGGGTGTGCTGCACGCCGAAGAAGTGACCACCGGGTCCGACTTCACCGATCGCGTCATGGGCGAGGGTGTCTGCGTCGACGACGATCGGCTGCAGGTACTCGGCGACCATCGACAACAGGTCGGCATCCAGGATGAACTTGGGCAGCGAGGCGTGCAGGCCGCCTTCCATCCAGCCGGCGCCGTGCATCAGGAAGTTGACGCCACCTTGCACCGCGCCCCACAGGGAGAACACGCTCTCGTAGGCGGCCTGTGCGTCGAGTGCGTTCGCGGCGCACACGTTGCTCGAGCGATACGGCACGCCGTAGCGACGAGCGAGCTGGCCGCCCGCCATCGCGGTACGCATGTACTCGGGGGTGCCGAAGGCCGGAGCGCCCGACTGCATGTCGACGTTCGAGGTGAACCCGCCGTAGGCCACCGGCGCACCTGGGCGCACGAGCTGGGAGAACACCATGCCCGAGAGCGCCTCGGCGTTCTGTAGCGACAGTGCGCCTGCGAGCGTCACCGGCGCCATCGCGCCCGCGAGGGTGAACGGCGTGATGATCACGAGCTGGCCGCGCTTGGAGTACTCCATGATGCCCTGGAGCATCGGGATGTCGAGGCGCAGCGGGGACGACGAGTTGATGATCGTGAACACGCTCGGCTCGTTGTCGATCTGTTCGTTCGACACCTGGCGCGCGATGCGCGTCATCTCGAGCACGTCCTGGTTGCGCTGGCGACCGAGGCTGTAGCAGTGCAGTGCCTTGTCGGTCATCGTCAACATGTCGTACGTGGTCTCGAGGTGACGGATGGACGAGTGCAGGTCGACTGGCTCGACCGGATAACCGGCGACGAAGTGGATGATGTTGAACATCTGCGTGAGCTTCAACAGATCCTGGAAGTTCTGACGCGTGCCGGCGTGGCGGGTGCCGTCGAGTTCCACGAAGTTCGGCGGGCTCGCCACCGAACCGAACGCCATCCAGTTGCCACCGATGCGCAGCGAGTGTGCTGGATTGCGCGCGTGCAGCGTGAACTCACTCGGCGCGGTCTTGATGGTCTCCATCACGAACTCGGGATCGAAGCGCACGCGAGCGTCGGTGATCTTCACGCCATCTGCGGGGAACAACTTGCGTGCGTCGGGCTCGAGGAAGTCGATGCCGTGGTCCTGGAGCACCTTGAGGGAGGCGAGGTGGATGGCCTCGACCTCATCCTCGGAGAGCACCTTGGTCGGCCCGTAGGTCATCTTCGGCTGGGCGAAGGGCTTCTGCTCCGGCAACTTGGAGCGTCCGGCTGCGGCTTGGCGATCCCGTCCGCGCCGACGTCCGCCTGTGGTTTCGATCTCTGTCACGTGTCCCCTCGAGTGGTCAACCCCGATGCGGGGCACAACGTCTAGAGGCTAGTTGCCGACCGCCGAATCGGTCATGTCGACACCGCCCGAATCGGGTGCGGTGTGACTACTGCCCGCGACGGCGGCGGATCTCGGCCGAGATCGCCGGGACGACCTTGTGCAGGTCTCCGATGACCGCGTATCCGGCCTTCGTCACGATGTTGGCTTCCTTGTCGGTGTTGATGGCGAGGATGTTCTTGGACGCCATCGCGCCGACCCAGTGCTGGATGGCCCCCGAGATGCCGCACGCGATGTAGATGTCGGGTGCGATGCGCGTGCCGGTCTGGCCGACCTGGTCGGTGTGGTTGCGCCAGCCGTTGTTGGTGACGGCGCGTGAGCAGCCGACGACTCCGCCGAGCAGTCCTGCGAGTTCTTCGAGCGGGGCGAACGCCTCGGCCGATCCGACGCCGCGGCCACCGGAGACGACGACCGGGGCGGTGGCGAGCGTGACGCCCGCGACGCGCTCGACGCGATCGACGACGAAGCTGTGCAACACCGAGGCATCGAGCGTCACGTCGTGGGTCTTCGTGGCGACCGGAACGGGGGACTCCGACGGCTCGACGACGTGATTGGCGAGCGTGACGAGCTTGGTCGTCGCGTCGATCTCGGCCTGCTCCATGAGCGAGCCACCCCAGCGCGTGCGCACGACGCGCAACGGTTGGGTGCCGGTGAAGTTCTCGTCGAACTCGGTGCAGTTCATCGCAGCTGGCAGGTCGAGTCGGGCAGCGGCCTGGGCGACGATCTCGTGCCCACGCTCGGTGCCGGTGCCGATGACGACCTGCGGGTTCGTCGCACGGATCACCTGTGCGAGGCTCTCACCCCATGCTTCGGGTCCGAAGTCGACGAGTGCGTCGTGGTGCACCTGGTGGGTGATGACCGCGCCATAGGCGGCGGCGGTCTCGCTCAATGAATCCGCGTTCGCGCCGATGGTCACGGCTTCGAGTTGCGTGCCCATCTGCTTGGCGAGGCTGCGACCTGCGGTGAGCACTCCGAGCGATGCGGACGTCAACGTGCCGCGGTCGTGTTCGATGACGGCGAGCACGCTCACTTGAACACCCCCAGTTCCTCGAGCAGATCGACGACGGCGGGTGCGGCCTCTGGGCCTGTGCCGAGGATCTGCGTGTTGCTCACGCGCTCCGGCGGACGCTGCAGGGTGACCATTTTCAGGCCACCTGAGGTTGCCTGCGACTCCTTGCGTTGCACTTCGACTTTCTTCGATGCGAGGCGACCCTTCATCGTCGGATATCGCGGAAGGTTGATGCCTTCCTTGATGCCGACGGCTGCCGGCATCGGCAACTTGTAGATGTCCTGGCCGGCGTCGGACTCGCGACGCACGACGGCGGTCGTGCCGTCCACGTCGAGGCCCTTGGCGCCGTTGACGATCGGTCGACGCAGCTTGAGTGCGGCACGGATGCCGACCTGGTAGCCGCAGCTGTCGGCGGACTCGTTGCCGAAGAGCACGAGGTCGAACGGACCACTCGAGGCCTCGATGTCAGCGATGACGGAAGCGATGGCGTCGGCGGTGCGCTGGGGATCCCAGTCACCCTCGGCGATCGGCACGAGGACGGCCTTGGTCGCGCCCACGCTGAGCGCGGTGCGCAGCTGTTCCTCCGCCTCGGCCGGACCGAGCGTGAGCACGGTGACCTCGCCACCGTGCTTTTCGACGAGTTGCACGGCCTGCTCGACCGCGCACTCCTCGTGCGGACTCACGGTGAAGCCGAGGAACGCGGTGTCCACGGCCTGGCCGTCGTCGGTGATGTTGATGCGCGCACCGGGGGCCGGCACTCGCTTCACGCACACGCAGATGTTCATCGGTGTTTCCGATCAGCTCTTCATGCGGGCATCGGTCGGGTCGAACAGCGGCTGGCTGCCGACGCGGGCGACGCGCACGGGGAACAACTCGTTCATGTACATGACGCGCAACTCGTTGCCCTCGACCGCGTGTTCCGGGGTGAGGTAGGCGAGCAGCAGGTACTTGCCGAGCGACGGCGCCGCACCGGCGGTCGTCACGCGCGACACGCGACCCTTGGCGTCCACGATGCGCTCACCGTTCTTGGTGAGGATCGGCTCGTTGCCGCCGGTCGGGTAGCGCTTCACGCCTGCCGAGTTGGTGTGGTCCATCATCTCGAGCGTGCACATGATCGCCGCGGGCTTTTCCTCGCGGGCCTTCAGGTACTCCGCCTTGCCGATGAAGTCGGCCGACTTCACCTTCGGGCGGGCGAGACCGGCCTCGACCGGGTTGTATTCGCTCTCGAGTTCGGCACCCATCAAGCGGTAGCCCTTCTCGATGCGACCGGTGACCGCGTACACGCCCATGCCGACGGGGATGATGCCGAATTCCTTGCCGGCCTCGGCGATGGAGTCCCACAGGCGAAGCCCGTGCTCCATCTTCGTGTAGATCTCCCAGCCGTTTTCACCGACGTAGGAGATGCGGAACATCCAGCACGGCACGCCGTCGATCAGCACCTCGCGCACGTTGCCGTACGGGAAGTTGGCCTGCGACACGTCGTAGGCGACGAGCTTCATCTCGGCGTCGTAGTTCGTGGTGGCCTTGGCCATCGTCTTTTCGGCGTTCGGTCCCCACACGCCGATCGTGCAGAGCGAGCTCGACATGTCGGTGAAGGTCACCGAGCCGTCGGTCGGCATGTGGCGGGTGAACCAGTACTTGTCGCGTCCACCGTCGAATGCGCCGGTGATGACGCGGAAGTGCTCGGCTCCGAGGCGCATGATCGTCAAGTCGCCGCGGAAGCCGCCGCCAGGGGTGAGCAGCGGGGTGTAGACCGAGCCACCGACCTTGACGTCGACGTTGTTCACGCACATGTACTGGAGGAAGTTGAGGGCACCCGGTCCGGTGAAGTCGAACTCGTTGAACGCGGTGAGGTCGACCATGCCGACCGACTCGCGCATCTGCAGGTGTTCGGCGTTCGTGATCGGCGACCACCACCGTGCGTCCCACTCGTGCGGGCGTGGCTGGCAGGCCTCGGGGAACTTCTCCATCAACTTGGCGTTCGAGGCGAACCACTGCGGACGCTCCCAACCGCGCGCGTCGAAGAACGTCGCGCCGAGCGCCTCTTCGCGGGCGTAGAACGGGCTGCGGCGCATGTTGCGCTGCGAGGCCCACTGCTCGCGCGGGTGCACGATGCCGTAGGTCTTGTTGAAGTGCTCCGCGCAACGCGCGTAGATGTGGTGCTCGGTCTTTTCGTGCGCGTAGAAGCGGCTGATGTCCGACGAGTGCGGGTCGCACAGGTGCGGATAGCCGTACGTCATCCACTCAGCGACGAGCTGGGCGATGCCGGGGCCTTCCTTGATCCACACGGCTGCGGCCGACCACAGGTTCTTCACCTCCGGCGTCTCGCCGAGCACCGGCATTGCGTCCGGCGTGAGCGAGAGCAGTCCGTTGATCGCGTACTTGATCTCGGCGTCGCCGAGCATCTCCATCAACTCGATGGCTTGTTCCATCTGCGGGTCGAAGTCGTCCTGCGTGAGCGGCAACTCGGTCGGCGAGAGCGCCGACTCTTCGTTCGACGGGATGTCGTTCGGGTGCATGAAGATCGGGCGGTGCGCATACGAGCCGACTTCCATCGATCCGGCGGTCTGACGCTCGTAACAGAACGTGTCCATGTCGCGGATGATCGGGTAGGCGACCTCGGCGTTCGACTGCTGCAAGATGTCGATCGGACCGACGTCTGCCATCTGGTGCACGGCCGGGGTGAGCGGAATGTTCGCGCCGGCCATCTCGGCGATGCGCGGACTCCACACGCCACAGGCGATGACGACGTACTCGGCCTCGATGCGGCCCTTGTTCGTGACGACGGCCTTGATCGCGCCGTTCTCGGTCTCGAGGTCCATCACCTCGGTGTTGGCGAACACCTTCAGGTGTCCGGCCTTCTGTGCGCTCTCGCGCATCAGCGTGCCGGTCTGCAGTGAGTCGACGACCGAGACGCTCGGGGTGTAGAAGCCGCCGAGGATGATCTTTTCGTTGATGAACGGAACGAGTTCCTTGACCTGCGCGGGGGTGAGCAGGCGGGCGTCGATGCCCCAGGACTTCGCAGACGTCATGCGACGGTTGAACTCCTCGAGGCGCTCGGGGGTGCGAGCGACTTCGATGCCGCCCGAGGTGTTGTTCATGCCGTGGTCGATGTACTGGCGCTGCGAGGCGAGCGTGAGCAGTGCCATCTCCTTGTTGTGGTCGGTGGGGAAGATGAAGTTCGAGGCGTGACCCGTCGAGCCACCGGGGTTGGGGAGCGGTCCCTTGTCGATGAGCACCATGTCGGTCCAGCCGAGCTTCGAGAGGTGACCCACGAGGCAGTTGCCGACGATGCCGGCTCCGATCACGACGCACTTGGCGCGGCTTGGAAATTCACTCATCTTGACCCCCGTACTGTTCGCCCAGCCCGCGTCCGTGCGGGTGAGCACCGATAATTTTGGTAGTATATCAGCGCAATATCAGTCGATTTCCAGTGGGGGCGCGATGAGCATGACGCTGAGCGAACGGGCGTATTTCGCCATTCGCGACCTGATCGTGCGCCTCGAGCTCGCGCCCGGGGACGTGATCCGCGAGGACTCCCTGCAGGACCGATTGGGCATCGGACGCACCCCGATTCGCGAGGCCCTCCAGCGCCTCGCTCGCGACCAGTTCGTCACCGTCATCCCGCGCCGCGGCATGTTGGTCTCGGGCGTGGACGTCACCGAGCTGTCGATGTTGTACGAGACCCGCACCATCCTCGAGCCGTATGCCACGCGACTGGCGTGTGCGCGCGGGCGCGCCGAGCACTGGGAGGCGATGGCCACGGCGCTCGAGGGTGCGCGCAAGGCGAAGATCACCAACGACGAGTTGATGGCCATCGACCGCACCTGCCACGAGATCGTCTGGAGCGCGGCCGGCAATCGTTTCCTCACCGACACCCTCGACATGTTGTATGCCCAGAGCGACCGTCTCTGGCACATCTACCTCGCCGACGTCGCCGACATGCACGACGCGGTCGAGGAGCACGGCGAGATCTACAAGGCGCTCGCCGACGGCGACGCGGATCGCGCGGCCAAACTCGCCGAGGCGCACATGCGCGCGTTCGACGAAGAGATCACCCAGGCCGTTCGCCGGCACCTCTAGGCGTCACTGCGTCGACAGACTCGCGACGAACATTCCTTCGCGGACGCGCTCGGCGACGTCGGCCGGCACCTCGCTCAGACGCTCGAGCGTGACACCGGCGATGTGTGCCGTGCAGCGAAAGTCGTGCGGATAGTTGCCGACGGGACTGCCGGTGTCGATGCCGACGTCGAAGGTCTCGCCGCTCATCGAATAGACGAGGGGAACCGTCTTGTCGATTCGCCCACCGGCGACGTCGCGGCCGTCGACGGACATCACCAGCGTGCCGCCCGCGCCGAAGCCGCCGTCGTAGGCGAAATCCAACGTGATCGTGTGGCGGCCCGAGGAAAGCGACTGCGGAGAGGCGAACACGAAATGTTCGTGGCCGAAGAGGTTGTAGTGGAACACCGGTCGCGTGTCGGGCGTGAGATAGAGCGACCAGCCGGCCATGTTGCCGCCCTGGCAGGCGACGACGCCGTGGTCGCCTGACGTCGTGTCGATCGCCGCGGTGATGCGCCACGAGCAGTTCTTCAGGTTCATCACCACGCTTTCGGGCATTCGCACGTGTGCCGTCGTGTACGTCATCGACGTGATGCCATCGAGCACGTGAGGCACGGAGAACTCTCCGTGTCGCGGCGAACCCGCGTCGCGCAGCGGATAGACGCCGTAGTCGATCGCCTGGCGGTGGAAGAGCTCTTGCAACTCGGCCAACTTCTCCGGGTGCGTGGCGGATAAGTCGACGGCCTGGGAGAAGTCCTCGGCGATGTTGTAGAGCTCCCATCTCTCTTGCGGCCCGTCGAAGTCGAGTCCCTGCAACCGGATCCAGGGCAGTCGGCCATGGAAGCACGACGCCATCCAGCCGTCGGCATAGATCGCCCGATTGCCGAGGATCTCGAAGTATTGGTGCGTGCGTCGGCTCGGGGCGTGTGCGTCGTCGAAGCTGTAGGCCATCGACACTCCGTGCATCGGCATTTGCTCGATGCCGTTGACGGTCGACGGAGGCGTGATGCCGACCGCGTCGTAGATCGTCGGGGCGAGGTCGATCACGTGGTGGAACTGCGTGCGCAGGCCGCCGCGATCGGCGATGCGCTTCGGCCAGGACAGCGCCATCGCGTTGCGCGTGCCACCGAAGTGCGAGGCGACTTGTTTCATCCATTGGAACGGGGAGTCGAGCGCCCACGCCCAGCCGACGTTGAAGTGGTTCTCGCAGCGCTCGGTGCCGAAGTCGTCGATGTGTTCGAGCAGCCATTCGGGTTCCTCGTGCACGCCGTTCTGGAACGACGGTGCGCTCCACGCGCCGTGCGCGGTGCCCTCGGCGGACGCGCCGTTGTCGCCGGTGATGTAGACGACGAGGGTGTCGTCTGCGATGCCGAGGTCGTCGAGCGAATCGATCACGCGCTTGATGTGGTGGTCGGTGTGGGCGAGGAATCCGGCGAAGGTCTCCATCAGCCTCGTCGCCACCGGCCGGTAGCGCTCGGGGTAGTCGGCCCACGCCGGAATCTGTTCCGGCCGCGACGTGAGCGCGGTGCCTGACGGGATGACGCCGAGGTCCAACTGGCGTGCGTAGATTTCCTCGCGCAACGCATCCCAGCCCGAGTCGAAGCGTCCACGGAAGCGATCGATCCACTCGCGGGGCGCGTGGTGTGGTGCGTGCACCGCGGGGGTCGAGAAGTAACAGAACATCGGTCGGTTCGGCGCGCTCGCACGCTGGCGCGCCATCCATTCGATCGCCCGATCGGCGAGGTCCTCGGTCAGGTGGTAGTCGGGCTTGCCGACGTGCGGTGAGATCGGTGTCGTCTGGTCGTAGACGGGCGGCTCCCACTGTGAGGCCTCCGCGCCGAGGATGCCGTAGAAGCGATCGAAGCCGAGTCCCGTCGGCCACCGGTCGAACGGACCCGCGGGTCCTTGTTCCCACGACGGTGCGAGGTGCCACTTGCCGAAGCACGCCGTCGAATATCCGTGCATGCGCAACACCTGGGCGATGGTCGCCGACTCGGGTGGGATCGCACTGTCATATCCAGGAAACGAGTTGGCGATCTCGGTGATGCCGCCCATGTGCACGGAGTGGTGGTTGCGGCCGGTGAGGAGCGCCGCGCGCGTCGGAGAGCACAGCGCGGTGGTGTGGAACTGGTTGTAGCGAAGTCCCTTCGCGGCAACCGCGTCGAGTCCGGGTGTCGGCACGGGACCGCCGAAGGTGCCGAAGGATCCGAAGCCGACGTCGTCCAACATGATCACGAGCACGTGTGGCGCACCGTCCGGAGCGCGGGGTGCGACGAGCTTGCGCGGAGTCGACTGCGGGATGAGGCGTTCGATCACCCCGTCGAAGGAGGGAGTGGGGAACGGGACGTTGCTCATGAGTGCAGGCTGGTGACGTCGAAGGCGTTGAAGATGCGACGCACGAGGCGCTCGTCGCCGTCGATCGTGACGAGACCATGGGCGGTCGCGTCCGCCATCGTCGTGCGACCGGTGAGCAGCTGGGCCCAGGTCTCGGCCGTCATCGACACGACGTGGTCCGCGCCGGTGCCGCTCGTCGGCACGCACACGTTGTTGCGCACGTGCAGTCCCGCGCGACCGCGCTCGCCGAGGTCGACGGCGACGTGTGCGTCGAGGTCGTCGAGAGCCTGCGGATCGACGAGCACGCGCAACTGGTGCACCGAGTCGCCCGCCGAGCCCGACAGGATCGCAGCCGACGAGAACCGGTGCGTGTTCAGCCGGCCCATGTCGGCACTTGCGTCCCAGTGTCGCGCACGCGTGAGACACCAGTTGCGGATGTTGGCTGCCGTCGTGCGCTGGGCGATCGCGCGCAGAGTCTCTGCAAGCAAGCCGCGGTCCGTTTCCTCGCAGTGCGAGCTGTGGGTGAGCATCGAGGACAACTCGAGCGACCAGCGCAGGTCGCCGTCGGCGAACGCGGTGCGGCACGACGTGCGCACGGTCTCGCGGCCACCCATCGCGGTGATGAAGCGATCGTTGCGTTCGTGCGTGGGATGCGTGAAGAGGTTCGATTCATTCCCGTCGAAGAAGCCGAACAGCCCGGAGCGGATCTGTCGCGCGTGGTGTTCCGTGACGCCGTAGTGCTCGGTGGTCAGGTAGTCGTCGTCGGCCCAGTCGGGGAGTCGCACGAGGTGGGCGAGGTCGATGCTGTTCGCGCCGCGGTTCGTGTGGCGCACCGTCTGGTCCCACAAGAACTGGATCGAGTCGCGATAGCGCGTGACGCGTCGAGCGATCTCCTCGCGACCGGTGATCGGGATGCCGTGCGCGCCGATCAGTCGCTCGGGGCGCAGGGAAAGGAGGTGGTCGAGGCCCCCGATGAGCACCATCGGGTCGCGGTACTCCTCGCCGCGGATCGCGAACACGTTGAACAGCGTCGGCCACACGAGGTTGTTGACGACGAGGTCGAGCGACGGGGCGTGGATCGTGACCGAGTCGTCGGCGTCCGAGGGGGCGGGAGTGATGTCGAGGTCGAGGCCGGCGACGGTGATGCGGCACGACGAGTCGAAGGTGTGGTCGGCCTCGACGTAACCGGGAGTGTGCGGGGCGTGCGCCGGGTTGCGCAGGTAGAAACCGAGCCCGACGCCGACGATTCCGTCGGGTCCCTCGAGGGGCAGCGACACGCCGAACTGCTCGACGAGACCACGGTTGTACGCGGGCGAGATCGCCGACATCGTGCGTGAACGATTGGTCGCCACTCGAGCGTGCGCCCACACCGGCACGCGTCGTCCCGCGTCGTCGAAGATCGCCGTCGTTCCGTTCACGTAGTGGAAGTGGGTGTAGATGACTGCCGCGAGCGGGCGGTCGCTCACCGTTCGCACCATGTCGATGGCGACGCGCATCTCCTCGACGCACTCACCCGTGTCGATCGCGATCAGGCCCTCGGGTGCGTCGATGAACGTCTGGTTCGACAGTCCGTTGCCGACCACGCACCAGGCGCGGTCCGACACCGTGTGCAGACGAGGCTCGAAGGCGGACATGTGCTCGAGGGTGTCGCGATGCACGCGCTGGCCGCGCGGTCCGTCGACGACGACGGAGTCGTTCGTGGCAAAGGTGCGCCCCCGCGCCGAGTTCCCCATCTCGCCAGCGTAGGTGTCGGTCGCGTTCCGTCGACCTATCGGGAGAGAGCTACTGGGCGTAGTCGCCGAGTACTTGTGCCGGGTCGGTCGAGGCGGTGTCCGGCCAGTTCGAATACCAGATGTCGGCGGCCGACGTGCCGACGTGCAACGGCAGGCGGTCGAATCCGTCGAGCGGGGGAAGCAATGGCTCGACGACGACGTCGTAGCGCGGTTTGTAGAAGAACGGGAACGACTGGCGCGCGCGACCGGAGGTGTTGGTCACGCGATGTGGTGTGGACACGAGTCGGCCGCCGCTCCACAACTCGAGCATGTCGCCGACGTTGAGCACGAGGCCATCCTGCGGGCAGACCGCGTCGATCCATTCCTCGTCGCGCGTGCGCACCTCGAGTCCGCCGACGGGGTCGTGTGCGAGCACGGTGAGCACGTTGAAGTCCTTGTGTGGATGGATGCCCCACGTGTCGGGCTGCGGGTCGGTGGGTGGGTAGTTGAGCAGCGTCATGTTCGTGAGTGGGCTCGTCATCGCATCGAGGATCGTCGATGGGTCGACGTCCATGGCTCGACACAGCGAGACGATGAGTGCGTCGCACAGTGACGTCATCTCCGCCCAGTAGCGCATCGTCGTGCCGCGCACGTCCGCGTCGATGCGCGGCCACACGTTCGGTCCGTAGAGATGGCACTGCGCGCAGATCGGATCGTTCGGATCGGTCTCGTTGTGCAACTTCCACGCCTCGTACTGGTCGCCCTTGCCCTTGCCCGAATTCGGCGTGAAGTAGCCGAGCGGGACGTAGCCGCGGTAGTTGCCCTTGACCACCGTGTCGCGAGCAAGGACCTCGCGCGGAGTGTCGAACACCTCGCGCACCGCGCGGCGCATGTCGGCGATCACGTCGGTCGGCACCCCGTGGCCGACGAGGATCGCAAAACCGACGCTCGAGAGTGCGTCGTAGAGGGCCGCGCCAGCGGCGTGGGAGGCGGCGTCGCCGGCGTCGATTCTCAGGGCTGCGACGTCGACGATCGGAAGCGTGCGCGACATTGCCCCATTGTGACACTCCTCAATCGGGGTCAGGGGTACGAGAAACCGCTCGCCTATATAGTGGACAGGTCATTTCGGCCACCGTCGTGGCCACGTATCGGGGAGTTGTCCAGACATGTCGTTTCCATCAGATCTCGAAATTGCGCGCGCCGGAAAGCCGAAGCCACTGAAGGAGATCGCCGCGATGATGGGCATCGGGGAGCACCTCCTCGAGCCCTACGGCACGCAACTCGCCAAGATCAGCCTGGACGCCATCGACGAACTGAAGGGCCGCCCGAAGGCCAAGTACGTCGTCGTCACGGCGATCACCCCGACGCCGCTCGGCGAGGGCAAGACGACGACCACCGTCGGCCTCGGCCAGGCGATGAAGCACATCGGCAAGAACGCGATCATCAGCCTCCGTCAGCCGAGCATGGGACCGACCTTCGGCATCAAGGGTGGCGCCGCCGGTGGCGGTTACAGCCAGGTCATCCCGATGGAGCTGCTCAACTTGCACCTCACCGGCGACTTCCACGCCGTGACCGCCGCGCACAACCTGCTGTCGGCGATGGTCGACAACCACCTGCACCAGGGCAACGAGTTGGACCTCGACATGGACAACATCACGTGGCGCCGCGTGCTCGACGTGAACGACCGTTCGCTGCGCAACATCATCGTCGGACTCGGTACGAAGGAAGACGGCGTCGTTCGTCAGACCGGATTCGACATCACCGCGGCCTCGGAGGTCATGGCGATCCTCGCGTTGTCCACGTCGATGGCCGACATGCGCAAGCGTTTCTCGCGCATCGTCGTCGGCTACAACACCAAGGGTGAGCCGGTGACCGCAGAGCAGTTGAGCGCCGCAGGCTCGATGGCCGTGATCATGAAGGACGCGATCAAGCCGAACCTGTTGCAGACCTTGGAGAACACCCCGGTCATCGTGCACGCGGGTCCGTTCGGCAACATCGCCCACGGCAACTCGTCCATCATCGGTGACTTGGTCGGCATCCACGGCGGCGACTACCTCATCACCGAGGCGGGCTTCGGTGCCGACATGGGTGCGGAGCGCTTCTTCAACATCAAGTGCCGCGCATCGGGTCTCGTTCCCGACGCCGCGGTGCTCGTCACCACGGTGCGCGCGCTCAAGGCCCACTCCGGCAAGT
Organism: uncultured Acidimicrobium sp.; assembly: GCA_964465475.1. Lineage (GTDB taxonomy): Bacteria > Actinomycetota > Acidimicrobiia > Acidimicrobiales > Ilumatobacteraceae > UBA3006. Next base: position 18,508 of record CAYXIY010000004.1, on the reverse strand, counting down.
ACAAGATCGTCGCCGGCAAGGCGTTGCCGCCGGAGCTCCTCGCCGACAACCCGGCAGACGTCGAGGCGGGCGGAGAGAACCTGCGCCAGCAGATCGAGAACGTGAAGGCCCACGGCGTCACCCCGGTCGTGGCGATCAACAGCTTCCCGACCGACCACAAGAGCGAGCACGACGCGATCCGCAAGATCGCCGAGTCCGCCGGCGCCCGCGTCGCGGTCTGCACGCACTTCGCCGACGGTGGCAAGGGTGCGATCGAGTTGGCCCGTGCGGTCGAAGAGGCCTGCAACGAGAAGAACAACTTCCACTTCCTCTACAAGTCGGAGGCCTCGCTCAAGGAAAAGATCGAGACCGTCGCCACCACCATCTACGGCGCGGCCAAGGTCGAGTACTCGGCGACCGCCAACAAGCAGTTGAAGAACTACACCGACAACGGCTTCGGCGACTTGCCGGTGTGCATCGCCAAGACGCACCTGTCGATCTCCGGTGACGCTTCCTTGAAGGGTGCGCCGAAGGGCCACACGCTCACGGTGCGCGAAGTTCGCGCGTCGGTCGGTGCCGGCTTCGTCTATCCGATCTGTGGTGAGATGCGCACGCTTCCCGGTCTCGGCACCAAGCCGGCCGCGGCGATCATCGATTTCGACGACAACGGCGAAATCGTCGGGTTGTCGTGACCGTCGAGTTCCAACGCACGCCGGGCGGGGCGATCCTGCTCGACGGCAACGCATTGCGTGACGAGACCGTCGCCAAGATTCGCCGCGAGATCGACGCCGCGGGCAACCCGTCGGTGTGTCTGGCCACGGTGCTCGTCGGTGACGATCGCCCGAGCCACATCTACGTCGCCAACAAGCACAAGAAGGCCGGCGAGGCAGGCATGCTGTCGCACGGCGTCGCGCTGAACGGCAAGGCGTCGCAGGCCCAGGTCGAAGACGAAGTCGGCAAGCTCGCCGCCGATCCCGCGATCCACGGCATCTTGGTGCAGTTGCCCCTTCCGTCGCATCTCGATCCAGAGCCGGTGCTCGCGTTGCTCCCACCGGAAAAAGACGTCGACGGTCTCACCGATCGCAGCTTGGGGCGTCTCGTGCGCGGTCTTCCCGGTCACGCGCCCTGCACGCCACTCGGCGTGATGCGCCTCATCGAGAAGTACAACATCCAGACGAAGGGCAAGCGCGCGGTCGTGATCGGCCGCTCAACACTCACCGGCATGCCACAAACCATCCTGCTCATCCGCAAGGGTGGCGACGCGACGACGACGTGCGCGCACTCCGCCACGCCGAAGAGCGACCTGATCGAGATCTGTCGCGAAGCCGACATCATCGTGTCCGCAGTGGGTGTCGCCCGACTCATCACCAAGGACCACGTGAAGCCGGGTGCGACCGTGATCGACGTCGGTGTCTCGCGCATCGAGTCGAAGATCGTCGGCGACGTCGACTTCGACGAAGTGCAGAAGGTTGCCGGTGCGATCACGCCAATGCCGGGCGGAACCGGACCGATGACGATCGGGTGTCTCCTCGAGAACACCTTGTCAGCGGCCAAGATGCTCGGCGCGTTCCCCGCCTAAGTTCCGGGGTTGGTCACCTCGACGGTGCATCCACCGCCGCGGCAATCGAGGATCTTGAATTTCACGCCGCTCTCGACGACCGTGTCGCCGACCTTGGGATTGATTTTGAAGGTCGTGGCGTCGTTGGTGATGATCGGTCCCGAGCCGCCCCATACGTCCATGAGCACTCGGTAGACCACTACACGTTCGGTGCGCGCTTCGGCCACGACCGCGGTCTTGGCGTCCTTGCGCACGACGACCATCTTGTTCGCGGAGTTGGCCTTGTCGATGTCGTCGAGGTAGTGCACCGTCGTCCCGGCTGCGGTCACGCAATCCACTTGATGGTCGTCGAACCACGCCGAGATCCACTTGTGCCAGCCGAAGAACGAGTCCGATTGCTCACCGGTCGAACCGGTGCCCATGATGTCCCAGCCCTTGGTGAAGTCGCGGGCGGGGGAACTGAAGTCGTACAGGTCGATGAAACCGAGGAGCGAATGGCCCATCTCGTGCGGGATGAGTGACGGCGTCGTGATCATCGAGGCGTGCACGGGTCCCGAAGGGGACGGAATCGGTTTGGTCCAGGCGCCGTTGGTGTTCGGATACTCGGGGGCGTGTCGGAACGCGACGCCAACAACGCTGATGCGACGGTCGTCGAGCATCGCGATGACGACCTCGTAGCTCGGCAGATTCCACGAAACCGGAGTGTGCGACAAGATGCGTGTCATGAGCTCCGTGCGGTCGCACTTGTCGCAGATGCCAACGAGCCCCTCGTCGGACGCCGAATAAGGAACCTTGAGGATCGTCGGCTTGCCCGTCGCGGGGTCCGTCGGCGTCCAGACGTAGGTCATGTTCAGTCGACCGAGCGACTGTGCACGGTAGAACTCCGCCTGCTTGGCGGTCATGTCGACGATCTCTTTGTAGTTGCGCCCGTTGTTGCCCGTGTCCGTGAACTGGACGGGAATCATCAACACGCGTGGGTTGGTCATTGACCCCCGGAAGCTGGGACGAGGGAAGCCAAGGGTGTTCGGGTCGTCGAACGACTTCAGCTTGCACTCGTTCGTCGATGCAAATGCCGAGTCGCTCGACACGGTCGGAGCGGGACCGACGGGGACGGTCGTCTTGGTTCCTGTCGTTTTGGCTGACGACGCAGTCGGCTTCACCCAGATGCGCTTCGTGCCGACCGTGCGGCACACGTGGCGCACGCCAGAGATCGACTTGGTCGCACCGACCGTCGTGCACGACTGGGTTGCGGCATCGGCAGTCGCGGTGACGCCGACGATGGATGCCGAGAGGGCGATGACGAGGATGCGTGCGAGTCGTGGCATTCCACGAGATTAGGTGAGGAGTACCTGAGAAGGGTCGGATTAGATCGCCGCTGGCGCCTGCATGCGTCGTGCGGCCGACTGGGTGAGCCGGTCGAGGATCGTCGCCATGATCACGACGGCAAGTCCGACTTCGATGCCGAGCCCTGCACCGTTTGCGCCGGTGAGTGCTTCGATCGACCGATAGCCGAGTCCACCACCGCCAACCATGCCGGCGATGATCGCCATCGCCAACACCATCATCACCATCTGGTTGACCGCAAGGATGATCGACGGCATCGCGAGCGGAATGCGAACTCCCCACAACACCTGTCGTGGAGAGGCGCCGAAGGTGGTTGCGGCCTCGATCGACTCGGGGTTCACCTGACGGATGCCGAGCGCGGTGAGGCGGATGCCGGGTGGAATCGCGTAGACGACGGCGGCCACGACTCCGGGAACCGGTCCGACGGTGAAGATCATCACGAACGGGATGGCATAGATGAGTGGTGGGATTGTCTGGAGAGAATCCAGCACCGGCGACAGTGCTGCTTCGACCTTGGGGCGACGACCGAGCCACACGCCGATCGGCACGGCAATCAGAATCGACAAGATGACGGCGACGATCGTCTGGGCGAGGGTCTCCGTCGAGTCGTACCACATGCCGCTCACGCCGATGACGAGGAGTCCGACCGCAGTCGTGACGGCCATCTTCCAACCGGCTGCAAGCCAGGCGAACGCGGCTGCGACGACGACCACGACCTGCCAGGCGAGCGTGGTGTTGAGGAGTGAGCGCGAGCGCAGGAGCACGTCGCGCACGACGAAGTCATTGAACGGTCGGGTGATGAAGCTGAATGTGTCGCGGAACCAGATGACGAAGTCATCCACTGGTTCGGCGAAGAACTTGCCCCACGAAAACGGGAACTCGACCCAGCCGAAGAGTCGTCCGAGGACGGTGGCGACAGCAAGGGCGGCGACGATCGACAAGAGTCGACGACGCGACAGTGCCGCGCTCGGGGAGCCCGGGGTGGTGACGAGTGCGAGGCTCACGCGATCGAGCACGAAGGCAACCGCGACGACGGCGAGGCTGACGACGAGGCCCTTGCCGGGGGACAGCGCGCGCACGGTCTGGTTGATCTCCTGGCCGAGTCCACCCGCGCCGACGAGCGTGGCGATGACGACGATGCCGAGGGCCATCATCACGGTCTGGTTGATGCCGGTGACGATCGACGGGACCGCAAGTGGCATCTCCACCCGCGCCAAGGTCTGGCGGCGCGTCGCGCCGAACATCGTGGACGCCTCGACTGCGGCCTTCGGGACTTGCTGGATGCCGAGCGCGGTGAGGCGGATCATCGGTGGGAGTGCGTAGATCACCGTGGCGATCGCCGCCGGAACTTTGCCGATGCCGAAGAGGAGCACGATCGGGATGAGATACACCGTCGCAGGGACCGTCTGCATCGCATCCAGCAGCGGGCGAAGGATGGCTTCGACGCGACGATTGAGAGCGGTCCAGATTCCGAGCGGAATGCCGAGGAGGACGCTGATCGCAACCGACACGGCCATCAGCGCGATCGTCTCGATGCTTTGTTCCCACACGCCGACGACGCCGGGGTAGACGACGGCGAGTGCGGCAGCCGTGGCCATCACGTAGCGACGGCGTCGGGCGATGACGAGGAACACCACGATCGGCGGGATGAACCAGGGGAGCCAGGTGAGGAAGTCCTCGATCGACGTGAGGAAGAAGTCGACCACGTCGGTCAGCGGGTTGATCAGGAATGTGAACGACCAGTGGGTCGTGCGGTTGGTGCGTAACCAGCCCTGCCACTCGTTGATCGGGTCTGCAAGGTGCGCGTACCACGACGTCGGAAACGAGGGAGTACCGACGGTCTGCAATCCGACGACCACGGCGACGACGCCGGCGGTGACGACCGCGAGTCGTGACCGACCGGCAGAGCGCACTGCAACCGCCGACGTCACGAGCGCTGCTCGGCTCCGAGGATGGATGCGATCCCCGCGCGATCCACGATGCCGAGAGGTGTGCCGTCATCGTCGATCACGGCGATCGGCTCGTCGCGCTCGAGCAGCATCGGGATCACCGTTTCGATCTTGCGTGACGCGGGCACGCTACGGGCGCCCGTCGGTGCGGAGCCTGCTCGTGCCACGCTACGAACCGACAGCACCTTTGCTCGAGGCACGTCGTTGACGAACTCCTTCACGTATGGCGTCGCCGGCGACGCCACGATCTCCTCTGGCGTGCCGACTTGGTCGAATGCGCCGTCCTTCATGATCGCGATGCGGTCACCAAGTCGCAGCGCCTCGGCGAAGTCGTGGGTGATGAAGATGATCGTGCGCTGCATCGACTTCTGCAGGCGAATGAGTTCGTCTTGCATCTCCTTGCGGATGAGTGGGTCGAGCGCAGAGAACGGCTCGTCGAAGAGCAGGATCTGGGGATCGACGGCGAGTGCGCGGGCCAGACCGACGCGCTGCTGCATGCCGCCGGAGAGTTGCTGCGGGTAGTGGTCGGCCCAACCATCGAGACCCACGACACCGAGGACCTCGGAGGCGCGTCGCCGCCGCTCGGCCTTGTCGATGCCCTGGACTTCGAGACCGTAGGCGATGTTGTCGATCACCTTGCGGTGGGGGAAGAGGCCGAAGTGCTGGAAGACCATCGACATGCGACCACGGCGCACCGCACGCAGTTCGTCGTCGCCCATGGCGAGGAGGTCCTCGCCGTTCAGTCGAACTTCTCCTCGGGTTGGTTCGACGAGGCGCGACAGGCAGCGAATCAGCGTGCTCTTGCCGGAACCCGACAGACCCATCACGACGAACGTCTCGCCGTGACCGACGTGGAACGACACGTCGCGCACCGCGACGGTCTGGCCCGAACTCGACAGGATGTCGGCCCTGGATTCGCCCGCCTGTGCGCGCGCGATAGCCGCGTCTGGCGATCCCGATCCGAACACCTTCCAGAGGTTGCGGACGTCGATGACCCGTGACGTGTCCCCCTGCACGATGCTCACCTTAGTGCCCGATTCCCGCGAGGGGTATGGGGGATATGATGGGTCGCGACGCACGGTGCGTCGAGAGTCCAAGGGGGAAACATGCGTTCACGCAAGAAACTGCTCTCCGTCGGTCTCATCGCGGTCGCCTCGCTCATCGGCGCGGCCTGTGGTGGTGGCGACGATGCAGCAACCGACACGACCGCCGCCGCCGGTGGCGTGGAGTGCAACGGCACCGAGACGATCAAGATCGCTCGCAACAACTGGTCGGCATCGGCCGTCGAAGTGGAAATCTTCAAGCAGCTGGTCGAGGCCAAGCTGTGCAACCCGGTCGAGATCGTCGACATCGACGAGAACGCGATGTTCGCGGGCATGTCGACGGGTGACGTGGACGTGAACCTCGAAGTCTGGCCGTCGGGAGTCGTTCCCGAGGAGCAGGCGTTCATCGATGACGGCTCCGTCGCCAACATGGGCACCCTCGGTGCCGAGGGCAAGATCGGCTGGTTCGTCTCCGACTATGCACTCGAGCAGTTCCCGCAGTTGTCGTCGTGGGAAGGTCTGAAGGATCCGGCAGTCGCCAAGGCGTTCGCCACGGCCGCCACCGGTGACAAGGGCCGCTTCCTCGGCATGGACCCATCGTTCTCGCAGTACGACGAGGCGATCATCAAGAACCTGGCAATTCCGTTCTCTGTGCAGTTCTCCGGTTCCGAGGCTGCAACCCAGGCGGAAATCGCTGCGCTGTCCGCAGAGAAGAAGCCCGTCATCGTGTACTACTGGTCGCCCTCTGGTGCGGTCGGCAAGTACAACTTGAAGAACCTCGCGCTCCCGGCTCCGACCGTGGACTGTGCGACCGAGGGCGACAAGTGTGACGGTGACTACCCGGTCGACGTGCTCTTCAAGATCGCGTCCGCCAAGCTCGAGGCCAAGGATGCACGAGTGTTCAACTTCGTGAAGAACTTCGTGCTCACCACCGACGATCAGCTGTCCTTCCTCGGACCAGTGGACATCGACGGTGTCGAGCCTGCGAAGGCTGCCGCCGACTGGATCGCTGCCAACGAGGCAGTGTGGTCGGCCTGGTTCAACTGAACCCAGCACATCGACAAGTGAAGTGAAAGTGGCGGGGCGCAAGCCCCGCCACTTTTGCGTTCCGGATGCCACAATGGAGCAGTGAAGAAACTGAAGTCTCGTTACGACTACGTCATCGTCGGTGGAGGATCCGCCGGCAGTGCGCTCGCCAACCGCTTGAGCGCCGACCCGAAGAACTCCGTGCTCGTCCTCGAGGCTGGTCGACCCGACTACTGGTTCGACGTGTTCATCCACATGCCGGCCGCGCTGATGTTCCCGATCGGCAACAAGCTCTACGACTGGATGTATTCCTCGCAGCCCGAGCCGCACATGAACGGCCGGCGGGTGACCCACGGTCGCGGAAAGATCCTCGGCGGGTCGTCCAGCATCAACGGGATGATCTTCCAGCGCGGCAACCCGCTCGACTACGAGCGTTGGGCCGCGGACCCGGGCATGGAGTCCTGGTCGTATGCGCACTGTCTGCCGTACTTCAAGAAGATGGAGTCGTGTCTGGCGGCCGAGCCGACCGATCCGTTCCGCGGCAAGTCGGGTCCGTTGCACCTCGAACGCGGCAAGGTCCGCAATCCATTGTTCGGCGCGTTCTTCGAGGCCGTGCAACAGGCGGGTCACGCGCTCACGACCGACGTGAACGGTGTCAAGCAGGAGGGCTTTGCCGCCTTCGATCGCAACGTGAAGCGCGGTCGTCGCTACAGCGCAGCGCGCGCGTACCTGCACCCCGTGAAGCGCCGCAAGAACCTCACCATCCAGTGTCGTGCACTCGTCACGAAGGTGTTGACCGAGGGCAAGCGCGCCACGGGCGTGACCTTCGAGTTGCCGTTCGGTCGCACCAAGACCGTCGCGGCGGGCGAAGTGATTCTGTGTGGTGGCGCGTTCAACTCACCGCAGCTGTTGCAGGTCTCGGGCATCGGCAACGAGCAGCACCTGCGCAGCGTCGGCATCACGCCGGTCCACCACCTGCCGGGCGTGGGGGAGAACTTGCAGGATCACCTCGAGGTGTACGTGCAGCACGCATGCACGCAGCCGATATCGCTCAATCCGTTGATGAAGTTCTGGAAGCGACCGTTCATCGGGTTCGCGTGGCTATTCCGCAAGGGTCCCGGTTCGTCGAATCACTTCGAGGCGGGCGGCTTCATTCGTTCGAACGACACCGTGAAGTATCCGAACCTGATGTTCCACTTCCTGCCGATCGCCGTGCGTTACGACGGCACTGCACCGGCGGGTGGTCACGGCTATCAGGTGCACATCGGACCGATGTATTCGAACTCTCGCGGATCGCTGAAGGTTGTCTCCGGTGACGTGCACGACAAGCCCGCCTTCACCTTCAACTACCTGTCGACGACCGAAGACAAGCAGGAATGGATCGAGGCGATCGCCGCGGCCCGCAAGATCCTCAACCAACCGGCGTTCTCGCCGTACTCGGGTGGGGAGATTTCACCCGGTCCCGAGGTCGCCACGGACGAGCAGGTGCTGGAGTGGGTGCGCAAGGACGGCGAGACCGCCTACCACCCGTCGTGCACGTGTCGCATGGGTGTGGACGAGATGTCGGTCGTCGATCCGACGTCGATGAAGGTGCGCGGGATGGAGGGTCTGCGCGTCGTGGACGCTTCCGTCATGCCATACGTCACCAACGGCAACATCTATGCACCGGTGATGATGCTCGCCGAGAAGGCCGCGGATCTCATCTTGGGCAACCAGCCACTCGCACCCGAGCCCGTCGAGTTCTATCGGCACGGCGTTCGCGCCTAGTCGCGAATCCTGCGCGGTGGGATGGGCGTTGCGGGCAAGGCCCTGCTAGCCTTTCCCCTTCGTGATATATCTCGCGGCAGTTGCCACGAGGCGCGAACACTAGGGGAGCATTCATGAGCGATTTCGACGACATCGACCTGGCGGGCCTTTCGGACGACGATCTCGTCGCGCAGATGCACGACGACCTCTACGACGGGCTCGGCGAGGAGATCGTCGAAGGCACCACGATCCTGCTCGACCGCGGTTGGGGCCCGGACAAGGTGCTCCAGGACGCACTCGTCGAGGGCATGCGCATCGTCGGCGTGGACTTCCGTGACGGCATCTTGTTCGTGCCGGAAGTGCTGCTCGCCGCGAACGCGATGAAGGCCGGCATGGCGATCTTGCGCCCGCTGCTCGCTGAGACCGGCGCAGAGTCGGTCGGCAAGGTCGTCATCGGCACCGTGAAGGGCGACATCCACGACATCGGCAAGAACCTCGTCGCGATGATGCTCGAGGGTGCCGGCTTCGAAGTGGTCGACCTCGGCATCAACACCGACGCCGACAAGTTCATCGCCGCGCTCGAAGAGCACCAGCCGGACATCCTCGGGATGTCGGCTCTGCTCACGACCACGATGCCGTACATGAAGGTGGTCGTCGACACGATGAAGGAGCGCGGTCTGCGCGACAAGTACATCATCTTGGTCGGCGGGGCACCGTTGAACGAGGAGTTCGGCGTCGCCGTCGGCGCAGATGCGTATTGTCGCGATGCGGCGGTCGCGGCCGAAACCGCAAAGCAGCTCGTCTCCGCTCGCCGCACCCGCACCGCCGAGCCTCCTGGCCCGTCGGTCGCCTGATTCTCTCGGCGCGTTGGTGGGCAGATGTCCAGCGACCGTCGCCCTCTGATCATCGCCTGCGGAGCGTTGGTGTCTGAGTTGCGTGCAGTTCTCGCGCGCAACGGTCTCACCGACGCAATCGAGGTGCGGTACCTGCCGGCCAACCTGCACAACCGTCCGGAGGGCATCGTGCCGGCCCTCGACGAGGTGATTGCCGACAACGCCGGTCGGGAGATCTTCGTTGGCTATGCCGACTGCGGAACGGGTGGCGAACTCGACACGTATCTGGCAGGAAAGCCGAACGTGGAGCGCATCCCGGGTGCGCATTGTTATGAGTTCTTCGCCGGGAGCGAGCGCTTCCATGCCGACCACGACGCCGACCCCGGGATCTTCTATCTCACCGACTTTTTGGCCAAGCACTTCGAGCAACTGGTGTGGGTGGGACTCGGGCTGGACCGCCACCCGCAGCTGCGCGACACCTACTTCGGCAACTACACGACCGTCGTGCTCTACACCCAGACCACCGATCCCGACGTCGTCGAGGCTGGACGACGCGCCGCGCAGATGTTGGGTCTAGATTTTCGGCACGATCACGTCGGCATCGATGGTCTCGAGGCCGCGATTCCCGTATCGTTCAGGGCGCATTCGCGCGCGGAATCGAAGGAGAACTAGTGGCACGAGGTGGAAACGCGGTGGTGATCATCAAGTGGCGGGACATCCCGGCCCAGGTGAACGCCCAGATGGGTCGAGAGCGCCATCAGGTCGTGCTGTCGGCCAAGTTCCAGCGCGCCATCGATCGCGCCAAGCGCAAGGCGAAGATCTACACGGCAGAAGAAGACGTCGCCCAGTGGAGTCGGGAGAACCTCCCGCTCGAGGGTGACATGGCGACCGCCGCCCAGGCCGTCGCCGACCGCATCGAGGCCGAGTACTCCCGCACGCGCCTCGGACAGCTCGCGTACGCGGGCGGGTTCGAAGCCGACGTCGAGCAGATGAGCGTGGCAGCCAAGGACCTCGCCGCGCTCGAAGAGCTCGAAGACGACGAATAGTTCACCAACTCACACGACACAGAAACGGACCAGTACACAGCCATGACACACACCATCCTCTCCTCGCCGACCAAGGAAGTCGTGATCGGCTTCGACAAGCCGTTCGTGATGATCGGTGAGCGCATCAACCCGACGGGTCGCAAGCTCCTCGCCGAGGAGATGAAGAACGGCGACTTCAGCCGCGTCGAGGCCGACGCGATCGCCCAGGTCGAAGCGGGCGCGCACATGCTGGACGTCAACGCGGGAATCCCGCTCGCCGACGAACCGGCACTCCTTGCTCGCGCAGTCGAACTCGTGCAGTCGGTGACCGACGTGCCGTTGTCGATCGACTCCTCGATCATCGACGCACTCGAGCGCGGCTTGTCGGTGTACAAGGGCAAGGCGCTCGTCAACTCGGTGACCGGCGAGGACGAGTCGCTCGAGCGCGTGTTGCCGCTCGTCAAGAAGTACGGCGCCGCCGTCGTCGCCATCTCGAACGACGAGACCGGCATCAGCATGGACCCCAACGTGCGCTTCGCGGTGGCCAAGAAGATCGTCGAGCGTGCCGCCGACCACGGCATCCATTACTCCGACGTCGTCGTCGACCCGCTCGTCATGCCCATCGGTGCGCTCGGTCAGGCCGGCAACCAGGCCTTCGCGCTCATCCGACGCCTGCGCGAGGAACTGAAGGTCAACACCACCTGCGGTGCATCGAACGTGAGCTTCGGCTTGCCGAACCGACACGCCGTGACCGGCACGTTCCTCTCGATGGCCATCGGCGCTGGCATGACGTCGGCGATCATGAGCCCACTGCACGCCGAGGTGAAGACCGCGATCATGGCCGCCGACGTGTTGTCGGGCAACGACCAGGACTGCGCGAACTGGATTCGTGCGAACCGCGACCCGAACGCTCCGACCGGTGGTCGTGGCGATCGCGAAGGTCGTCGCCGCCGTTCGGCCCAGTAGTTCGTCCATGTCGCGAATCGTCTTCACACCCTCGGGTCTCGATGCCGTCGTCGACGACGGCACGACCGTGCTCGATGCCGCGCGCAAGCTCGGCGTCGACCTCGACTCGGTGTGTGGCGGTCGCGGCATCTGCGGACGCTGCCAGGTGACCCCAAGCGTCGGGAGCTTCCCGAAGTGGGGCATCGAGGCGCGCGTCGAGTCGCTCACACCACGTGGCCAGGACGAGATCGACTACCGCGGCAAGCGTGCACTGGTGGAGGGCAACCGCCTCGGCTGCATGGCCAAGGTGTGCGGCGACGTCGTCATCGACGTGCCCGCGATGAGCCAGGTGCACAAGCAGATCGTGCGCAAGGACTTGAACCTCGGCGAGATCGTCATCGACCCGCACTTTGCCCTCTACTACGTGAGCGTGCAGCAGTCCACGCTCGGCGACGGGGTGACGGCGATCGAGGAGATCCGCAACGCAGTTGCCGCGCAACACAAGCTCGCGGTTCCGACCGTGGCCAACCACGTGCTTGCCCACGTCCACCGCGCAATCGACAAGGGTGACGGTGGGGCGACGGTGGCGATCAAGCGGGGGACGCCCGGCGAGATCGTCGCGGTCTGGCCAGGTTTCGTCGACACCGCCTACGGCATCGCGGTCGACGTCGGCTCGACGACGGTCGCTGGGCACCTCATCGACTTGACGACCGGCGAGGTGGTGGCGAGCGCCGGTGTGATGAACCCGCAGATCCGCTTCGGCGAGGACCTCATGAGCCGCGTGTCCTACGTGATGATGAACCCGGGCGGCGACAAGGAACTGACGAGTGCGATTCGCACCTCGCTGCGCACCTTGTCGAGCGACCTGTGTGCGAAGGGCTCGATCGACAAGATGAACGTGCTCGAGATCGTGCTCGTCGGCAATCCGATCATGCATCACATCCTGCTCGGCATCGACCCGACGCCACTTGGTGCCGCGCCGTTCGTGCTCGCCACCGACGAGTCGGTGAGCGGTGATGCGCGCGAGCTCGATCTCGACCTGCCGAATGCGTCCTACTACGTCGGTCCGTGCATCGCCGGCCACGTGGGTGCCGACACCGCCGCCGCGATCCTCGCCGAGGGTCCGCACCGCGGATCGTCGATGCAGTTGTTGATCGACATCGGCACGAACGCCGAGATCGTCCTCGGAGACTCGACCCGCCAGTTCGCTGCGTCGTCGCCGACGGGTCCCGCGTTCGAAGGCGCGCAGTTGTCGTCGGGTCAGCGCGCGACTGCTGGCGCGATCGAAAAGGTGCGCATCGATCCCGTCACGCTCGAGCCGCGGTTCAAGGTCATCGGCATCGCCCCGTGGTCGAACGAGGAAGGATTCGCCGAGGCGCTCGTCGACACGCCGATCACGGGTGTGTGCGGGTCGGGGATCATCGAGGTGATCGCCGAGATGTACCTGACCGGCATCATCTCCCAGGACGGCGTGATCCAGGGTTCGCTCGCCGAGCGCACCGCGCGCGTCGTGGCCGACGATCGCACGCACTCCTACGTGCTCTACGAACACGGCGACGTGCGCCTGTTGATCACGCAGAACGACATTCGCGCGATCCAGCTCGCCAAGGCAGCGCTGCGCGCCGGCATCGACCTTCTCGTCGAGCACGCTGGTTCGCCGAGCGTCACCGACATTCGCCTCGCTGGCGCGTTCGGCGCCCACATCGATCCGGTGTATGCGATGGTGCTCGGGCTCGTTCCCGACTGTCCGGTTGCTGGCGTTCGCTCGGTCGGCAACGCTGCTGGCGTCGGCGCGGCAAAGTCGTTGCTCTCGCTCACGGAGCGACGCGAAATGGAGTCGACCGTGCGCACGGTGACCAAGATCGAAACGGCCACCGAGCCTCGGTTCCAGGAGTTGTTCGTCGCGGCGATGGCATTCCCGCACGCCACGGCCTCGGCTCCGAACCTCGAGACGGTGGTGACCCTGCCCCCGAGGATCGCCTCGAGTGGCGGTGACGCAAGTCGCGAGGGTCGGCGCAGGCGACGCAGTTCGTGACTGTGTGAGAATGGACGACGGAAGGGACTGGTCATGACGGACACGGAGCGACATCGCAAGAGCGGCGGGCGAGCGGCCCGACAGGCGACGCGGCGAACCTCCGGAGCCCAGCGCGAGGCCTACCTCACCCGACTGATCAAGCCGTACGAGCTTGCGAGCGAGGAAGTGCTCGCCATGCTCGAGCACAACGCCGACACGATCCTCGAGGAGATCGGCGTCGAGATCCGCGACTATCCGAGCGCGATCGAGCGCTTCAAGGCGGCGGGCGCGACGGTGGACGGCACCCGCGTGCGCTTTCCGCGCGGCATGTGTCGCTCGATCATCCAGGCGAGCGCGCCACGTGAGTACGTCCAGCACGCGCGCAACCCGCTGAACAACGTGCGCATCGGTGGCGATGCGACCGTGTTCGCCCCGAACTATGGCTCGCCGTTCGTGCACGACATCGACAACGGTCGTCGCTACGCGACGATCACCGACTTCCAGAACTTCGTCAAGTTGTCCTACATGTCGCCCTACATCCACCACTCGGGTGGCACGGTGTGCGAACCGGTCGACATCCCGGTGAGCAAGCGACACCTCGACATGGTGTACTCGCACATCAAGTACTCGGACAAGGGCTTCATGGGTTCGGTGACCGCAGGGGAGCGCGCGCAGGACAGCGTGAACCTCGCGCGCATCGCCTTCGGCGGAGACCTCGCCGATCGCACCGTGATGACGAGTCTCATCAACGCGTCCTCGCCGCTCGTGTGGGACGCCACGATGCTCGCCTCCGCGGAGGTCTATGCGGAGAACAACCAGGCCTGCATCATCACCCCGTTCATCCTCGCCGGCGCGATGGCGCCGACGACGTCGGCGGGCGTCGTCGCACAGACCTTGGCTGAGTCTCTCGTCGGCATGGCGTTCTGCCAGCTCGTGCGCCCGGGTGCGCCAGTCATCTTCGGATCGTTCGCCAGTTCGATGTCGATGCTCACGGGCGCGCCGACGTTCGGCACCCCCGAGCCTGCGATGGTGCTCTACACCGTGGCGGCTCTCGCGCGTCGCCTCGGCGTTCCGTTCCGCTCCGGCGGCTCGCTGTGCGCCTCCAAGTTGCCCGACGCACAAGCCGCCTACGAAAGCGCCGCGACGCTGATCCCGACGATCATGGCGGGCACGAACTTCGTGCTGCACTCGGCCGGCTGGCTCGAGGGTGGATTGGCGATCGGGTACGAAAAGTTCGTCCTCGACTGCGACCAGTTGGGGATGATGATGACGTTCGGCAAGGGGCTGGACGCCACCGTCAATGGCCAGGCCATGTCGGCGTTCCAGGAGAACGACCCGGGCCAGCACTTCCTCGGCACCGCCCACACGCTCGCCAACTTCGAGACCGCGTTCTACCGCTCCGACACCGCCGACAACAACAGCTACGAGCAGTGGGTCGAAGACGGCAGCCAAGACGCCGCCACCAGGGCCAACAAACTGTGGAAGGAGCGCCTTGCGTCGTACGAAGCCCCGGCGCTCGACGACGCAATCGACGCGGAATTGCAAGAATATATAGCCAAGCGCAAGGCTGAACTGCCCGACACGTTCGGCTGAGCGAACCCACCCATCACACCGAGGAAAACACCATGAGTCTCTTGTCGTCACTGTTCGGATCGGCCAAAGCCGACTATTCGCCCGAGGCCCGCGAGCTCGTCGCCAACATGCGCTACGAGCTGATTCCGCTCAAGTCGCTCGATCAGGCGATCGCCGACCTGCCGCACGGTGCGCCGGTGTCGGTGACCTGCTCACCGGTGAAGGGCATCGCCACCACCCAACAGCTGTGCGAGCAGCTCGTGGCCAAGGGGCACAACGCGGTCCCGCACTTTGCCGCCCGACTCGTCGAGGGCCCGGAGCACGCCGCGAAGTTGGCCGAGTGGGTTCGAGCCCAGGGGATCAAGGAGGTGTTCATCATCGGTGGTGACGCCGAGACGCCGCCGCACTACCAGTACGCGCTGCCGTTCATGCGCGACTTCCTGGACGCCAACCCCGGCATCGAGACGCTCGCCTTCGGTGCGTATCCCGACGGTCACGCGACCATCAGCAACTCCGACCTGCACGACGCGATCCACGAAAAGCAGAAGTTGATCGAGTCGAAGGGCATCAAGCCGCTCGCCTCGACGCAGATGTGCTTCGACGCCGCCAAGATTCGCTCGTGGCTGAAAGAAGAGCGCGCCGCAGGCTTCACCGCGCCGATCAACCTCGGCCTGCCAGGAGTCGTCGACCGCGCGAAGTTGATGACCATGGGTATGCGACTCGGCATCGGTCAGTCGATGCGCTATTTGTCGAAGAACAAGTCGACGATCACGCGCATGTTCGCACCAGGTGGTTACGACCCGACGAAGTTGCTGAATGACCTCGCCCGTGACGCACAGACGCTGCGCATCCAGGGCATCCATTCCTTCACGTTCAACAACGTGGCCGACACCGCCAAGTGGGCGCAGGCCATCTTGGATGGTGACAAGTGAGCCAGATTCCTTCCTCGAGCGACGTCGTCGTCATCGGCGGCGGGGTGATGGGTGCGTCCATCGCACTCGAGTTGTCCAAGGCCGGCCGCAAGGTCGTCGTGATCGACAAAGGTGGAGCGCCGGGCGCCGGGTCGACGAGTGCCTCGTCGGCGATCATTCGCTTCACCTATTCGAACTTCAACACCATCCTGATGGCCTGGGAGGCCGCACAGTATTGGTACAACTGGTCGGACTTCGTCGGCGTCGAGGACCCCGACGGGATGGCCAAGTTCGTGAAGACCGGCTACCTCGTGTTCCTCACCGAGGGCTACGACGGCGTTCGCCAGCGCGAGCTGTGGGACGACTTCGGCATCCCGTACGAGGTGTTGAGCCCCGAAGAGGTGCGCAAGCGCTGGCCGGCCTTCGAGACCGGCAAGTTCTATCCGCCGAAGTCGATCGAGGACCCGGCGTTCGCCGACGACCCGTACGACCAGCTGTCCGCGCTGTTCGATCCGCTGAGTGGGTTCATGGACGACCCGATGCTGGCCGCGCACAACCTCGCGCACGCCGCCAAGGCCCATGGCGCAGAGTTCTTCTTCCACAAGGAAGTCTCCGACGTCACTCGTTCGGGTGACCGCGTCACCGGCGTCACGCTCGCCTCGGGTGAGTCGATTTCTGCGCCGATCGTGATCAACGCCGCAGGTCCGCACGCCGCAAAGATCAACAAGATGGCGGGCGTCTACGACGAGATGAAGGTGCACCACCAGCCCCTGCGTCAAGAGGTCTTCTCGCCGCCGGCACCCGTCGGTTTCCGACTCGAGGACAACGCGCCGATCGTGGCGGACCTCGACTTGGGCCAGTACTTCCGCCCGCACATGGGCGACTTGCTCAACGTCGGCACCACCGAGCCCGCCTGCGACCCGCTGCACTTCATCGAGGACGCAGACGATTGGAACGACCAGGTCACCGTCGAGTTCTTCGAGCGTGTGATGCTGCGCCTCGCGCGGCGACTCCCGGACTTCGGCATCCCGCTCAAGTTGCTCGGCATCGGCGCGCTCTACGACGTGACCGACGACTGGATCCCCCTGTACGACAAGTCCAGCCTGGACGGGTTCTTCATGGCGTGCGGTACGAGCGGCAACCAGTTCAAGAATGCGCCGCTCGTCGGCAAGTTCATGCGACTGCTGATCGAGGCACAAGAGAAGGGGATCGACCACGATCTCACTCCGCTCGAGTTCGTCGGTGAGGCCACCGGCAAGGCGATCAACCTCGGGGCATTTTCGCGACTGCGCTCCGAAGCGGTGACCGCCGGAAACGTGATGGGGTAGCGTTCGCACCGTGCGAACGACCCTCCAGGAGCTCCTCGACACCGGTCGACCACTGCTCGCCGACGGCGCGACGGGCACGAACTATTTCAAGGTCGGCCTCGAATCCGGTGAGCCGCCCGAATTCTGGATCACCGATCAGCCCGACAAGGTGGTCGGGCTGCATCAGGCCTTCGTGGATGCCGGCGCGGACATCATCCTCACGAACACGTTCGGATGCAATCGTCATCGACTGAAGTTGCACAACGCCCAGGATCGAGTCGGCGAACTCGCGGCGGGTGCCGCGCGGCTGGCACGCAGCGTCGCGGACGCCTCGCCGCGACCGGTCGTCGTGGCCGGCAGCGTGGGGCCGACGGGCGAACTGTTCGAGCCGCTCGGGGCACTTACTCATGATGAGGCGGTCGACGCCTTCGCCGAGCAGATCGAGGGTCTGAAGGCTGGCGGCGCGGACGTCGCGTGGATCGAGACGATGTCGGCACCAGAAGAGATGAGGGCGGCCGCCGAGGCGGCGATCCGCGTCGGCATGCCGTACGTCTGCACGATGAGTTTCGACACCGCGGGACGAACGATGATGGGGCTTGCGCCGAAAATGTTGCGCGCACAGTTCGACGGTCTCGCCGTCCCACCGCTCGCGATCGGCGCCAATTGTGGTGTTGGCGCGAGCGACATCTTGGTCTCGGTGCTCGAGATGGACGCCGACGTTTCGCCGGTCGTGTGCAAGGGCAACTGCGGAATCCCCAAGTTCGAGGGCACGACCATCACGTATTCGGGGACGCCCGAGTTGATGGCGCGGTATGCGGCGCTCGCCGTCGACGCGGGTGCCCGCATCATCGGGGGATGTTGCGGCACCTCGCCCGAGCACCTGGCGGCCATGGCGGCCTCGATTCACTCCCACGTGCGGGCACAGGCCCCGACGGTGGAGACGATCGTCGAGGCCATCGGACCCCTGACGAACAAGGCTCCGAGCGCCGACGCCGGACCCTCGGGTCGTCGCCGGCGCGGGGCTTGACGCCCGATTTCGGGGTCTGAACACTTTAGTAATCACCCCAGTTTCCTGTGCTACCGTTACCCCAACGAGCGAGGGGCTCGTGTTCGGGCGGAGGTCCGAATCAACACAGGGGGTAAGTGTTCATGGAACAGCACGAGTTGATCTCGGCGGAATTCACCCGTCGACGCTTCATCAAGGGGGCCGGCGCAGCAGCTGTTGCGGTCGGCGTGATGGGTACCTCGACAGGTAT
>CAYXIY010000003.1:17067-46044 GCA_964465475.1 uncultured Acidimicrobium sp. | reverse complement strand
GTGCCGGCGGTCATGTCGATGAGATGCCTCACCGTGCACCCCTCGAGACTCGTTCCCGCGAACTCAGGTGCGACGTCGGTGACGAGCGTGGAGGTTGTCACGAGCCCTCGACCAACAGCAACACCGAGGGCCGCGGCGGTGAACGATTTCGTGACGCTCATCAAGAGGTGCCTCGATTCCTCGTTCATTCCGTTGAAGTACCGCTCGTCGACGATCACGCCGTCATGCACGACGCATAACGCGTCACAGTACGACTCGCGAAGGTGGCGCTCCCACGTCGTCGTCGAACCGTCGGCGGCCGCGAACGACACGCCTCCCAGGTCGACGGGATTGTGCGGGAGATGGGTGACGTTTCCTTCGCCGTTGGTGATCGCGACCGTCGGAAGTATCTGGTCGACGTGGTGGAAGGACCACCGGTTGTGGGGTGCCTCCAACCAGTTTGCGAGCGTGATTGCTGGCGTCATCTGGAACCATCGTTGCACTCGTACTGAGCACTCGACCAATTGTCGAAAAACGTGACCTTGATGGCTGGAAGTTCTACTTCGGCTCGTTCACCAGGAGTCGTCGCACTCGCGGGATGTCCTCGGGCATGTCGTCGGCGATCATGCCGATGCCGAGGTGTCGTCCAACTTCGCTGTGTACCCAGACACCTGCGCACGCTGCGTCGAACGGCGGCATACCCTGCGCAAGGAGACCGGTGACGATTCCCGCGAGGACGTCGCCCGATCCAGCGGTCGCCAGATGTGCTGACGCGGGAGGATTGACGACGAGTTCGCCCATCGGGGCGGCGACAACCGTCTGTGAACCCTTGAGAAGCACGATCGCCCCGCAGCGGTGAGAGGCCTCGATCGCGCGTTCTTCACGGGATCCGGTGAGCGAGAAGATCCTCGAGAATTCGCCCTCGTGGGGTGTGATGACACACTTCTGGTGGAGGAGCGCGAAGAGCTCGTTCGGGTCGTCGGCGAAAGACGTCAACGCGTCGGCATCGAGGACGACAGGGTGCCCCGTCGCGAGGCAAGCGCGCACGATGCCTTTCGTGCGTGACGAGACGCCGAGCCCCGGGCCCGCGAGGATCGAGGTGATTCGCGGGTCATCGAGCGCCGACTCGAGGTTGGAGTGGTCGGTGACTGCGCGAACCATGATGCTCTCGAGGTGCTTGGCGTAGACGTCGAGTGCACGGTGCTCGACGAAAATCGTGGTGAGACCCGCCCCCGTCCTTGCGCATGCTCGTGCAGCGAGGCGAGCTGCTCCGGTCATTGGATATCCGCCGAAGATGACTGCGTGCCCACGCGTGTACTTGTTCGTGTTTTCGTCGACGGTTGGGAGTCGGTCGATCCACAGGTCAGGAGAATTCGACGTCACGCACTTCAGTGTGCCAGTCCGCGAACCTTCCGAGTCGTCGACGGTCGTACCGATCGCCCTACGCTTGGCATGTGGCCGTCGACAAGCACGATCGAACTCGATTCTTTCCGTTGATCGAAAAGAAATATGGTCAGCCGATGCGGCATTGGTTTGCCCTCATGGAGGAGAACGCCGATCGGAAGTATCCGGAACAGATTGCGATCCTGCGAGAAGACCACGGATTCAGTCAGGCCCATGCGAACGCCGTGGTCATGTACTGCCGTGGATCGGTGACGACGAAGCGCTTCGATGACCTCGGTGCATACCTCGCCAAGACCGACAAGGAGAAGGCGAAGACCGTGCGCGCGATCTTCGCGGCGATCAGGAAGAAGTATCCGAAACTGGAACTCGTGATCGCGTGGAACCAGCCGATGCTCAAGATCGGTAACGACTACGTCTTCGGGTTGTCGGTCTCCAAGAACCACATCTTGATTGCTCCGTGGGGTAAGAATGCACTCGCGAAGTTCTCCAAGGAACTCGCGGCATACAAAGTGAACAAGAAGACGATCGAGGTTCCTTCCAACTGGAAGGTCAACGCGACCCTGCTCAACAAGTTGGTCAAGGCGCGTCTCGACGAACTCACGTAAGAGGGAAACGACGGAGGAGTGACAATGGGTGACATCAACGTTCTGGGGGTTGTGATCGCGTCGGTTGCAGCGTTCGCAAGCGGTTTCGCATGGTTCAACGGAAAGACGTTCTACTTCGTGTGGTGGCGGCTGATGAACAGGGATCGTCCACTTCCCACCGAGAGCGATGGGGCAGGACTGATGTTTGGAAGTCTCGTCGTTGCGATCCTCGCCCAGTCCATCGTGCTCGAGGTCATTCTCGACGCACTGCGAGACGATGCGGGGCACATGGGTTCACTCGCCGGCGCAGGTTGGGGGCTACTTGCTGGCGTTGCGTTGGCCGCTGCTGCCCTTGGGCATCGATTGTTCGGTGGTCACGGCTATCGCGTGTGGTTGATCGAGGTCGGCAATGACGTTTTGAACTTCGTCATCATTGGCGCGATCCTCGGCGCATTCAACTGAGGTAGGACGCCGCTCGTTCGGTCACTTAGTCGACCTGGTCGATCCAGTGCCGTCGCGCTTCTGCATAGCGGGAACGAATCGACTTCGATTGGGTTGATTCGCTGCTTGGCGTAGACAGCACAGGCGACCATGAGGGATAGGTGCCCGACAGCGCCCACGCGGCCTGACGTGCAGCACCATCTGCGACGTACTCACCTGGTTCTGGAACCACGACGGGACACCCAAAGATCGACGGTGCGATGCGCTGGACAGCGGGCGACGCCGCAGCTCCACCGATGAGTCGCACGCGGGTGATCGACGCTCCATTCTTGACGAGTTCGTCGAGGGCGTCAGCGAGTCCACAGAGCATTCCTTCGATGGCGGCGCGGGCGACGTGGGCGGGAGTCGAGTTGTTGTTCGTCCACCCGAGGAATCCACCCGTCGCAGTCGGTTCGTTAGGGGTTCGTTCACCAGCCAGGTAGGGAACGACGACGAGGCCGTCGGCTCCACTCGGTGCCTTCAGCGCGAGCGTCGAGAGTTCGTCGTGGCTGACTCCAAGGAGCGAGCACGTTGCATCGAGGACCCGTGCTGCATTCAGGGTGCAGACGAGCGGAAGGAACGCCCCGGTTGCGTCCGCAAATCCCGCGACCGCACCGGATTCATCCCGCGCGCATGTCGAGCTCCTAACGAATGCAGTTCCGGACGTGCCGAGCGAGACGACGACGTCGTCGCCCGCATCCACGCCGATCGCGGCGGCAGCGTTGTCTCCTGCGCCAGCACCGATGACCCGATGTCCCCAGGTGACGTGATCGGCCGGACCGAGGACTCGCGGCAACGCCACGTCGTGGCCGAGTGCACGCGTGAGGATGTCACGCCGATACTCGTTGGTGGTGGAGTCGAAGTACCCGGTGCCGGATGCGTCGGATCGATCGGTGACGAGATCGGCGATGTCGGTGCAGCCACGCAGTTTCCAGGTGAGCCAGTCGTGAGGGAGACACACGGCAGCGATGCGTCGAGCATTGTCGGGTTCGTGTTCTGCGATCCAGCGCAGTTTCGTCACGGTGAAGGACGCGACCGGAACCGATCCGACTGCATCGACCCATGACTTGGTGCCAAGTTCGCGGGTGAGTTCATCGGCCGCGCTCGCAGACCGCGTGTCGTTCCACAGCAATGCGGGACGAACGACGTTGCCGGCATCATCCAGGCACACCGCGCCGTGTTGCTGCCCGGCGATCGAGATCGCTTCCACGTCGTCGAGGCCTCCGGCGCTCTCGATCGCTTGTTCAAGCGCGGTTTCCCACTGGTGCGGATCGACCTCCGTCCCGTCGGGATGCTTGGCGGTGCCGGAGCGAACGAGCGCGCCTGTCTCGGCGTTGCGCACCACCACTTTGCACGACTGAGTGGACGAGTCGACACCCGCCACGAGGGTCATGTCAACGAGCGCCCATCAGGTGTTCGACAGCCAGCTGGTGCAGATGGACGAAGCCATAGCCCTTCACTCCAGCGGCGTCGACGTCGAAGTTGGCGATGGATGCATCGTTCAGGATGGATGCACCGGACTCGCCCGGGGCAAGCGTCGGGGTCGACAACTCGTCGACACGCGCAGCGCGCAGCGCTTCCTGCACTTCCGGATCGGCACGGAATGCTGCTGCGCGCTCCTTGAGGAGGAGGTACATACGCATGTTGGCCGCCGCCGACTTCCACACGCCGTCCATGTCCTCGGTGCGCGATGGCTTGTAGTCGAAGTGGCGCGGTCCCGTATACGACGGTGCTCCGCCGACGCCGCCGAATTCGAGGAGGTCGACGAGGCTGAAGGCATTGATCAGGTCGCCATGGCCGAACACGAGGTCTTGGTCATACTTGATTCCTCGCTGGCCGTTGAGGTCGATGTGGAACAACTTGCCTTGCCACAACGCCTGGGCGATGCTCGACGTGAAGTTGAGTCCAGCCATCTGTTCGTGACCGACTTCGGGATTGAGCCCAACGAGATGCGAATGCTCGAGGCGCTCGATGAAGGCGACCGCATGGCCGATCGTCGGAAGCAAGATGTCGCCACGCGGTTCGTTCGGCTTCGGCTCGATGGCGAACCTGATGTCATATCCGCGCTCGACAACGAAGGAAGTGAGCGTGTTCATCGCCTCGGCGTAACGGTCGAGCGCGGCGCGAACGTCCTTTGCGTGGTCATATTCGGCGCCCTCGCGTCCGCCCCACAGTACGAAGGTCTTCGCGCCGAGATCCGCAGCGAGTTCGATGTTTCTCAACACCTTGCGCAATGCGTAGCGACGAACGTCGCGGTTGTTGCTCGTGAAACCGCCGTCCTTGAACACCGGGTGGGCGAAGAGATTCGTCGTGATCATCGGCACGCAGACGCCGGTGGAGGCGAGTCGATCCTTGAACTTCGACACCGTCGCGTCGCGGACAGCCGGAGTGGAACCGAATGGAACGAGGTCGTCGTCATGGAACGTGATGCCCCATGCGCCGAGTTCAGCGAGCTTGTCGACGGCGTGGAAAGGATCGAGAGGAGGGCGAGTCGGATCTCCGAATGGATCGCGTGCCTGCCACCCGATCGTCCACATCCCGAAGGAGAACTTGTCTGCGGGTGTCGGTTTCATCGGATCTCCAGTCGTTCAGCGCGCAGGGTAGCGGCGGTCGTAGCCATGACGATTGAGCATTTCGGCGTCTTGGCTGTAGTCGGACTTCGGCGGAATGCCATGGCCCTCGACGAGGCGATTGAAGAGGTTGAATGCGGCACAGACACCGATCGCATCCTTCAATTCCTCCTCGCTGAAGCCCGCCGTGAGCACCGCCTGCTTGTCATCGTTCGAGATGGTGCTCGGCGCGAGCGTCAGTTTCCGGACGTAGGCGAGTATCGGCGCGAGGCGATGCGCGGCCGTGTCGACGGTGTCGATCATGCGCACGTCGTCGGCGGAGGCTCCGAGCGATCGGGCGAATTCGGTGTGTGAACCACAGCAATACTCGCAGCCGTTCAGCTTGCTCGTGAAGGCGGCGATCACCTCGCGGTCGGTAGGCGACAGGTGAGACGGCTCACGCAGTACCTCTTGGGCCAGTTTCTGGAGGACCATGTACTTGTCTGCTCGTTCACGAAAGATGCTGGAGATCTCGAGCGGACCCCCTCGGAGGCTCTCGAATACCGGACGGGAGTGTGCTGCCATAGGACGCAAATATAGACCCATCGGTCTCAGTGCGTCTCTTCGTGAATCGTGACGAAACGTCAGCTTGAGGCGATCTTCGCCAAGACGTCGTGCATGAACGTCGTGATGCGAATGCTGTCGCCATGCGTCATTCGCGGGCTCTCGCGGAGGCCAGCGGCGACGCAACGGTGGACCTCGGCGACCTGGTGGTGAAGACCGGGTGAAGCGCATTCGATGCGCTCGGATCCGTGCGATGTGCGAACGTCGGCGACGTTCGAGGCGTGCGACGGGGCAGGGATGACGATCGTCGCCTTCTCGCACGTGATCGTGGACATCCGGGAACCTTCTCGTCGTGAGCCGCATGTGAGTCGAGCAGTTGCGCCACTCGACCACGACAGGTCCATCTCGACCGACTCGTCAACGCCGGTGGCTCCGATCGTGCCGTGCGCGCTCCACTCGTCGGGAGGGCCGTTCAACCACCACGCGAGGGTGAGCGGATAGATGCCCACGTCGAGAAGTGACCCACCGCCCTTGGCGGGATCGAAGAGTCGGTGGTTCGGATCGAACGGCACGGAAAAACTGAAGTCGCTCTCGATCGAGGTGATGCGACCGAATTCGCCAGCGTCGAGTCGCTGCTTGAGCGCCACGTGCAGCGGGTTGAAGCGCATCCACATCGCCTCCATCAGGAAGCGATTCGTCTCCCGTGACGTCGCGACCATTGAGGACGCCTGGGCGACGTTCATCGCGATCGGCTTTTCGACGAGCACGTGCTTCCCCGCGCGCATCATCGCGATGGCGTGGTCGTGGTGCACGGGGTGGATGCCGGCGACGTAGACGACGTCGACGTCATCGAGTGCGGCGAGTGCGTCCACCGATCCGACCGCGGTCGGGATGTTGAACTTCGCGGCAAAGTCCTGGGCTCCTGCGAGGGTTCGGCTGCCCACGGCCACGACCGTGGCGTCCGGGACGTTGGCGAGATCGCGGACGAAGTCGGAGGCGATCCGGCCGGTTCCGGCGACTCCCCAGCGCATGGCCATGGTTCGATTTAACTCCCGTGGCCCCCGTGGAGACGAATGGGCGCCGCCCCGGGGGTGTTTTGTGCCCCACGACGGACTTGTTAGAGTTGGCTTGAGCAATTGAGAAACACCTCCGACGACGAAGGTGTTCGCTTACCAACACACCTACATAGGGGGAAAATCAATGCAGTTACGACGAATTGGCGTACTGGTCGCCGCGGGAGCTTTCATCCTCTCCGCGTGTGGCGGTTCGGGAGATGATGCCGGGTCGGACACGACCGCGGCAGCCGCCGGTGGTTGCACCGTCGGTGTCTCGTGGAACAACTACCAGGAAGAGCGCTGGGCAAAGTGGGACGAGCCGGCAATCAAGGCAGCGATCGAAGCTGCTGGTGGCACCTACATCTCGAACGACGCGAAGTCGTCGGCTGAGACGCAGGCCAGCAACCTGGAGAACCTCATCTCCCAGGGTGCAAAGGCACTCATCGTCCTCGCACAGGACGGAACGGCAATCCTGCCTGCAGTGACGTCGGCAATCGATGCCGGTGTTCCTGTGGTTGCGTACGACCGTTTGATCGAGGAGCCACGTGCCCTCTACATCACGTTCGACAACAAGGGCGTGGGCAAGCTCGAGGCCGAGGAAATCTTCAAGCGCGTACCGAAGGGTCGTTACGTGATCGTGAAGGGCAACAAGGCTGACGCGAACGCCGACTTCCTCCGCGAGGGCATGGAAGAGGTCATCGGTGCAGCAGTTGCTGCTGGTGACATCGAGATCGTGAGCGAGACCTACACCGACAACTGGGATCCTGCAAAGGCCCAGGCGACGATGGAGCAGGTCCTCACCGCAGAAGGCAACAAGGTTGACGCCGTTCTCGCACAGAACGACGGCATGGCCGGTGGCGTCATTGCCGCCCTCGAAGCACAGGGACTCGCCGGCAAGGTGCCGGTGTCGGGTCAGGACGCCGAACAGGCCGCTCTGAACCGCGTCGCCTTGGGCACGCAGTCGTTGACCGTCTGGAAGGACGCTCGTGAGCTCGGCAAGGCAGCAGGCGAGGCCGCAATGGCATTGTGCGGCAACGCAGACGCCACGGCGATCTCCGGAGCAGCTCCGTTCACGACGCCTGGTGGCAATGAGATCTCCTCGATCTTCTTGACGCCACTGCCCATCACCCAGGACAACCTGAGTGCTGTGATCGACGCCGGCTGGACTGACACGGCAACGCTGTGCCAGGGCGTAGAGCCGGGTTCGGTGACCGCTTGCCCGTGATCGGGCGTCGTCACCGTTGACACGCAACGTGCCCTCCGCCCTTCGGGGCGGGGGGCACGTTTCATTTGTGGCACGATGTGGAACACTCATTTGGGGAACTTGAGACCGTGACTGACTTAGGCACCGACAACTCGAAGGGCGAGAACACCGCGACGCGCCGCGATTGGCGTGCGCTCTTCGCCTCGACCGAAATCGACTCGCGTTTTGCGGGAATGCTGATCGCGCTCGTCGTGATCTGGATCGCCTTCCACATCCTCTCCGGAGGCGACTTCCTCACCGCGCGCAACCTCTGGAACCTCTCCGTCCAGAGCACCTCGATCGCGATCATGGCGACGGGAATGGTGCTGATCATCGTCTCGCGCAACATCGACCTTTCCGTCGGTTCGCTCCTTGGCTTCCTTGGCTATGTAATGGCGATGGTGCAAACCCGCTGGATTCCCGAGACGTTCGGGCAAGGATTCGACCGCTGGTACACCTGGCTCGTTGCGCTCGCAATCGGCGTCGCCCTCGGCGCGGCCCTTGGTGCGGTGCAGGGTTCGGTCATCGCATACGGAGGAGTTCCCGCCTTCATCGTCACCCTTGGTGGGTTCCTCGTCTGGCGCGGCTTGATCTTTCGAATGGGAGAGCAGGGTCAGACTCTCTCGCCACTCGACACGAAGTTTCAGCTCATTGGCGGCGGCCCTGACGGATCACTTGGCGAATGGCGCAGTTGGATCCTCGGACTTCTGGGCTGCCTCGGCGCAAGTTTGAGCATCTACTACGCGCGTCGCCGTCGCAAGCGTTATGACCTCGCACTTCGACCGTTCGCTGTCGACTTGGGTATCGCGGTATTCAGTTGCATCGCAATCCTCGCCGGCATTGCCTTCGTGGCAGTGGGGTATGAATCACCGATCAGTGGTGCGCCGACGGGGGTCGCATACCCGGTCGTCATCCTGGTGTTCGTGACGATCGGCATGGTGTATCTCTCGCGCCGACGTCGCTTCGGTCGCTACGTCTATGCCATCGGTGGAAATCCCGAGGCCGCCGAACTCGGTGGTATCGACACCCGACGCACCCTGATGTTGACCTTCGTCCTCATGGGCGTGCTGTGTGCGGTCAGTGCGGCGATCCAGACGGCGCGACTGAACGCGGCTGTGACGAATCTCGGCGTGCAGAACGAGCTCGACGTAATCTCGGCGGCCGTCATCGGTGGCACGTCGTTCGCCGGTGGCATCGGGACCATCACGAGCGCGGTGCTCGGCGCCGTCATCATGCAGTCGTTGCGTTCCGGCATGGTGCTCCTGCGCATCGACTCTCCGTCCCAGGACATCGTCGTCGGCATCGTCCTCGTCACCGCAGTCGCGATCGACTCCGCACTTCGCCTCGGTCGCCGCCGCACCGTCATGGTGTCGCTCGTGACCGGACTCGTCCTCGCAGCGCTCATCATCCAGACGGGGCGCCAATGATCGTCGTCGAAGGAGGGGCTCAACAATGACGACCACCGAAACGTCAGTGAAGTCGACGACGCCGCTCGTCGAGATGCGCGACATTCGCGTCTCTTTCGGAGGCCTGCACGCCGTGGATGGGGTGACGATCACCTTGAATCCCGGTGAAGTCGTCGCACTCGTCGGCGGAAACGGTGCCGGCAAGTCGACGTTGATGCACACCCTCGCTGGCGCTCGTCCTCCAGATTCTGGGCAGATCCTCGTGAACGGCGTTCCAGTGTCGATCGAGAATCCTCGCGACGCACGCACGCACGGGATCGAAGTGATCTATCAGCGCCTTGCGCTCGCAGACAACATCGATGCCGCAGGGAACATGTTCCTCGGTCGCGAATTGCGCACGAAGACCGGCGCCCTCGATGACTCCGCGATGGCATCCGCGACACGGGACGTGATGAAGCGCCTCAATCCACGGTTCAAGAACTTGAGCACCGCCGTCAAGTCGTTGTCGGGTGGGCAGCGACAGTCGGTGGCAATCGCCCGTGCGGTTCACTTCAACGCGAAGATCCTGATCATGGACGAGCCGACGGCCGCGCTCGGACCGGCGGAAACCGCCCAGGTCCGCGAACTGATCGAGCAGTTGAAGTCCGAGGGCATCGGCATCTTCCTCATCAGCCACGACATCCACGACGTGTTCGACCTTGCCGATCGGATCAGCGTCATGATGCAGGGCAAGTTGGTCGGAACCGTCGACAAGAAGTCCGTCACCAAGGACGAGGTGCTTGCCATGATCATCATGGGCAAGCCGGTCACGAGTCGCTAGACCGAACTCAGCTAGCCCGCCACGTTCGGGGTGTCGCCTCGTCGCGACTCAACTCGTAGAAGCCGTTCGCATCGACGGTCGACCAGGCGCCCGGTTCGGCGCCAGGGAAGGTCACGCGCAACTCGACCGTGGTCGCTTTCCCGAGACCAAAGTGCAGCCAGCTCGCATCCCCGCTCGCGTGTCCGCCACCGACGGTCACCTCGCGCGTCATCGTCTTTCCGTTCACCCGAACTTCGACCTGTGCGCCGACGCCCATCGTGTTCGGCGAGTCCTGTTTCAGCCTGACGCCGATCCAATTGCCCATCGCAACCGGGGATGTGGCTGTTCCTTTCCCCACGTTGCGATACACCTCGACGGGAACGCGTCGGTCGACGACGACGAGGTCCAGCAGTCCGTCGAGGTTCAGGTCGACCACAGCCGCTCCGCGGCTTCGCGCGCCGTTGGCGAGTCCGGCTTCTGCGCCTCGTTCGACGAAGGTTCCGTCGCGGGTGCCGAGCAGGAGGTTGTTCGGATCGAAGGCCGCATAATCGATCTGGGCATCCACGTTGCCCTTCGACACGAAGAGGTCGATCACGCCATCGTTGTTCACGTCGTCGAATTCAGGATGCCATGCAGTCGACGGAAGGATCTCCTCGCCGACATACGGGCGCTGGGCAGTGACACCCCGTTCGAGTGCGATGTCGCGATAGGTCGGCGTGTCGGAGTCCGGCTCGAGCGTCTGGAGCTTGTTGTCCGCCTGACTCGTCAGGTAGACCTCTGGTTTGCCGTCTCCCGTGAGGTCGTAGCTGGCGATGCCCATGCCCCAGATCGTCACCCTGCGCCAGCCATCTGACTCGCCGTACTCGCGTGGTTCCTCACCAGGGCGAAATCGCCAGAGCTGTTCGCGCGCCTCACGGTCGTAGTTGCGGTCGTTGCTCACGCGAAGGTCGACGCCACCGTCGCGATTCCAGTCCGAATACAGAAGGGACAGGGTGCAATGGCCCGGGAGTTCGAGTGGAGAGCCGTACGTCGACCCTGTTGGTCGCCAGACGACGTTGCTCGCGCAGTCGTAAGTGTCGGGGATGAGATAGTTGCCGAATGCGAGCGTCGGCAACGACGCATCACGTTCCCATGTCGCCGAGAACGCCACGGTCCAGTCGTTGCCCGGGTCGACGCCCCACGTTGCCGAGGCGTCTTCGAACGAGCAGTCACCGAGGCCGCGGAGGAGCGCGTTGCCTCCACGGCGCAAGACGACGAGGTCGAGGACCCGGTCGCCGTCGACGTCGAGCGGGTATGCACCGGTCACCGCAACGAGATCTGTCACTTGCGACGCGCGTCGTTCGAAGCGCAACTCGCCACCGGCGGTACTGCGGTTGACGTAGAGCGCTGCAACGTTCGTCCCGCCCGCGAAATACAGGTCGGGGTAGCCGTCGTCGTTGCAGTCGAAGGAGGCCACCCCGCCGCCAACGAAGTGTTCGAATTCTCCGTCATAGACCTGCGAGATCCCCGATGACGCCGACTCGTCGACGAAGAGCGGGGTCGTAGGCGAGGATCCGCCGCGAAGGACGAGGGTGGCGACGGCACCGGCCACAATGGCGCACAACGCCAACGATGCAACGAGCTTCTTACCCACCGGCGGACGCGTTCTCAACGCCTCGGTCAGTTGGTGTCTGGAACGGGAAGTTCGGCCACGATCAGCCAACGCGAACCCGTTGCTCGACGCATCGCCCACATCGTCTCGAACGTCGAAGAGCTCCGCGAGATGACCAGGCCCTGTTCGTCGCGGACCTCGGTCGTCTTGGTGCCGCGCGAGATCATGCCAAGGCTGAGACCGTCTTGGCGACCGAAGGGAACGAGCAATGTCACGCGAACCGAGTCGATGTCATAGGAGCTGAGGGTCGACTGGCCGAGTGCTGCACCGTTTCGAATCTGTGCACGCATCGCATCGAGCCGATCGCCGTGGTTGACGGCCTCGAGCAAGGCTTCGTCACCTTCGACGATCGCCTGGGTCTCGAGGGCAAGGTTCTCTGCCAACGTGAGCACGATCGCGCGGGCTCCTTCGACGTCGATCTCGTGGTTCCAATTGACGACTTCGTCGTCGACGGAGATCGATGGGAACGTCGCAGGATCGAGTCTCGTCGCCATGCGACCCGTCAGGTTCTCCGGTTCGCCGGCGAGCAGACCCTGGGCGGAACGACCGAGCGTGGAGAGTCCACCGACGAGGATGATTGCACTCAGCGACAATGCCGCGGTCCGGGTGAGGCGGGTCGTCGTCATCGTCGACGTTCCGGTGCCGTTGAAGACGCGACGGGCGAAGGCCTTCATGTTGTCGTCGTCGCTGTCGGGCGCCGGCAGGTAGCGCTCGAGGATCGGGCGGAGTGCGGTGAGGATCGTGAGTCCCGCAAGCAAGGCAACCTTCGCGCCGAACTCAGTTTGCTGCGGGGCCATGAGCAGCACACACGTGACGCCGACGAGTACGCCGAACACGATGCGGCCGACCTTCCCGCGCGGAACGGTGCGGGGATCGGTGATCATGAAGTACGTGAAGATGAAGATCTCTGGTGATGTGACGAGCGTGAGCCACATGTGGCTGCCGCACACCGGGGCGAAGGCCCAACGGGCGGTGAAGCACTGTCCTGACGCCGCGTTGATCGCAGTTCCGGCAGCGAACACCATCCAGAACGAGATCACCGTGGTGATGAGGCCAAGTCTCCGAGTGACGAGTGAACCGCCGATCAGGATCACCGCGTAGGCGATGATCATCGACTCGTTCGATAGCGGAGCCCACCAGAAATCGAGTGGCTCCACCCGGCTGCTTCCGAGGATGATGAACGCGAGTACGAGTCCGACGTTCGACGGGTTGAACACGTGAGAGCCGCCACGACGGATGACGAACTTGGTGGCGAGCGAGAACGCTGCGATCGCGGAGAACATCCACCACTTGTGGAAGGTCCAGTGGTCTCCGACCGGCGTGGTCGGCACGCGCAGGATGAGTGCAATGCCACTGCCCGTGAGCATCGCGCTCGCCGGCCACACGAACGCACGAGTTTGTCGGAAGGTGATGGCTGCCTGGAGGAGTGCGCTCGTCAGGATCGCCGCAAGGATCTGCGGGACGCTGACGTGGAAACCGAGTCCGACCTGTCCGAGGGTGTGCAACGTGATGACGATGCATGCAACGTGCAGACGTGCATCCTTCAGTTTGGGAAGGACGACGGGGTAGGTGGTCCTGCCGATGCGCACGCTGCGCGACGGCGCGAGGACGGGCGCGCGCATGGTCTGGACCAGTGTTTCCCCCACGGAGCACAGACTAGTCAGGGGTCAGTCGTTCCCGTCCTGCGGTCCTCGTGGATTCAGGGGGTGAGAGCGAACCCGCGATAGCCGTCGGTCTCGACGTCGGTCGCGCGGGCCACGTAGTCGGGGAATCCCGGAAGCGGCATGAAGATGCGCGGCTTGCCCGGAATGTTGGCCCCCAGATACCACGAGTTGCACGTCGGAAAGAGCGTCATCCCTGCGACCGCATTGACGTGTTCGACCCAGGCCGACTGGGCGTCGGTCGTCGCCTCAATCGTTCGTGCTCCGTGGCGCATGAGGTGCGTGATCGCACGGGTGATCCAGTCGACGTGATGCTGGATCGATACCAACACGTTGGTGAGCACTGACGGACTTCCAGGTCCGGTGACCATGAAGAAGTTGGGGAAGCCATGCACTGCAAGACCGAGATAGTTGACGGGTCCCTCGCTCCAGGCGTCGGCGAGCGTTCGTCCGCCGCGACCCGTGAGTCCGAGCTTGAGGAGCGACCCCGTCATCGCGTCGAATCCGGTCGCGAGAACGACGATGTCGACGACGTGTTCGGTGCCGTCGACGACGACTCCCGTCTTGGTGAATCTTTCGATGGGCGTCGACGAAATGTCGATGAGCGAGACGTTGTCCCTGTTGAACGTCTCGTAGTACCCGGAGTCGACGACGAGCCGCTTGCAGCCGATGACGGTGTCGGGCTGCAGTGCCCGTGCGGTGTTTTGATCAGTGACGATCGAGGCGATCTTGTTGCGCACCCAGTCAGCAATGCGTTCGTTGGAGACACGATTGACCATCGAGTCGTTGAAGCCGCCGAGGAAGAGCAAGCCTCCCTTGTTCCATCGTTCGGTCAGCACACGGTCGAGTTCGGCGTCGGTCACCTCGGACGCCGACTGTGTGCCGGTCGGGGTGTCGCCACCGAGGGCGGCGCGAGTGAGCATGTTCTTGGCGCGAAAGGTGGAGTAGTCGGACTTGATCGTGCTCACGTAATCGGGGTCGAGTGGCGCGTTGTGTGCAGGGATCGTGTAGGCAGCGGTGCGTTGGAAGACCGTGAGGTGCGCGCATTCGCGCGCAATGATCGGAATCGCCTGGATTCCTGACGAACCCGTTCCGATGACGGCGACGCGCTTTCCTCGAAAGTCGACGCCTTCGTGGGGCCATTCTCCGGTGTGCAGGATCTGTCCGCCAAAGTCGTCGTCGCCGAGGAACCGTGGACGGTTCGCAGACGAGAGGCACCCGACCGCCGACACGACGAACGTCGACTCGATACTCTCGCCATCGGCGAGCGACGTGGTCCAGAGGTTGGTCACCTCGTCGTACGTGATCGAGGTGACGAGTGAGTCGAAGCGGATGTCGCGCTTCAGGTCGAACCGATCCGCGACATGTTCCGCATAGCGCAGGATCTCGGGCTGCGTCGCGTACTTTTCGCTCCACTCCCATTCCTGTTGCAGCTCGTCGGAGAACTGGTACGAGTACTCGAGGCTCGGCACGTCACACCGGGCGCCGGGGTAGCGGTTCCAGTACCACGTGCCTCCGACGCCCGAACCGCGCTCGACGACGATGGCGTCGAGGCCCGCCGACCTGCACGAATGCAACATGTACATCCCGGCGAATCCCGCTCCGACGATCACGACGTCGGGATGCTGTGCCATGACGCCATTGTTGCCGACACGCTCCGAGTCGGCAATCTGGGGTGGCGCGTGCGGTGCGTGTGCCGTAACCTCGGCATTCGGGGGAAGGTGTCATGACCATCGTCGAGCACGAGTTCGAGTCGCTGTTGCCGCGCGACGACGCCCATCCCTACAGGACCGGAGCATGGCGTCCGCAGACGAAGGAATGGACGACGACGACGCCCGTCGTACGGGGCACGGTGCCCGACGACTTCGCCGGCGTGTATCTCCGCAACACCGAGAACCCACTCGTGCCTGCGGCCGATCGGTACCACCCGTTCGATGGCGACGGAATGTTGCACTCGATCGCATTCGACAACGGCGAGGTGCAATATCGGAATCGTTTCGTTCGCACGAAAGGTCTGGCCGCCGAGCTCGAACACGGCGGTCCGCTGTGGTCGGGCCTCGCGGAATCGCCGAAGAAGGCAGTCCGCCAGGACGGATGGGGTGCACGAACCAGGATGAAGGATGCCTCCAGCACGGACGTCGTCGTCCATCGAGGAGTCGCCCTCAGCAGCTTCTATCAGTGTGGCGATCTGTACCGGCTCGACCCAGTGACGCTCGCAGACCTCGGAACCGAGTCGTGGAACGGTGCGTTTCCGAGCGAAGGGGTGTCGGCTCACACGAAGGTCGACGTGCGCACCGGGGAGCTGATGTTCTTCAACTACTCGACGACGTATCCGTACATGCACTACGGCGTCGTCTCTCCCGCAGGCGAACTGGTCACCTACATCGACGTGCCATTGCCTGGGCCGCGCCTCCCGCACGACATGGTCTTTACCGAGAACTTCTCGATCGTCAACGATTGCCCGTTGTTCTGGGATCCGCAGCTTCTCGAGCGGGGCGTGTATGCGAACCGGTTCTACCGAGACATGCCGATGCGTCTCGGTGTGATCCCACGTCACGGATCGACGAACGAGATTCGCTGGTTCGACTGTGAGCCGACGTTCGTGTTGCATTGGATCAACGCGTACGAAGAAGGCGACGAGATCGTCGTCGACGGATACTTCCAAGCCGATCCGGCACCGTCGTTGCCACCCGACGCGACGATCGACGAGCGGCTGTTCCGCTATCTCGACTTGCATGCGATGCAGTCGAGGCCGTATCGCTGGCGATTGAACCTCGTCACCGGCACGGTCATCGAGGGACCGCTCTCGGACACGATCACCGAGTTCGGTGCGATCAACAATCGGGTCGCCGGAAAGCGTTACTCGACGACGTACAGCACGGTGCCGACTGAGGGATGGTTCACCTTCGAAGGCCTGATTCGCCACGACGTTGACGCCGGTCGCGAGGAGACCGTGCGACTCGGACCAGGGGTGTTCTGCAGCGAGGCGGTGTTCGCACCGCGTGAGAACTCGACCGCGGAAGACGACGGATATCTCTTGACGTACACCATCGACGTCAACTCGGACCGTAGCGAGTGCGTGATCTTCGATGCGGCGCGCTTGTCGGATGGTCCCGTCGCTGCCGTCGAACTGCCCGAGCGCATCTCGAGCGGCACCCACGCGTGGTGGGACGACCGTTCGAACCAGTCGTGACGCGACGTCCTCTCGCACTCGTCACCGGGGCGTCGTCGGGGATTGGCCGGGAATTCGCCGTCGACTATGCGAAACGTGGATATGACCTCGTCGTCGTCGCACGAAACCGAGAGACGCTCGAGTTGCTTTCTCAGGAGCTTGCAGGTCGATTCGGAATCGTCTGCACCGTGTGCGTCGCCGATCTGTCGTCGGTTGCGGGGATCGAGGAGATGCTCCGCGTCGTCGACTCGGGCCCAGTGCCGGACGTCGTCGTTGCAAATGCAGGCGTCACCCTCGCCGCCCGCGTCGGTGCGTCATCGAGTGCGGTGGTCGACAGCGTGATGACGCTCCTCGCCAGCGGACCGATCCGCGTCATCGAGCGGATTGCACCGGCGATGGCGTCTCGGGGGTCCGGGGACGTGATCGTCGTCTCGAGCATCGCCTCGCGCATCCCGATGCCCAAGTCGGCGGTGTACGCCGCCGCCAAGGCGGCTGTCACGTCGTATGCGCGAAGCGTGCACCGAGAACTGCGTGGATCGGGTGTGCGTGTGGTCGCCGTCAACCCCGGCTACGTGCACACTGGGTTGCATCGCGCGGCGGGACTCGAACATCTCGAGAGAGTCGTGCCGAAGTGGTTGTGGCTGGAACCCCACGACGTCGTGGCCAGCGCCCATCGCGCATTGGCGCGGGGTCGCGACAGCGTGACCCCGGGTCTCGTCTATCGATTGAGCCTGCCGTTCTTGGCGGGAAACTTTGCGCAGGACGTGTGGCGACGACTCGTGCGACCTGGTCGGGTCAGGAAATGAGCGCCGCATCCAGAGCGGCACAGAACGGATAGGTGGTGAGCCGCTCGACGGAGTCGGCGTGCACGAGGAATTGATCCTCGAGCTTCACTCCTTGGTGCGAGTCGGGGTCGCCGACATAGCTCTCGATGCACAGCACCATGTTCTCGCGAATCTCGCCAGGGAAGTCGAACGATCCGTCGGGATCGACCCGCGGGACGTTGGGATGCTCTCCGGCCATGCCGAGTCCGTGGGCGAGCACGTAATACCCGTAGTCGCGGTGCTTGGCCGGAACGTCGTATGCGCGTCGGGCGAAGTCCTCGAACGATCGACCGGCCTTTAAGTTCGCGGCATTGTGCTCGAGTTGCTCGCGGGCGATCGCAAAGAGGTTTCGCTGGACGTCGGTCGCCTCGACCTCGCCGCAGAGGAAGGTGCGTGAGAAGTCGACGGCATAGTTCATGACGCCGAGGGCATCGGTGTCGAAACACACGAGGTCACCCGAACGCATCGTTGCATTCGACGACTCCTGGAAGTAGGGGAAGGTTCGCACACCGCTCTGGAACAGCCGCGTCGAGACGAATTCGCCGTCGCGTGCGATCAGGCCACGATGGAACTCCGACCACACTTCGTTCTCGGTCGCGCCCGGGCGAATGGCACGTTCGAGTTCGGCGGTGGCGAGTTCGACCTGCGCAACGGCGTACCGCATGACGTCGAGTTCGAGTGGTTGTTTGATCATCCTCGTGTATTGGAACACCGGAGTCGCATCCGTGAGTTGGATGCCTCGCGCGCGGAGCGCATCCGTGAAGGTGAAGTCGACGAGCTCGACTGCAAGATTCATGCTGTCTCGTCCCTGCACCCGTCGGAGTACGTCGGCAATCTCGTCCGCGAACCGCTCGTTGTTGGCGCGGTAGTGCGGGGTCTTCTTTGCGGTGATGCCCGTGGAGGTGCGGATCTCGGTGATCGTTGGCAGGCCTTCGGAGAGGTGCTCGCCGAGGTTGAACTCGAACAAGATTGTCGGTCCATCCACGCAGTGCAAGAGGAACCGGGACGGGCCCATGAGGCCCCAGACGGTCATGTTGCGTGAGCCGGTCGAGTACATGATGTTGATCGGGTCCGGGGTGAGGACCGCTGAAACGCCCATCTCGCGCATCGTCGCGGTGAGGTGCCGTTGGCGCTGTACGTACAGCGCGTGTTCGTCGATTACCAGCATCAGCCAAGTATGTCAGTTGACGAGTTCGAACGGTACCTCGTGAGTCCACTTGCGAAGAAAATCCCCGCGACGACGAGGAGGATTCCGAACGTCGCCCGAAACGACATGTTCTCGGAGAGGAAACCGATTGACACGGTGGTGCAGAGGAAACCAGCTCGTTGGGCAAGCGCCATCGCTGCCAGACCCGCACCGGCATTCGTGGAGTGCGACGTGGCTGCCATCAAGTAGAGCTGGGGGAACATCACGCTCACGCCGAGCCCCCACAGGAAGAAACCGACGAGCGCGACGAGTGCGTGTGGTGCGACAACGACGACGAGGATGCCGAGACCGACGACGAGGAGTGCGTCGCGGAGCACGGTCTGTGGTCCTCGGCGATCGACGAGCGCATCGCCCCTGAACCGACCGATCAGCATCGCGATCGCGAATGCAACGGGACCCGCACCTTTCAGGTTTCCTGCGGCGAACTGATCTCGAAGGGCGACGGTGCTCCACTCGTTCGGGGTGATTTCAAACGCCGCCGTGCCGAAGGCGAGTAGAACGATGCTCACGACCGCGGCAGAGAAGCGAACGTTCGTCGGTGAGGACACCGGAGCATCGTCGACCTCGACGCCGCGGAGCTGCACGATCGCCACTTGGGACACTGCGAGAAGGGCGACGGTGGCAAGTGACAGGTGCAGACCAAGTGGAACGTCGGCGACGGACGCCGCCCATCCGACGAGCGTTCCCGAGAGGAACCCGAGGCTCCACATGCCGTGTACTCGCTGCATGATCGACTTTGTCGTGACCTTCTGAACGGCGGCAGCCTCGGCATTCATCGAGAGGTCGGTGAACACGTCAAGAAAACCGAAGAAGGCAACGAGCCCCATGAGCGTCGCCTGTGACGGCACGATCGCGAGCAAGGGAAACGACAGCGCAAGCATCGTGGAGGAGACACGAAGGACGGCAAGCGCCGAAAACCTGGAGAGCATCGCTGCGACGACGAACGATGCGACCACGCCACCAAGCCCGCCACCGAGCAGTGCGACGCCGAGGCCACCATTGCTCACGCCAATACGGTCCCTCACCTCATCCACTCGAGGCAGCCAATTTGCGAACACGGCGCCGTTGACGAAGAACATCGCGCTGATGACGACTGCATAGCGCTCGTTCTTGTCGACCACGGTTCCACGCTAGTTGCGGACACGTTCGGCCTCGTCGTGCCCGTCGACTTTCGCTTGACTACGCTTCACCCATGGCCACGGCAGAACTTCGCGAATCCCTGAAGCAGCGTGCATGCGACACCATCGATCGACTGGCGGGTGATCTCGTCGGTGTCAGTACTGACATCCACGCCCATCCGGAGGAGAACTGGGAAGAGGTCTTCGCCCACTCTCGTCTCACCGATGCGATCGGCGACAACGGCTACGACGTCACCCGTAAGGCCTACGACCTCGACACCGCCTTCGAACTGCGCACCGGTTCGCGTGGTGCGACCGTCGCCGTGCTGTGCGAATACGACGCGCTTCCGGGAATCGGCCACGGCTGTGGCCACAACATCATCGCTGCCGCCGGTCTCGGTGCCGGTCTCGCACTCGCGCCACTCGCCGAGGAGGCGGGCGGTCGACTTCGCTTGATGGGCACGCCCGCCGAAGAGGGTGGTGGCGGCAAGATCGAGATGGCTCGTCGAGGTGCGTTCGCCGGCGTGGACGCCGCGATGATGGTGCACCCGTACGACACCGACCTTGCGCGGATGAACGCGATCGCGATCCAACACGCGCTCGTGAAGTACGTCGGTGAGGCCGCGCACGCAGCCGTCGCCCCGCACAAGGGCCGCAACGCGCTCGACGCCGCAGTCCTCGGCTACATGAACGTGGCGGCCCTGCGTCAGCACATCATGCCGACCGAGCGCATCCACGGCATCTTCTTGAAAGGTGGCGAGAAGCCGAACATTGTCCCGCGCGAGACCGAGATGGATTGGTACGTGCGTTCGAACACGATCAACACGTTGCAGCCGCTCAAGCAGCGCGTCGCTGCGTGCCTCGAAGGTGGTGCGCACGCCGCTGGATGCCACATGCATCTCGAGTGGCAGCCGAACCCATTCGCCGACATCGTCGACAACGTCCCGCTCCTTGCCGCGTATGTGTCGAATGCGGCTCGCGTGGGTCGCAGCCTGACCACCGACGAGTTGCCCGGCACCGGCGGTGGGTCGACCGACATGGGCAACGTGAGCTATCTCACTCCATCGATTCATCCGATGATCGCCGTCGCACCGAGTGGCATCTCTCTGCACACCCCCGAGTTCGCCGACCACGCTGTCTCGGAGGCCGCGACCAAGGCGATCGTCGACGGCGCGAAGATCATGGCGATGACCGCCATCGACATGTGGACGAACGCCGCGCTCGCAAGCGAGGTTCGAGAAGCCTTCGGTGACGGCGTCGTGCCCGAGGGCGTGCTCTAGGCACCCGTCAGGGGTTTGGCGAGTCTCAGCGTCGCGAGTGAGTCAGGGGCGTTGAGTCCCTTGAGGGCGACGTCATAGTCAGGAAGTGCATACACCGATCCGTCGTCGGTGATCATGATGAACCGATCGAACTGGGCGAGGAACGTGCGGTCGTGGCTGACGGCGATGACGGTTCCCTCGAATCCGTCGAGGGCCTTCTCGAGTGCCTCAGACGACTCGATGTCGAGGTTGTCCGTCGGCTCGTCGAGGAGCAGCACGTTGTGGCCTTCGATCTCGAGTCGCAGGATCTCGAGCCGCGCCTTCTGGCCACCTGAGAGCGTCTCGAAGGTCTGTCGTGCGTTGTTCCGCAAGCCGTAACGAGCCAGCGTCTTCATCGCGCGCTCTTCCTCGCTGATCCGATCGCAGACGATGTCGAGACATTCGCGACCGAGGAAGTCGGGGCGATTGTTGACCTGTGTGAAGACCCCGACCGACGTGCGAGGGCCGAAGGTGATCGCGCCGGTCTCCGGTTCACGCTCGCCTGACAGCACCTTCAAAAGGTGCGTCTTGCCGGTGCCGTTCGGTCCGATCAGCCCGATCCGCTCGCCGTGGTAGATCTCCTCGCTGAACGGATCGAAGAGTTCGCCAACCGAGACTCCTTCGAGGCGCGCGACGCGCCGCGCCGCATCCGCTCCACGGAGTCGCACATAAATCTGTTGGTCGGCCACCGGTGGTGGCGGTGGGCCGGCCGCGACGAACTTTTCCCAGCGTGTCTCGGCTGCGTTCGCCTTGGTCGCGTTCTTGAAGTTTTGAGCGGCTCGCTGCTTCATGATCTTCATGTGGTGGAAGAGCCGACGCTCTTCTTCTTGCCAACGCTTCAAGTGGTCGCCGAGGAGTTCCTGACGCTTCTCACGCGCCTCGGGATAGGTCGCATAGGAGCCACCGTGCACCCAGCAGCCCGATCCCTCGATCGCGACGATCTTTGTCGAACATCGCTCGAGCAGAGTTCGGTCGTGGCTGACCATGAGGATGGTCGACTTGCACGCCTTGAGTTCTTCCTCCAACCACTGACGGGTCGGGATGTCGAGGTAGTTGTCGGGTTCGTCCAACAGCAACACGTCGGCACCGGAGGTGAGCAGGAGATCAAGCACGAGTCGCTTGCGCTCGCCACCGGAGAGTTCAGACACGAGTCGGGTGGAGAAGTCGTCGACGGGAGTCTTCACGCTGCGCTGGGCGGAGGCCTGCCAACGAGTCTCGAGCTCATAGCCACCCCGGTCGCCCCAGTCGGAGAGCGCCGATGCATATCCCATGCCGTCGTCGTCGCCCGAGGCAAGCGCTCGCTCCGCGGCGACCAGTGCGCGACCGGCGTCCCGCAACTGAGCCGGTGCAACTTCAATCAGCATTTCGCGCAGCGTGTCGTTGGGTCGCGACATGCCGACGTCTTGGGTCATGTAGAGCATCGATCCACCGATGGCGAACTCGCCACCATCGGCTTCGATCTCGCCAGTGAGGATGCGCAAGATTGTCGACTTGCCGACACCGTTGGCACCGACGATCGCCGCGTGCTCGCCAGGAGCGACCTTGAAGCTCACGTCGAAGAACAATTGGTCGGCGCCAGGTGGGCCGTACTCGAGTTCGCTCACGACGATGCTGGACATGGCCCTCAGTCTGTCGTGAGAGGCCCACAGTTACGCTGTGACCTGTGAAAAGTCGTGCTGCATTTCCGCTCTTGCAGCTCGCCAACGTGATGTCCGGAGTCTCCAACGGAGTTGTGATGATCACCGTGCCGTGGATCGTGCTCGAGGAGACGGGATCCGCCGGCCGTGCGGGCCTCTTGGCTGCGATCGTGTCGCTCCCGGGCATCGTGGTCTCGCCGATCGTCGGTGGGTTGATCGACCGTCTCGGACGTCGACTCGTCTCGGTGGCATCAGACGTGATGTCGCTCGTGTCCGTCCTGGCCTTCGTCTTGGTCAACGCCGTCGGGACGCTCAGCTATTGGTGGATCGTCGGCATCGCCATCCTCGGCGCGACCTTCGACCCTGCTGGGTACACGGCCCGAAAGTCGCTCATCCCGAACGCGGCAACCGCATCCGGGGTGTCCGTCGACTCGGCAAACGGCCGCCACGAAGGATTGTTTGCGATCGGCTGGATGATCGGACCTGCGATCGGTGCCGCGTGCATCGAGTGGAGTGGGCCGATGCTCTCCTTCGTCGTCACCGCATTCTTCTTTGCCGTCGCAGCGATCGCCGTCGGCAACATGAAGGTGAACGACGAGCATGGCAAGTCGGTGGCGCATGCCCACGAGGGACACGAACCATTTCTTTCCTCGCTACGTGGGGGATTTCGGGTCATCACGTCCGACCGTGCTCTCCTCGGGCTCACCGTCACCTTCGTCATCCTGAGCGGTCTGTACATGCCGATCGACACGGTGATCTTTCCCGCCCACTTCGAGTCGATCGACGACCCAGGCGGACTCGGACTGTTGCTCGCGTCGCTCGCCTTCGGCATGGTGATCGGTTCGTTCTCGTATGGTCGACTGTCTGCTCGCTTCACTTCGAGTCAGATGCTGCGCACGATCGTCGTCGTGTCGACCTGTTCGTTGTTTCCGATGGTCGCGTTGCCGTCGAAGTGGGTGTTCGCCGTCCTCGGACTCATCTCTGGCTTGTCGTGGGGTCCGTTCAATCCGTTGTGGAACACCGTCGTGCAGAAGCGCGTCGCACCGGACCTGCAGGGCCGCGTCTACGGCATCCAGATGTCCGTGTTGTCGGCTGCGCCGCCGCTCGGTCAATTGATCGTCGGTGCGTCCGTCGACGGGTTCGGCCTGCAGCCGACGTTCCTCGTCGTGATGATCGTGTTCGTCGTTGCCGCCGTCGCGATCAGTGCGTCACGAACCCTTCGCCACCTGTAGCTATTCGTTGCCCTGCACTCGGTCGAGGTGGTGGGCATCAGATTCGATCAGGGCCAGGGTGTCGCCCACGGAAAGTGCCGTGCAGAACTCGCCGTTCAGGTTCGCCACCGTCATGTCGTGGACGAGTTCGGGGTCGTAGTCGGCTCCGTCCCAACCGATGCGATTGGAGGTGGCGCAGCAGTCGGGCACGAGGTAGGTGTCGAATCCCATGTTCCCGGACATGCGCACCGTCGTTTCCACGCACATGTTGGTGAAGAATCCGACACACACGAGTCGATTGATGCCTTTGCGTCGCAGGTCGACCTCAAGGGAGGTTCCGACGAAACCGCTGTTCACGTCCTTGGACACTGCAATATCTCCAGGAAGGGGTTCGAAGCCGGGCTTCTGCTTGCCGGTTGGAAGTGACAACTTGAGTGGGGAGTCGGCCTCGATCGAGTCGTGCATGGTGAAGGCGACGGGGAGTCCGGCCTGGCGCCACGAGGCGAGGATGCGCAACATGTGCGACTCCGCATCCGGGTTGTTGCGCCGGCCCGTCGGCCCACCCCAATGGCTGAGCACATCGACGCCGACCTGGCAGTCGATGAGGAGGAGCGCGGTGTCGTTCGTGAAGCGGCGGATCATGGCTTCGACCTTAGGAGGTTGGCGTGGTGCGTCGGGAATCTCGTGCGGCGGGCATCCAGTTCTCGCCGGCGGTGGCGTCGATGCGGGCGAGGAACGTCGCAGCGTGTGGCTCGATCATCTCGCAGAGCTTCGTCGTGGTCTCTGCTCCAAGGTTGCGCCACGCCAGTTCGGACTGGCGATTCGTCTCAAGTTCGATCTCCTCGCGCAACGCGAGGCCGGCGTCGTTCACTCGTCCGTTCGAGGCGAAGCCGCGAGCCGTGAGTCGCTCGATCGCCTCTGAGATCTGGGCGTCATCCGCACCGCGACTGCGCGGAATCCACTCGCCGGGATAGCCGAGGAACGCATCGTGCAGGAGTCCCGCTTCGACTCCGCTGAGGTCATTGGCGGCGAGAATCGCAAAGTGCGTGTCACCACGCCATTCCCGAATGCAGTTGAGTGCGAGCCACGCACCCACGAGCTCATCGTCAGTTCGCGGCCACGAACGGTGTGCCGCGTGCATCATCCGACCCGACAACGGAAGCGACTCGGCCGCGTCCCACAGCCGTGGCGCAAGTGGTGCGAGCGCGGACTCGAGCGACGGCGCATACTCGCGCAGGCCCCGACCGACCGCGTCGTTGCGCACGTCGTAGGCGGCTTCGAAGGTCGTGTGCTGTCTGCACATGTCGAGGGAGAGCGCGATGAAGTCCCCGCGAATCGAGTAGCACGCGGCGGTCACGACGTTCGGA
The DNA here is from genome assembly GCA_964465475.1 of uncultured Acidimicrobium sp. Classification (GTDB taxonomy): domain Bacteria; phylum Actinomycetota; class Acidimicrobiia; order Acidimicrobiales; family Ilumatobacteraceae; genus UBA3006. The sequence continues at coordinate 20,835 of CAYXIY010000003.1, read as the reverse complement.
CCCGCGACGGCGAGTGGTGCACAGCGGGTCGCGACGTAGTAACCGAATCCGTTCGGGATGCCGAGCTTCGCGTAGGACTCGATGCCGAACGGATCCCAATAGATCCATCCGATCAGGCGATGTGATGCGAGCGACGCGCGAGCACTGAGTGCTGTCCAGTCCGTCACGACCCGACCGTAGCACCCGTGCAAAACTGCACTCCAGATGGACGCATTACCCCTCGTCACCGGCCCGCGAGAGCTGTTGCCCTTCGACGGCAGTGCAGTGCTCCACGAACAGTTCCTGGACCCAGACTTCGCCGTTCGAGCATTCGACGAACTGTTGAGGACCAATGCGTGGGAGGAACACGACATCGTCGTGTTCGGCCAGCGTCACCGTGAGCCCCGACTGTCCACGTGGCACGCAGATGGAGGGAAGGAATATGAATACTCCGGGCTCCTGCGCACGCCTCTTCCGTTGACGCCGCTACTGAACGACATTCGATCGCGGTGTGAATCGGTGAGCGGCGCGTCGTTCAACTCGGTGCTCGTCAACCTCTATCGAGACGGCAATGACGGGGTCGGCTGGCACGCCGACAACGAGGCGGTGAACGGTCGCGAGCCGACGATCGCGTCGGTGAGCCTCGGAGCGACCCGGCGGTTCGACCTTCGTCACCGCGAGTCGAAGGAGACGGTCAAGGTCGACCTGCACTCGGGTTCGCTCCTCGTCATGTCGGGCCTCTCCCAGCACTGCTGGGTGCACCAGGTCGCCAAGACGAAGCAGGTCGTCGGTCCGCGCATCAACCTCACCTTCCGGCGGGTGCTCGACTAGCGACGTTCGTCGCGGACCTTGGCAGCGGCTCGAATGTGGTCGACGGTGAGACCGCAGCAGCCGCCGAGCAACTGCACGCCCTTGTCGAGCCACTCGCGGTAGAAGGTCTCGAGTCGAACTGGTTCGATGACCTCCGAGAAGTTCCAGTTCGGCATCTCGAAGTAACCACTGTCGGGATAGACGCCGACGGGACCGGAGAACTTCGTGCGCACCATGTCGATCGTGTCGGCGACGACGTTTGACTGCGTGTGCATGACGTTGACGACGTCGACGCCTTGTGGCGGTATGCAATCGATGATCGGTTGCAACGAGATGTCGCTCGCGAGATTGAAACTCACGACCTTGCCGTTGTCGTCGAAGCGCGATGAGAGGCCGAACCACACGGGAAGCCCGGTGGAAAGCGCGGCCTCGACCGCGAGAGGGGTCCTGATCGGCTCGTACATCATCTCGAGCATGATGTGGTCGACACCACCTGACTTGAGCAAGCCGGCGAGTTCGTGGAATGCATCTGACATCTCGGCTGGGCCGGGCGTGCGCGTCGGGTCGACGAGGTCGGTGCCGGCGATGTGGGGGACCATGTGTGACAGACATCCACCGACGGCCACGGTCCGACCCTCGGGCGCCCGGTCTCGAGCGCGAAGTGCGGCGTCTATTGCCACCTTGTTGATCTCCTCGACGCGGTCGCCATAGCCCGCGGGGGTGAGCATCATTCGCCCCGATGCATAGGTGTTGGTGGTGATGACGTCGGAGCCCGCACGGATGTAGTCGAGGTGCACTTCGGTGAGCAGGTCCGCATTGTCGAGGGACGCCGGACCACACCAGGCCTCCGGGCTCATCTGGGCTCCTCGGCGCTGCAATTCGGTTCCCGTCGCTCCGTCGAGGACGATGACCTCACCGGCATCGAGGCGCTTCTTCAGATGTGCATAGGACACGGTGTCTCACGCTAGTTGACCCACCACTAACCTTCGTTTCGTGACGTTGGCGACGCTCTCGGATGCGATCGGGGAATTGAAGGCCGCGCTCGGCGACAAGGTGACGGAGAACGACACCATTCGCGAACACCACTCGAAGGACGAGAGTTTCCATCTCGCCTCGATGCCCGATGCCGTCGTGTTCGCCGAGTCCATCGAGGACATCTCCGTCGTCCTGCGCATCTGCAATGCGCATGGAGTCCCGGTGACGCCCTTCGGCGCAGGCACGTCACTCGAGGCCAACAGCACGCCTATCCACGGTGGTGTGTCCCTCGACGTGTCGCGAATGGACCAAGTTGTGCGGGTGGACCAGTCGGACCTCGACTGCACGGTGCAACCCGGGGTGCGGCGCAAGGCATTGAACGAACACCTGGCGAAATACGGACTGTTCTTCCCGGTCGATCCGGGTGCCGACGCGACGATCGGCGGCATGGCGGCTACCGGTGCTTCGGGAACGACGACCGTGAAGTACGGGGCGATGAAGGAATTGGTCCTCGGGTTGTCGGTGGTCACCGCGAACGGTGACGTCGTGACGACCTCACGACGCGCACGCAAGACGTCTGCCGGTTACGACCTCACGCACCTCTTCGTCGGTTCCGAGGGAACCCTCGGGGTGATCGGCGAGATCACTCTGCGCGTCTTTGGCATCCCCGAGGTGATCGCGGCGGCGACGATGCAGTTTCCGAGCGTTCGTGACGCGGTTGACGCCGTGATCGAGGTGATCCAGTTCGGCATCGGAGTCGCACGTATCGAGCTGCTGGATGCCGACGCGGTGCGCGCCGTCAACCGGTACTCACAGACCGACTTGCCCGAACAAGCGCTGTTGCTGATGGAGTTCCACGGATCGGCCGAGTCGACCGCGATCGACATCGCCGCCACTCGCGAGGTCCTCGAGCGCCACGGTGGTTCAGGGTTTCGCCAGACCACGGATGAGGGCGAGCGCCGAAAGTTGTGGCAGGCGCGCCACGACACGTCACTTGCGTGTCGCTCACTCGTGCCGAACGCACGAAACTTCGCGACCGACGTGTGCGTGCCGATCTCGCGATTGAGTGACTGCATCGAAGAGACGCAGAAGGACCTCGCCGAATCGAAGCTGTATGGACCAATCATCGGACACGTCGGAGACGGAAACTTCCACGTCGTGTTGAGCGTCGATCCGCAGGACCACGAGACGGTGGCAAAGATGGAGGAGTTCCACGGTCGCCTCGTTCGCCGAGCGCTCGCCATGGAGGGAACCTGCACCGGCGAGCACGGGATCGGCGTCGGAAAGATCGACTACCTGGTCGACGAACTCGGTTCTGCCGCGGTGTCGACGATGGCGGCGGTGAAGCGCGCGCTCGATCCTCGGGGGATCATGAACCCCGGCAAGATCATCGCCGACTAGAGCTGATCAGGCGCGACGGGCGGTCGACGCCACCACGCCGAGGGCTATGAATACCGAACCGGCGACGTAACGCTGGACGAAGGGAAGTGCCCGTCCGCTCAGCAGTCGATCGCGCAACGCACTTGCAGTCAGTGCATACGTCGCATCCGTCATGCTGCCGAGGAGGACGAAGAGCGTCCCGAGGACGAAGGACTGCAGCGCGGGCGAGCCCCGATCGGGGTCGATGAACTGCGGCAGGTAACTCAAGAAGAAGAGTGCGACCTTCGGGTTCAGGGTGTTGACGACGATTCCTTGGGTGAAGGACTTGCGCGCCGTGGCGGACGGCGACTTGGCATCCGGGGGTTTGGGGGCCACGAGCACGGTGCGCACGCCGACGTAGACGAGGTATGCCGCTCCAGCCCACTTGATCGTCGTGAACGCGGTTGCCGACGCGGCGATGATCGCCGACAACCCGAGCGTCGCGGCAACGACGTGCATGAAGTTGCCGATCTCGAGACCTGCGACGCCAGCAAGGGCGGCATTGCGACCATCGGCGACGCTGCGGTTGAGGATGTAGATGACGGCAGGTCCGGGAATCACCAGGAGCGCAACCGATGCGATGCC
>CAYXIY010000003.1:7786-16967 GCA_964465475.1 uncultured Acidimicrobium sp. | reverse complement strand
GAAGTGCTGTAGTCCCGATCCGAACGCCCTCCGCGGTGAGGGATAGTGTTGCGTTCATGAGAGTTTCCGTGAATGCAGGCTCGTGCCATGGTCACCAAATGTGCGCGATCGCAGCACCAGAGATCTTCGGGAGCGACGAACTCGGCAACGCCGTCGTGCTGATCACTGGCGACATCCCCAAGGAACTCGAGGCAAAGGCGCGCAGGGCCGAGGGCAACTGCCCGGAGCGGGCAATCGTCATCAGCGACTAGGGGGAGCGACATGACGGACACGAACCACAAGCCGGTCGAGGACCTCCTCACCGATTACGACATCTTCGATCCCGAGTTCGTCCGTGACCCGTTCCCGGCGTTCGCTGAGATCCGTGAGTCGAAGTGTCCCGTCGCCCACACCGATCGCTGGGGTGGGTCGTGGATGCCGACGCGTTACGAAGACGTCGTCGCCATCGCCCAGGAATATGAGACGTTCACCTCGCGCGGCATCTTGGTCCTGCCACCGCCACCCGGTCAGAACGAGGGTGCCTACGGTGGCGTCGCGGCTCCGCCGATCACGTCCGATCCACCGGACCACCACTGGCATCGACGCCTCATCCTTCCCGTCTTCGCGCCGCAGGCCGTCGCCAAGTACGAGCAGGGGACGCGAGACCTGTGCAACTCGTTGATCGACGCCTTCATCGACAAGGGAACTGCGGATGCCGCTGGCGACTACGCCCAGCACATCCCCGTGCGCGTGATCGCCACGATGCTCGGCGTGCCACTCGAGATGGAAGAGGAGTTCACCGACTGGGTGCGCGGCGTGCTCGAGAACATGACCGACATGGAGCGCCGCAAGCGTGCGCGTCAGAACATCATCGAGTTCTTCCTCGCCCAGGTGAAGGACCGAGCCGAGAATCCGCGAGAAAACGACCTCATCACCGAGCTCATGAACACCGAAGTCGAGGGCAAGAAGGTGCCGATCGAGTACGTGCTCGGCGTGTGCAACCTGATGCTCGTCGCCGGCGTCGACACGACGTGGTCGGCGATCGGCTCCACCCTCTGGCACATGGCCCAGCACCCCGAGCATCGCAAGCAACTGCGCGACAACCCCGAGCTGTGGCCGACGGCCATCGAGGAACTCCTGCGCGTCTATGCACCGGTGACCATGGCGCGCATCGTCGACCACGACGTCGACTACAACGGCTGTCCGATGAAGGCGGGGGACAGAGTCCTCATGCCGTTCCCCGCGGCAAACCGTGACCCGCGCGTGTTCGAGAATCCCGACGAGGTGATCCTCGATCGCGAACACAACCGCCACGTGGCGTTCGGCTCTGGCATCCACCGCTGTGCGGGAAGCAACCTGGCTCGCCTCGAGGTGCGCGTCGCACTACAGACGTGGCTCGAGCGGATCCCGGAGTTCGAGCTCGTCGATCCGAGCAGCGTGACGTGGGCGGGCGGTCAGGTCCACGGACCGCGCCGCTGCATGGTCAGGTTCTAGTCAGGCGAGGTCGCTGACCGGGTCGAGGTTGTGGCCCTCGACGTCGATCTTCGGCAACATCCTGTCGATCCACTTCGGGATCCACCAGTTGCGGTCACCGAGCAACTCCATCGTCGCCGGCACGAGCACCATGCGCACGATGGTCGCATCGATGAACACCGCGAGTGCGAGCCCGAGACCGAACAGCTTGAGCTGACGGTCGTAGCCGAGGACGAAGGCTGCGAACACGCACACCATGATGAGGGCTGCCGCCGTGATGACGCGTGCGGTCGCGGTGAGTCCGTCGGCGACTGCCTCGGCGTTGTTGCCGGTGCGCAGGTATTCCTCACGCACGCGCGACAGGAGGAACACTTCGTAGTCCATGGACAATCCGAACACGATCGCAAACAGCATCATCGGGGCCCAACTTTCGATCGGTCCGGCCTTGCCGACGCCGATCAGGTTCATGCCCCATCCCCACTGGAAGATGGCGACGATGACGCCGTAGGCGGCACCGATGGACAACAGGTTCATGATCACGGCCTTCAACGGCACGAGGAGGCTGCGGAACACGGCCATGAGGAGGAGGAACGACAGAGACAACACGCCGATGAACAGAAGCGGCATGCGCCCACCGATCACGTCGGCGAAGTCGACGCCGGCTGCGGTGAAGCCACCGACCTTGGCTTCGACTCCCGTTTGCGGGATGACGTCGTTGCGCAACGTCTTGATGAGGCTCGTCGTCGCCTCATCCTGTGGAGCCGTCGTCGGATAGGCGATCACGAGCGAGAGCGAACCGTCGGCTGACGCTGGGGCCGACTGGGCGAAGGCGATGCCGTCGACACCCTTGATCGTCTCGACGAACGAACCCAACGCGTCGGGGTTCGATGCGGTGTCACCCTGGACGGTGATGAAGAGCGGTCCGTTGAATCCCGGACCGAAGCCCTCGGCGAGCATGTCGTAGGCGCGACGGACGGTGGTCGACTCTGGAGCGTTCCCGTTGTCCCCGAACCCGAGGCGGATGGTGGCAAGGGGTGCGCTGAGTACGAGGAGGATCGCAGTCGCGGCGATAGCCGACGTCCACGGTCGACGCTGCACGAGTCGGCTCCAGCGATACCAGAAGGTCTGGTCCTTCGGCTTTCGGGTGCGTTGGGGGATGGGCGTGCGCAGCGGCTTGATGAGGAAGCTCGCCAGCGTGACGACGACGGCCGCGACGATTGCACCCAAGAACAACGGAATCGAGTGCGACACGACCGCAAAGAAGGTGACGACGACGAAGATCGACAAGGCGATGAGTGCGGCCCGCGTGGTCACGTCGATGCGGTGCTTGACCATGGCGAGGAGTGACGGCAACAGGGTGATCGAGGCGATCATCATCACGAGCACGCCGATCACGGCTCCGATGGCGAGCCCGCGGGCGAAGGCCAGCCCCATCACGAACAGCCCGAGGAGCGAGATGATGACGGTGATGCCGGCGAAGATGACCGCTCGGCCCGAGGTGTCGACCGCATTGACGACCGAGTCCTCGACGCTCATGCCGTGGTGGATGCCTTCTCGGTACCGGGTGACGATGAAGAGTGCGTAGTCGATGCCGACGCCGAGACCGATCATCGCGACGAGGGAGGTGGTGAAGTCGGGCATCGGCAGCACGTGGCTCAAGACGGTGACCAGCGACGCGCCGACGCCGAGGCCGACGAGTGCGGTTCCGATGGGCAGACCCATGGCGAGCACGGACCCAAAGGCGAGCACGAGGATGATGATCGCTGCGAGAAGACCGTAGGCCTCGCTCGCGGGGAGTTCGAACCCGGCAAAGATGTTGCCGCCATATTCGATGCGCAGGTCTGCGACCGCATATGGCTTTCCAATCTCACGGATCTCTTCACCGAGAGCGATGAGTTCGGTCTGTGAGCGGATGGTCGCGTCGATCGAGGCGAACGCGGTCGTTTCCGACTGGTTGATCTGTCCCGGTGCGTCGAACGGACTCGTCACGGTCACGCCCTCGAGCGCCTCGACCTTGGCGAACAAGTCGCTCATCGACGCCTTCACCTCGTCCGACGTCACCCCGTTCAGCGTGGAGAACACGATCTCGCCGCTGAAGCCCGCGCGTGCGGGGTTGTTCGCCTCGAGCAACGTCTGGACGTCGTTCGACTCGCTCGCCGGGATCTCGAACTCGGTGGCGAAGTCCGAACCGGTGAGCGACGAGGCGAAGCCAATGACGACGAGGAGTGGAATCCAGATCCCGAAGACCATGATTCGGCGATGGCGGACGCTGAAACGTGCAAGTGCGGCGAGCATGAGGGGGCTTTCTCGTAGGGGGTGGTGAACGAGGCGCAGCGCCCGTTCGAAGTACGGCCCAATGCTAGGCGACGACTCCTCGTCGAGAGTTGAAGGTGTGCCTAACTTCCCGTGGTTAACTTCGCCACGGAACGCCGACCGGCCACTCGCCGATGCCGCCCTTTTCGTTGAGCATGCCCGTGAGTTCGCGGTTCAAATGGCGTGACCGCCAGGTCAGCATGTCTTGGGCGAGCGGCAGGACGACCGTCGGGTCGTCGATCGTCGTGCGCCAGGTCGGGTCAGCTTTCGTGTCGAAACACAGCCACGTGCCGTCACCGAACTGGACGTAGGCGAGATCGTCGTATCGACGAACCGCGAGGTTCTGCATCTCTGGTCGGCGGTCCCACGGCCAGTCGCGCTCCTGCATGCGAATGAAAAAGTGTCGCCAGTCATATTCATATGACGCAGCGGTGCGCCAGTGCTCGACGTCGTCACCCGCGAGGAGCGGAGTGAGCGGCAGCCCGTCACACTGCTTGGGGACGGGCTGGCCGAGAGCCTCGGCGATCGTCGGCATGATGTCGACGTTCTCGGTGAAACGGTCGACGGTCGTCCCGTTGCGCTGGGGCAGTCGCGGATCACGAACGAGTCCGAGGATGTGGTAGCTCTGCTCGAAGAACCCGAGTTTTTCCTTCAGCCCGTGGTCGCCGAGCTGCTCGCCGTGATCGGCCGTCACGATGATCAACGTGTTGTCCCACATGCCGCGCTCGACGAGAGCGTCCCAGATTCGTCCGAGTTGCTCGTCGACGTCCCCGATCATGCCGTAGTACTGGGCACGCATGTGCCGAATGCCCCACTCGTCCTGTGGTGGGATCGCGCTCGGAATTTGCAGCGCGAAGTCGTGGAAGGGGTGGCGATCGTTCGTCGGTGCAATTGGCATCTCGACGTCGTCCGGGTCGTACGCGGTGCTCCACTTGCCTGGGGCCGAATACGGCGGATGCGGGCGGAGGTAGCTCGCATGTGCGAACCACGGAGCGTCTTGCTTGTCGAGCCACGCGAGAAAGTGGTCGGTGAGGAACGCGGAGATACCGAATTCCGCGGGCCTCGTCGGCTCCGACAACAGCGTCTGCTGGGCGTTCATCGGCACGTCGAAACCATTCGCTCGCAGGTGATTGATCCACAACTCGTGCGGCTCCGGAATGAACAACTCGCAGTCGAATCCCGGAAGGATCCCTTCGAACGACGTCAACCTCCAGTCGTCCGGACCCGTCGTGTCGCGTGGGTCGGCCGACTGGTCCGTGTAGCCGAAGAGCGTCGGCGTGTAGCCGGCACGTCGTGCGAGCCATGCGACGTTGTCGAAGCGACGATCGAGCGGGGTGCCGTTGGCCACCACACGATGGTTCATCTGGTACATCCCGGTGTACAAACTCGCTCGACCCGGGGAACACGGCGCGCACTGGCTGTAGTGGCGCGTGAGTCGCACGCCTTCGCGCGCAAGCCGATCGAGGTTCGGGGTCTTGACGAGCGGATGTCCCGCGATCGACAGACAGTCTGCGCGGAACTGGTCCAAGGTGATGAGCAGGACATTGGGAGTCATCATGAACGAGCGTAGTGTGAACGTCACGATGCTCGACCAGCCAACTAGTGCTCTCGTCGAACTGCGAGACGTGTCGCTTCGCGTGCTCGAGTGGGATCCCATCGGAGCCGATGCAACTCCGATCGTGCTCGTCCACGGACTCGCGTCGAACGCATTGCTCTGGCAAGGAGCCGCGCAGGAATTCGCTGCACGCGGTCATCGCGTCGTCGCGGTCGACCAGCGCGGTCACGGCAGGTCGTCCAAGCCAGACGACGGCTACGACATGGCGACCGTGACCGACGATCTCGCCCAATTGCTCGAACACCTGGCGACACGAGGAATCGAGCGACCCGTCGTCGCCGGTCAGTCATGGGGCGGAAACGTCGTCGTCGAACTCGCACACCGCCACCCGCACTTGGTGCGCGGCATCGTCGCGGTTGACGGGGGGTTTCTCGAGCTGCAGACGCATTTCCCCGAGTGGGACGACTGCGCATCGACGCTTGCCCCGCCAAATTTGCTCGGAACCCCGGCGGATCGCATGCGCGCATACATGCGCGGCGCGCACCGCGACTGGCCCGAGTCCGGCATCGACGGACAGATGGGCAACTTCGAGGTGCTCGAGGACGGAACGATCCGACCGTGGCTGTCCTTCGAGCGGCACCTGCGCGTTCTGCGCGGGCTGTGGGAACATCGTCCGAGTGAACTCTTTCCGCAGATCTCGACGCCCGTGATGTTCGTGCCCGCAGACCACGACCACGGCGTGTTCGCCGCCACCAAGCGGCACTCCGTCGAGCGAGCGCTCCAGATGCTGACGCGGGGACGCGTCGAGTGGTTCCACGGAGCCGATCACGATCTTCACGCGCAACATCCCGAGCGATTCGCAGAGGTCGTCTCGAAGGCGACCAAGGACGGGTTCTTCTCGTGAGTCGGCCACGGATCCTCACGATCATGGGTTCGGGAGAGACCGCACCGACGATGGTCCCGACGCACCGCATGCTCGTCGGGCGACTCGGCGCGAAGGTCTCCGCGACGCTCCTCGACACCCCGTACGGATTCCAGGAGAACGCACCTGAGCTTGCGGCCAAGGCCGTCGAGTACTTCAAGACGAGCATCAACGTCGATCTGGTCGTCGCTGGGCTCACCGAGATCGCCGACGGTGACGCGCTTGCCGTCGAGCGCGGGCTGAATGCGGTCAAGGACGCCGACTACGTCTTTGCCGGTCCAGGATCCCCGACGTATGCACTGCGTCAGTGGGCGGGAACTGCGTTGCCAGAGTTGCTCGCGGCCAAGCTTCGCAGCGGCGGCGCGGTCACCTTCGCATCCGCTGCCGCGCTCACGCTCGGCAAGCGCACGCTGCCGATCTATGAGATCTACAAGGCGGGGGAGCAGCCACGCTGGCTGGACGGGCTCGACGTGTTGAGCGTCGTCGGGATCGACGCCGCAGTCATCCCTCACTACAACAACGCCGAGGGTGGGCACCACGACACGCGTTTTTGCTACATGGGTGAGCGCCGGCTGTCGCGTCTCGAGCTCGAGTTGCCCGAGTCGACCTACGTGCTCGGCATCGATGAGCACACTGGCGTCGTGATGGACCTCGATGCCGACACCGCTACGGTCGTCGGCAAGGGCGTGCTCACCATCCGAGTCCGTGGAAACTCGACCGAGATTGCCTCGGGCGAGACAATTCCGCTCGATCGTTTGCGCGACCCCTCGTCGACGACTGCAACCAGCCGTCCATCGACGCCGCTCGCGTCACCGCCGGTCGAGGAGGTCGTCGATTCGAACCTGCGACAGGCGACCGAGCGTCTCGCGCGAGAATTCGACTCTGCGCTCGAATCAGGGAACGCCGATGCGGCCGCTCGTGCGGTCCTTGAGCTCGAGGATGCGATTACGAGCTGGTCTGCCGACACGCTCCAAGGAACCGACGGCGAGTTTGCGCGCGCCACGTTGCGCTCCATGATCACGCGACTTGCCGGCGCTGCATCCAGTGGGCTCGCCGATCCACGCGACGTCGTCGGCCCATACATGGAAGTGCTGCTGACACTTCGCGCCCAGGTGCGCAGTGACAAGCGATTCGATCTGTCCGACATGATTCGCGACCGACTGACCGAGATCGGGGTCGAGGTGCGGGACACGCCAAACGGCGTCGAGTGGGTGCTTCGCGACTAGAGGTGACCGAGCGAGGCCATCTTCGCTCGATTCTTGAAACCTGCGACTGCATAGACGACGACGAACACCAGGGCGTCGATCAGGATGATCGTCGCGCTCGCCGAGGTGTCAAGGTGATAACTCGCGTTCATGCCGACGAAGCAGGTGACCGCACCGATGAGTGGCGACAACCACAACAGTCGCGTGAAGCTGTTCGTCGTCATTCGCGCGGCCGCCGCGGGAATGACGAGGAGGGCAGAAATAAGCAGGGTCCCGATCACGCGCATGGTGACGAGGATGGTGAGTGACAACAGAGCGAGGAGCACCGCTTCGACGAGCCCGACATTCACGCCCGAGACCTGAGCGACATCGCGATCAAAGGTCGAAAACAGCAGTCGTCGATACCAGACGACAATGATGGCGAGTGACAGAAGCGCGACGAGGGTGACGGCGACGATGTCGGATGGTCGCACGCCGAGAACGCTGCCGAACAGGACGGCCTCGATGCTCTTGGATGCCTGGCCATAACGGTTCATGAGTGCGAGTCCGAGGGCGAACGACGCCGTCGTCACGACGCCGATCGCGGCGTCCGCTCCCAACACGCGGCGCCGTGCGACTCGCGCAATGAGCACTCCGGAGACGACGCCCCAGATGCCGGCCCCGATGAAGAAGTTCACGCCGATGACGGCGCTCGCAGCCGCACCGCCGAAGACCGCATGGGAAAGGCCGTGGCCGATGTAACTCATGCCGCGCAACACGACGAACACGCCGAGCAATCCGCACAGCGCGCCGGCGATCGTGGCGACGACGATGCCATGTCGGAAGAAGTCGAACCCGTAGGGCTCGAGGAGGTCGAGGGCGATCATCTCGTCCCCTCCGGTCTCACATGTGTGCGACCGTGATCGATGACGAGTGGCATGCCACCATGCTCGAGCACCTCCATCGGCGCGCCATAGGTCGCCTCGAGGACGTCGCTCGTGAGGACGTCCTTCGGGTTGCCGTCGGCGATGACGCGACGGTTGAGACAGACGAGTCGCGGCAAGTGTGCAGCAAGGCCGTTCAAGTCGTGGGTGGTGAGCAGGATCGTGAGTCCGGCGGCATGCAGGTCGGCGAGAAGGTGGAGCACCTCGTGTCGCGTCCGGACGTCGACACCCGAGGTCGGCTCGTCCATGATCAAGATGTCTGGCGTGCGGAACATCGCCCGTGCGATGAACACGCGCTGTTGCTGACCGCCGGAGAGCTCACGGATGTGACGGTGGGCGACGTCGCCGATGCCGAGCTGTTCGAGTACGGAACGAACGGCGTGTCGCTCGGTGCGGGTGATTCGTGGCCACCACGACGCGTTCGTCTCGGTCATCACGATCACTTCCTCGACGGTGACGGGAAAGAACCAGTCCACCGTCTCGACTTGCGGGACGTATCCGATCCGAAGGTGAGGCGTGCGAGTGATCGATCCGTGGGCGACGGGGTGGGAGCCGAGGATGGCTCGCAGCAACGTGGTCTTACCGGAACCAGACGGCCCGACGACCCCGACGAATTCCCCACGGTGGACCGTCATGTACACGTCGTCGACCACTGCGTGCTGTCCATAGGTGCACGACAGGTGGTCGCAGACGATGAGCGGTTCGTGATGCGACATCTCGGCTATTGAGGGTAGACCGCCTCGTCCGCGACGACATCACTCACGTCGAGGGAATTGAGTACCGATGAGTCTCCGCCGAGTGCGTCCACCAT
>CAYXIY010000003.1:0-7686 GCA_964465475.1 uncultured Acidimicrobium sp. | reverse complement strand
CACTCACGTCGAGGGAATTGAGTACCGATGAGTCTCCGCCGAGTGCGTCCACCATCGTCGCGAAGTTGAATCGCATGAGCCCGAGCCACGAGTGCTCTGGGCCCCCCGGGGCGCCGATCAGGTCGTCGTCTCGCAGCACGTCCACGTAGCGCACACCCGTCTCGGCCCCGATCTGTTCGAGGACGGGGGACGGGAATACTTCGCTGCCAAAGATGGCGGTCACCCCTTCGGAGGTGATTTGGTCGATCAAGTCGGCGATCTCCTTGGGGGTCGGCTCGTCGAACGACGACGGTTGGAGGGCACCGATCACCGTGAAGCCGTAGTGCTTGGCGAAATAGGCGTAAGCGTCGTGGTAGGTGACGAGCTTTCGCTGTCCCACAGGAATTGTCTCGACAGCAGACCTCATCGCCGCATCGAGCGCATCGACCTTTGCGGCGAATGCGTCGAAGTTCGCCGCATAGATGGCGGCGTTGTCAGGATCCCGACGGGACAGCACGTCACGGACGACCTGGGCGTAGGCCTTCGCCATCGGCGGGTTGGTCCAGAGGTGCGGGTTGGGCTTGCCGCCCTCGAGGGGGAACGAGAAGTCATATATGTAGTCAGATTCGGGAAGTATCTCGGTCCCGAGTTCGCAGATCATGGCACCGTCCTTGAGGTTGGCCAGTGCAAGGTCCTTCGTCGGTTCTTCAAGGACGAGTCCGTTGATGAAGATGACGTCGGCTTGCTCAAGTACTACAGCGTCACTCGGCTTTGGCTCGAAGGTGTGGGAATTCGTTCCTTCAGGGACGATGCCGACGATCGTGGAGTCCGTGTTGCCTGCGACGTTGGCGACGATGCTCGTGATCGGCGCGACCGTCGTGGCAATCGACAGAGGACCGTCGACGACCCCGCCGAGATCGCAGCCGATTGCGTCGGCAGGATTCGTCGACGACGATGAGCAACTTGCCAGAGTGAGGGAGAAGACGAGAGCGGTGCCGAGGGTTCGCAGATGCATGGCCGAATCGTAGGTGAGGATTACGACGAGCGGGTGGCGAGCCGTGCCACGTTCATCACGAATTCATCGACGTCGATGACCGGACCGATCTTCTTTTCGAGCGGTCCATCGAGCAACAACATGGCGAGGCCATGGGCGACCGACCACATGTACGTCGCGTTCAGCCGGACTTCTTCGATCGACGCGTGCGGTCCGAGTTCTGCGACGACGAAGTCGGCGAGTGCCCCGAATGCGCGGTCGGCTTCGACGAGTGCATCTGGGTACTGCTCGAGGTTGCAGATGTCGGAGCGGAACATGACGCGAAAGTGGCCACGGTTGTCGAGCGCGAATCGGACGTAGGCGAGACACATCGCCTCCCGTGATGCGGCACCAGATGTCTTGATCGCATCGGCCAAACGAGAAAAACCCTCTTGACAGATCGCGGCGAACAGACCTTCTCGATCCTTGAAGTGGTGGTAGGGGGCTTGATGGCTCACGCCTGCCCGGCGGGCGACTTCACGGAGCGAGACGTCGTCCGGCCCCGAGGTTGCGACGATGGCCACGGCGGCATCGATCACCGTTCGCTGGAGACCCTCGGCGGATGCAGAAACCATGACTTGACACTATCAAGTTCTGGTGCTAGACATTGTCAAGTGAACACCGAACGTGCGTACCAGCAGCGCTGGAAGATCCTCCTCATCCTGTGCATCAGCCTCTTCATGGTCGTGGTCGACAACCTGATCATCAACGTCGCCCTGCCGACCCTGTCGAGGGAGCTGGGTGCTTCGACCAGCGGCCTGCAGTGGATCGTCGACTCGTATGCCCTCGTATTTGCGTGCCTCCTCCTCGCCTTCGGTGGACTCGGAGACCGTTTCGGACGAAAGGGAGCAATTCAGATTGGTCTCGTTGCCTTCGCCGCCTGTTCCGTCTGGGCCTCGTTCGCGACGACGACCGGACAGTTGATCCTCGCTCGCGGTGCGATGGGCATCGGCGCAGCAGCAGTGTTTCCTGCGACCCTTGCCATCCTGATCGACGTCTTCCGCGATCCGATCGAGCGTGCCAAGGCGATCGGCGTGTGGTCCGCGGTCTCGGGCATGGCCGTGGCGTTCGGTCCCGTCGTCGGAGGATTCCTGCTCGAGCATTACTACTGGGGCTCGGTGTTCCTCATCAACGTTCCGATCACGATCATCGCGCTCGTCCTCGGAGCGATCTATCTCCCCAAGTCGAAGGATCCGAATCCGCACGGACTCGACTTTCCTGGCCTTGGACTCTCGATCGCAGCCGTCGGTCTCCTCGTCTACACCGTGATCGAAGGACCACATCGCGGTTGGACGAGCGTCGAAACCATCGTCTCGTTCATCGTGACCGTCGCACTCTTCGTTCTCTTCATCGCGCGTGAGCGATCGACCGACGAACCCTTGCTCGACGTTCGCGTGTTCCGCAATGCACGACTGTCTGCAGCAACGTCGTCGATCGGTATCGCATTCTTCGTCCTGTTCGGTTTCACCTTCCTCGTCACGCAGTACTTCCAGTTCGTGCGTGGCTACTCGACGCTCGAGTCGGGAATTCACACGCTGCCGTTTGCGATTGGCGCTGGAGTCACTGCTCCGATCGCCGCGCGCGCCGCATTGAAGTTCGGAACCAAGCGAGTCGTCGCGCTTGGATTGCTCAACATGTCCATCGGCCTCACGATCATCGGTTTCCAAGGAGCCGACGCGGCGTACTTCGGTCCGATCATCATCAGCATGTTGTTCCTCGCCAACGGACTTGCGCTCGTCACGTCACCGGCGACCGATGCGGTGATGGGCGAGTTGCCACGCGAAAAAGCTGGCATCGGTTCTGCGGTCAACGACGTGAGTCGAGAGGTCGGCGGAACGCTCGGTGTCGCCATCGTAGGAAGCGTGTTCGCAAGTCTCTACGGACCGCGCCTCGGTGAGTTGGTGAAGGACTTCGGTATGCCGCCAGAGGCGGTTGCACTCGCCAAGGAGTCCGCTGGTGCGGGTTTTGCCGTCGCGCAAATGGCACCGACTCCGGAGGCAGTGCAAGCGCTCGGACAGGCCGTGAGCGACGCATTCATGCACGGATTCCATGCATCGTGTTTCGTTGCCGCCAGCGTCGCGCTTGCAGGTTCGCTGTTTGCCTTACGCTTCTTGCCTTCGAGGGCAGTTTCGAATCCTTAAATGCCGCTCAACTGAAGTTCGGAACAATCATGTTTTCCCCGAAATCGCTGGTGAAGACTCGTAACCTAGATACATAAAGAAAACTTTTCTTCATCGGCCGTTATCGGCCGTCTTCGTTGCGCTCAGCTCCCTGGTTGCGACCAGCGGTGTCGTCGTTTTGTCAACCCCTGAACCGGCGTACGCTGCGCAACCGCGCGTCACTCTCTGTCATCGGACCCGCAGCACGACAAACCCATATCGATTGATAACGGTTGCCCAGGGCGGAATCAACGGTCACGACGGCCATAAGCCTGCGTCCCCAGCTGCGAACCGCATCTGGAACTCAAGTTTGGCCAATGGCGACGCTTGGGGCGACATCATCCCAGGTAGCGACAGCGACGGCGATCTTTTCTGGAGCGACGGCTCGGGGCAGTCAGCTGCGGCGATGAACTGGAGCGGCTCGTCGACTACTGGTGGCAAGTCGTTCATGTTGTCGGGTGGAACGAATGCCTCCAAGTGCGTCCGAATGTCGGCGCTCAGGTTCTATGAGATTTCGAAGGCTGCTGGCGCAACTGACGGTGAGATCGCTACCGACCTCACCGAACAAAAAGCCAACGAGGATGCAGGTGTAAAGCCTGCTGGTGGATGGACTTCTGGGAACGTGGCTTCGTCAGTTGGCTCAATTTCCATCAAGACAAACAGTCCAACGGCGATCGGATCGACCTCCGCAACTCTCAGTGGAACGATTTCGGCAGGCTCAACATCGACGACACCAAAGTTCGAATACGGGACGACTACGTCGCTGGGGACCACGGTGTCGGGTGGAAGTGCTGCGACCGGGACGATAAATGCTTCTGCTTCGTTGAGTGGGCTTGCGTCGAGCACGACGTACTACTACCGAGTGATCGGTGAGATCGGATCTGCTGACACCCTCGGAACGTATTACGGAAACATCTTGTCGTTCACGACGGGTAAGACGTTGCGAACGGTTACTGCCTCCGCCGCGTCGTCAACGATCGCTACAGGTCAGACGACTTCCTTGAGTACGACGGTGTCCGCAGGGTCGCCTGGCGCGACGACGTACGTCGTGGAATCGGGCACGCTCTACTGCTCGGTCTCGGGGTCGACATTGACGGCAGACTCGTCGAACACTGGGTCGTGCAAGATTCGGGCCGACGATGCCGGCGACTCGACTTACTCTGCTGCATCGTCCGCAACGATCACGGTCACCGTGACAACGCCGACCTCGCGTACGTTGTCCATCAATGCGTCATCATACGCAGGCAGCCCGTACGCGTTTAATGTCGGCACAAAACCGACCATTACGTCGACCGCTTCTGCGGGAGATGGGAGTGGTACCAAATCGTATTCAAGCTCAACGACCTCGGTGTGCACGATCAATTCGTCGTCCGGACTCGTGGCGTTCGTGGATGCCGGTACCTGCACGATCACTGCGTCAATCACCGAGGCTGGTGGATATACGTCGGCGACGTCGAGCTCAGCGAGTTTTACGATCTCAGCGTTGGCGAGGACTTTGAGTCTCAGTGGCGATAGTGGCCCATACCTCCTCACCGATACTGCACCGACAATGACTGCCACTGCGTCAGCCGGGGGTGGTTCGATCACCTATTCCAGTTCGACCACGTCCGTTTGCACGGTGAATTCATCGACTGGCGTCGTGGCTTGGGTCGCCGCGGGTGACTGTTCAATATCGGCATCAATAGCTGCAAACGCCGGATACGCGACCGCGACGTCGTCGACACGGACGTTCAGTGTGAGTGCGGCGGCGTTGACGTCGCGCACCCTCACCATCAATGCCTCCTCCTACTCCGGAAGCCCATACGCGTTTAATGTCGGCACCAAGCCGACTATCACGTCGACACCGTCAGCTGGTGTTGGAGATGGAACGAAGTCGTATTCAAGTTCGACGACTTCGGTGTGCACGATCAATTCGTCCTCTGGATTGGTCGCATTCGTTGACGCTGGAACGTGCACGATCGCCGCGTCAATCTCCTCCGGAGGTGTGTACGCATCGGCAAATGCAACGCCAATCTCCTTCACCATCACCGCTGTCAGTCGAACCCTCTCGTTGAGCGGAGACAGCGGGCCATATCAACTGAGTGCGACGCCGCCAACGATGACGGCGACTCCATCTGCGGGAAGCGGTTCGATCACATTCTCAAGTTCGACGACTTCTGTGTGCACAATCAATTCGTCGAGCGGCGTCGTCACGTTTGTCGACACGGGATCTTGCTCACTTTCTGCCTCGATTGACGCCGACTCCGGTTACGGCACAGCGACTTCGTCAACCAGGACGTTTACCATCACGACTAATTCGCGAACGTTGACCATAGATGCAGGTTCGTACACATCGACGTATGACATCGGCGATACGCCACCGACAATCACTTCGACCGCTTCTGCTGGTGGAGGTTCAAAGTCGTACTCGAGCTCTACGACGTCGGTGTGTACGGTCAATTCGTCGACTGGCGTCGTGACCTTCGTAAGTGCAGGAACATGCACAATTACTGCATCCATAGCGGCCAATGGCTCACACGCAGCTGCGACATCAGCGTCAATATCGTTCAGTGTCACATCAACGTCACCCACCACAACGGTTGCGCCGAGCAGCGGAACGACAACATCAACAACGTCGACGACCGTCGCTCCGACAACCACTGTTGCAGCGGCTACGTCGACCACGACGACGACGGTCTTCAATCCACGTCGAATATCGATCTGTCACTCGACTGGCTCTGGACGATTCGTGCAGATCACGGTCGATAGGAACGGGCTCAATGGTCACGGCAATCATGCCGGAGACATCATTCCCGCACCCGCCAGCGGCTGTCCCGGCTCTACAACTACTTCAAGCTCAACGACTTCGACGACGGCAGTAGCAGGTCCGAACGCTGCGACGTCATCGACCACGATCGCAGCTACGACGACGAGTGCGGCTCCCACGACCACTGCGCCTCCAGGGAAGATCACGATCTGTCACGCAACCGCAGCAGGAACGTTCGTCCAAATCACAATCGACCGAAATGGTCTGAGCGGTCATGGTGACCACCTCGACGACATCATCCCAGCGCCGGCAGATGGCTGTCCGTATTCGCTGCGCCAGCTCGCGCTCAATGCGGTGACGACGACGTCGACGATTCCAGGAACCCCGTCGACGACTTCAACGACAACGACCGTCGCACGAAACAAGATCACCATCTGTCACGCAACGTCGGCCGGCTTCTTCGTCGAGATCACCGTCGATCGCAACGGCCTGAACGGTCACGGTGACCATGATGGCGACATCATTCCTGCACCGATTTCGGGTTGTCCATCGGGGGTGGTCGTGACGACGACCGTGCCGCGGACCACCGTTCCGCCGGGCAAGATCACCATTTGCCACGCAACTGGAGCGGGAATCTACGTCGAGATCACGATTGACCGAAATGGTCTGAATGGGCATGGTGACCACGAGGGGGACATCATC
Source organism: uncultured Acidimicrobium sp. (assembly GCA_964465475.1). Taxonomy (GTDB): domain Bacteria; phylum Actinomycetota; class Acidimicrobiia; order Acidimicrobiales; family Ilumatobacteraceae; genus UBA3006. Next base: position 1,067 of record CAYXIY010000003.1, on the reverse strand, counting down.
CCAGCGCCCGATGATGGATGTCCGTCTCGGGTGGATCGCCAGTCCGATCCGGTGTCGACAACGACCACGTTGCCACGAGGAAAGGCCGCGATCTGCCATGCCCTTGGTGGCGGGAAATATTCGCGTTTGATCATTGATCGGGCAGATCTCTCCGTCCATGAAGCGCACATCAACGACCTCGTGCCTGCACCGGCGTCGGGTTGCCCAGGGGATCCCACGAATCCGACATCGACCACGACGACCACGATCCCGTGTCTTGACGAAGACGTCGTGAATAACTTTGAAGAACCGTCGTCTCTGACCGACGGGCTCAAGGTCTCATCGACTCCGTTGCCTGACGATCCAAATTCGGGAACGATCAAGATTGCCGCTCCGAGCTCCGGTCCAGGAGTCAGCCTCACGGGAGTAGAGAGCACCGATCCGAACGTCAAGGTGACGGTGAGGTCAAGCGGAGTCGACTACAACAAGCCAATCACCTGGATGAACGAGGGATATGGCCTGTTCTGCTGGAAGCTGGAGCCATTTGGCAGTAGCGACTACGTCTACACCCTGCCCAATCCTCCAAGCCCACCCGACTCGCGCTATGCGGGTCTCGCGTATTCGACCGTCGTGGTCAAGGCAGGATCGCTGACGACGACGGACCCGAATTACCAGGTGAACACGCTGTTTTATGCACCGACTCCTGGAACCGGTGTCTTTGCCGACGTCAACAAGAATGGTGTTTCTGATCCCGGTGGTCAGGGTGGTGGCAGCTTTGGTGACAAGTCGATCAGCCACATCATCATCTGCGTCGGCGAGGCGAAACTCGAGCCGATCTCGACCTCCACCACTTCGTTGGCTTCGACGACCACCGCGGCTTTCCTGACGACGACCACGACGATCAACTGGGCGGCACCGTTCTGCTCGTCGACGACGACAATCCAGACCACGACAACCGCGCCACGAGTGTCGACCTCGTCGACGACCACCACCAGTATCGGGACCTCGACCTCATCCAGCACGACGACCACGACCACCACCACGATTCCGGGATCGAGCACTACGTCGTCCACCACGACTACGACGAC
>CAYXIY010000002.1:0-47794 GCA_964465475.1 uncultured Acidimicrobium sp. | reverse complement strand
GTTAAGCACGCCGCCAGCGTTCGTCCTGAGCCAGGATCAAACTCTCCGTCAAGAATTTCCTCATCGTCGTCAAATGCACGAGGCACCGCAACGACGCGAGGGTGAATTCGGGAAAGTCCATGATGGTTTTTCGTGCATTGCTGCACGTCCGCACCACCATGTCCTGACCGATCAGTAGCTCTACTGATCGATAATTGATTTGTTGATTTGCATCAACGGTTGGTTTGGCCGGAATTGCTTCCGACCAGAATTGACAGACAGCAATCGACGGTCCCCGAAGGAACCGTTTCCTACTGCCCGCACTGGCGTTCAGTCTTCTCTTCCGTTTTCAAGGAGCGAGACCACGGATTACACAGCTGTACAGCTGGAGGTACTCCGCAGTTGCCGCCACCTCACAAGATCCGCAATCGCGAACCTCTTTGAAGGGCGGGTGAGCAATCTAGCGGGCTGGAAAGGCCACCATCAACCCTCGGGACACAAAAACCTTGGAAATATTGGGTTTCCCTCGACCACGGCCAGGAAACCCTTGATTTTGCTGGGTTTCAGGCAGGATCAGGCGAAATCGACCATGTGGTAGGTCGTCTTGCCCTTGCGCAGGAGGAGCCAGCGCCCGTGGAGGAGCCCAATGGCGTCCAGCTTCGAGAACTCGTCCAGCTGCTCGCCGTTGGCGCGCACGCTGCGCTGTTGCAGCAGTCGTCTGGCCTCCGAATTCGACCCGGCAAGCCCTGTCGTGACGAGCAATCCGACCGCATCACCGAGCGCGGCGGTCCCCATCGTCGTCGTCTCCACTTCCCCGAGTACATGCTCGAGCGCAGAACGCGACGCCGAGACGGGATTCGCCCCGAACAACACGTCCGCTGCCTGCTCTGCACCCTCGGCGGCGTCCTCTCCGTGGACCATGGCGGTCATCTCTCGCGCCAGCGCGCGCTGAGCGATGCGCGATTCCGGACGCTCCGTCTGCTGTCGAACGATGTCGGCGATGTCATCCAGGGAACGCAGCGAAAACTGCGTCAACATTCGAGCCACGTCGGCATCGGCGATCTGCATCCAGAACTGTCGGAACTGATACGGCGAGGTGCGCTGCGGATCGAGCCACACCGCCCCGTCGGCGGTCTTGCCGAACTTCGATCCGTCCGACTTCGTCACGAGCGGCCACGTGAGACCGTAGGCGCCGCGGCCGAGCTTCTTGCGGATCAAGTCGATGCCCGCGGTGATGTTGCCCCACTGGTCGGACCCACCCATCTGCATCTCACAGTCGAAGTGCTCACAGAGATGCCGGAAGTCGTTCGCCTGCAGGAGCATGTAGCTGAATTCGGTGAACGACAGTCCGTTGCCATCCGTGAGGCGCGACTTCACCGAGTCCTTCGCCAGCATCTGGTTCACCGTGATGTGCTTCCCGACATCGCGCAAGAAGTCGAGTGCGGTGACGTCCTTGGTCCACGTCGCGTTGTCGACGAGCACCGCTTGGTTCGCACCGGCCGAGAAGTCGAGCAGTTTCTCGAGTTGCCCCTTGATGCACTCCACGTTGTGCGCCAGCGTCTCGGCGTCCAGGAGGTTGCGCTCTTCGCTTCGACCCGATGGGTCACCCACCATGCCCGTGGCGCCACCGGCAAGCACGACCGGTCGGTGTCCGAGCAATTGCAACCGGCGCAGACTCACCTGACCGAGCAGGTTCCCGACGTGCAAGCTGTTCGACGTCGGGTCGAAACCGACATAGGCCGACAGCATCTTGGCAGTCGACCGCGCGGTGAGCTCGGTGCGGTCCGTCGAGTCGTGGATCAGGCCACGGGAGGCGAATTCGGCGACGACGTCACCATGGCGCGACATAGGCCAATGTTAGATGTCGAGCAACGTGCGCAGTGACTTCATTTGCGCGCAGTACGCGTCGTACTGCACCGCGACGGGTTCGGGTCCCGCGCCGCCCGGTGTCGTCCTGCGACGCACTCCCCGACCAATGCCGATCACCTCTGCTGCACGGGGTCCGAATGACGGATGTGCAGCGACGAGATCTGCAAGCGAGCCCTCGCCCGCAACCACGCGCTGGACGACCTGGCCGACGACGGCATGTGCTTCACGGAACGGCATGCCTTCCCTAACCAGCCATTCGGCGAGGTCCGTCGCGGCGAGCAATGGAGCGTCCCCGGCCGCCTTCATCGCCTCGGTCCTGAAGGATGCAGTCGAGATCATGCCGCGCATCGCGACGAGTGCTCGTCGCACCTGGTCGACGGAGTCGAACAGCGGCTCCTTGTCCTCCTGCAGGTCCCTGTTGTAAGCGAGGGGCAGACCCTTCAAGGTGGCCAAGAAGCCGGTCAGGTTGCCGATCAACCGACCGGACTTGCCTCTCGCCAACTCTGCGATGTCGGCGTTCTTCTTCTGCGGAAGCATCGATGATCCCGTCGAGTACTCATCGGCCAACGTGGCGAAACCGAATTCTTCGCTCGTCCACAACACCCACTCTTCACCCATCCGCGACAGATGCGTCCCGACGAGTGCGAGGTCGAACAGCGCCTCGGCGACGAAGTCACGATCGGACACGGCGTCGAGTGAATTCGTGAAGGTGGAGGCGAACCCGAGATCGTCGGCGACCGAGTGTGGGTCGAGTGGCAACGACGACCCTGCGAGCGCCCCCGCACCGAGGGTGGAAACGTCCAGGCGCTCGATCGTCTGGGCGAGGCGTTGGGCGTCACGCATGAACGCCCACCCGTGTGCCATGAGGTGGTGTGCAAGCAGGACCGGCTGGGCTCGTTGCACGTGGGTGTATCCAGGCAGGTAGACGGCGTCGTTCGACCAACCAGCCTCCTGGGCCCGCGCGCGGAGCGTCTCGCACAGCTCGAGCACTTCCCGAGCCACCGCTCGCAGTTCCCGTCGCGACCACAGCCGCAGCGCGGTCACGCACTGGTCGTTTCGACTACGACCCGTATGCAACTTCCCGCCAACTGGACCACAAATCTCCGTGACTCGGCGCTCGATCGCCGTGTGCACGTCCTCCTCGCCCGCCACGAAGACAAACGTCGAACTCGCGAATTCGTCGGCCACGCGGTCGAGGGCGGCACAGATCGTCGACACCTCACTTGACGTCAGGATGCCCGACCGCCCGAGTCCACGGACGTGCGCGAGCGAACCATCGATGTCGTCGCGCCACAGACGCACGTCGAATGACAAGCTCTCCGTGAAGGCAAGAAGGTCGTCAGATGGACCGGACGCGAACCTGCCGTGCCACAACGGTCGTGAGGAATCAGCGGTCATCGGTTCTTTGCGGTTCGTTTCAGTCCCGCCATCGCGGCAAGGTCGTCAGCCAACTTAGTTGCGCCGTAGCTCGAACTCGCGACACACAGCATCGTGTCGTCACCGGCAACGGTGCCGATCAGACCATGCAACGCCGAACGATCAAGCGCCGACGCCACCACGTGCGCACAGCCCGGAGGCGTGCGCACCACGACGATGGGTGAACTCACTTGAATGTCGGCCACCCACTCCGACAGCACCCGCTTGAGTTGGTCGAGCGGCGCGATCCGCTCCGGAGCGAACTCCGGAATCGCATACGCCGTCTCACCACCGGCGAGACGAACCTTGACCGCACCAAGCTCCTCCAAGTCCCTCGACACGGTCGCCTGCGTTGCACTGATTCCCCGCGCCTTGAGCAACTTCTGGAGCTGAGGCTGACTCGTCACGTCACGCTCCGAGATCAGTTCACTGATCGTGCGCTGTCGTTGGGCCTTCGTCGTCACGAGTTCACCTCCATCAAGAATGCAAGAGCGCCCCGCGCCGCGTGCATGCGATTGTGGGCCTGACGGATGATGCGGCTCGTCGGTCCGTCGATCACGTCGATGGCCACCTCCATTCCCCTGTGCGCCGGGAGACAATGCATGAAGATCGCCGAGGTCTTGGCGAGTGCCATCGTCGCCGACGACACCGTCCACCCTGCGAAGTCCTTTTCTCGACGCGCAGACTCGGCCTCCTGACCCATCGACGTCCACGTATCGGTGTGCACCGCGTCTGCACCCTCGACGGCTTCCTCCATCGACTCACCTGCAGTCACGCTGGCAGCTCCAAGGTCACGCAACTCGTTCAGCTCATCGGGCGTCGGTCCATATCCATTCGGACAGCCGATGCGCACGTGTGCGCCACACATCGCCGAGGCCTGCACGAGTGACCGTGCCACGTTGTTGAAGTCCCCGACGTACGCCACCGTTCGTCCATCGAGGCTTCCGAACTCCTCCGTCATCGTCAGGACATCGGCAAGTGCCTGCAGTGGATGCTGGGCGTCGCTCAACATGTTCACCACCGGAACGCTCGATGCGCGAGCGAGCCGTTCGACGGTGACGTGATCGAACACTCGTGCCGCGAGGATCGCGTGATAACCAGACATCACCGCAGCGATGTCCTCGACCGGCTCACGAACGTCGAAGCCGATCTCCTCTCCCCGCGTGTAGACCGGGTGCCCTCCAAGTTGTACGACGGCCATCTCCATGCTGTGGCGTGTCCGGTTGGATGGCTTCTCGAAGATCAGTGCCACTCCCTTGCCCCCGAGCGGAGCACCGAGGTCCTTCGCCGACAGTTGGGCAAGATCGAGGATTCGCCGTTGCTCGCTCGAGGTCACGTCAGTCGTCGTCAACAGATGGCGCGTCACGACAGCACTCCCGAGAGGATCGACAACGCCTCGTCGACGTGCTCATCCGTGACGTTGAGCGGTGGTGCGAATCGCAACGTCGTCGGTGTGACCGCGTTGGTGACGAGACCTCCCGCCAACAGGGCCGCTTGGAGCTCCTTCGCATCCACTCCGTCAACGAGTTGTGCCCCGAGGAGCAGCCCGCTGCCCCGCACGCTCGCCACCTTGGACATCGCCTCGAGCCCGCGCGTCAGGCGCGCGCCCTGGGCGACGGCGCGCGCGGGAGCATCGATCCGCTCCATCTCCCCGATCGTCGCGAGCACCGCCGCAGTCGCAATCGCGGTTCCGCTGAAGGTGCTGCCGTGGTCGCCAGGCACGAAGACGCTCGCGATCTCGTGGCGTGCCCACAACGCGCCGACCGGCATTCCGTTGCCCATTCCCTTGGCGAGCGTGACCGCGTCGGGTCGAATCCCCGCGTGCTCGAAGCCGAACCATCGTCCCGTGCGAGCAAATCCCGTCTGCACCTCGTCCATGATGAGCAAGATGCCACGTTGAGTGCACAACTCGCGTACGGCCCGCAAGTAGTCGGTCGAAGCCGGAATCACTCCGCCTTCTCCCTGGATCGGTTCGAGCAACACCGCCGCCACCGTGTCGTCGAGGGATGCCGCCAGGGCAGCAATGTCACCGAACGGCACGTGTCGGAAACCGTCCGGCATCGGCTGGAAGGGTTCGTGCTTGGCGGGCTGGCCAGTTGCAGCAAGCGCGGCAAGTGTGCGGCCATGGAAGCTTCCGAGTGCACTCACGACGACGTGGCGTCCACGACCGCCGAATTTTCTCGCCAACTTGATCGCAGCCTCGTTTGCCTCAGCACCCGAGTTGCAGAAGAACACCTGCCCGCCGCCACCGAGGAGCCGATCGACCGCAACTGCCGCAGACGTTGCCACCGGATTGGCGAAGAAGTTGCTCACGTGAAGGAGCGTGCGTGCTTGCTGTGCAATCGCATCCGCGACGACCGGATGCGAATGACCGAGCGACGTCACCGCGATGCCGCTCAGGAAGTCGAGATAGCGCTTGCCGTTGGCATCCCACAACTCGGTCCCCGACCCACGCACGAACATCACTTGCGGAGCACCGAAGACGGGGATGAAGGGGCAATGGCCGGCACTCGTCGGAACCTGTGACGACAGTGCATCCCGTGCACTCCCCGAGTCGATGAACGCGTGTGCACTCATGACAGTTCATCCCTCGTGACCATGGTTCCGACACCCGCATCGGTAAACATCTCAATGAGCAACACGTGTGGGATTCGACCATCTAGGAGGTGGGTTCGCTTCACGCCACCATCCAATGCGACGAGACAACTCTCCATCTTGGGGATCATTCCGCCGTCGATCGCACCGCTGTCCATCATCGATCGAATTTCGCCCGCGGTCGCACGTCTGAGGAGTGAATTCGAGTCGCTCTTGTCGAGTCGCAGCCCGTCGATGTCGGTGAGATACACGAGCTTCTCTGCTCCGATGGCGACTGCGATCGCCGCGGCTGCCGTATCGGCGTTCACGTTGTAGGCCTGACCCAAGTCGTCTGATCCGATCGTGGCGACGACGGGAACCGACCCGTCTGCGAGAGCGGATCGCAGCACCGTCGTGTCGACCGAGACGATGTCACCGACGAATCCCAGATCGGGATCCCGCTGTTCCACCTTGAGAAGTCCCGCGTCCTGGCCCGACACGCCGACGGCTTGCGCCCCGTGCACGTTGATCGCGGACACGAGCTGTGGGTTGACCGTGCCGAGGAGCACCATGCTTGCAATCTCGATCGTCTCGGCATCGGTGACGCGTAGTCCGTTGCGAAACTCGGCCTTCTTGCCCAACCGCTCCATCATCGCGCTGATCTGGGGCCCTCCACCGTGGACGACGATCGGCCTGATCCCGACCGCATGCAGGAGTGCGATGTCCTGGGCAAACGTGCCGGCTGCATCAGCATCCGTGGCCCCCGCGAGTGCATTCCCGCCGTATTTCACGACGACGGTCTTGCCCGCGAAGCGCTGGATGTATGGCAATGCCTCGATGAGGAGCGATCCCGTACGCGTGTGGCCTTCCGTCAGTGACGCATGTGCGCTCATGGGTACATCCCAACCTGTGACAGCCCGAGTTGTTCGTCGATGCCAAGTGCGACGTTTGCGGCCTGCACCGCCCCGCCCGATGCGCCCTTCGTCAGGTTGTCGAGTGCGGCGATCACAACGACGTATCCCGTGCGTTCGTCGAATCGCGCAGTGAGATGGACCGAGTTCGTCCCGAGGGTTGCCTTGGTCGATGGAATTTGAGGAGACACCGAAATGAATTGTTCCTTGGCATATGCCTTGGCGAGGGTCGCAAGGACGCCAGGGGTCGTCGGAGACGTCCCTGCTGCCGGGCGTGCGTAACACGTCGCGAGGATGCCGCGATTCATCGGTGCAAGGTGTGGCGTGAAAAGGATCTGGGCCTTCGTCACCTGCTCCATCTCGGGCGTGTGGCGATGGTCGAGCAATCCGTATGCGGTGAAGTCTTCGTTCACCGTGTTGAAGTGCGTGGTCTGCTTGGTGGCGCGTCCTGCACCGGACACGCCCGATGCCGCATCGACGATCACACCCGTCGGATCGATCGCCCCCGCAGCAACGAGCGGGGCGAGCGCAAGGCTGGCGGCCGTCACGTAGCAACCTGGAGTTGCGATCAGACGCGCACCAGCGAGCTCGGTTCGATACATCTCGGGGAGTCCGTAGACGGCCTCGGCGACGAGTTCCGGGTGGGTGTGCTCGAAGCCGTACCACCGCGGATACAGCGAGGTGTCGGTGAGCCGATATGCGGCGGACAAGTCCACCACCAGGCGGACCTTGCCGTGGAGCTCGGCCACGATGTCGAGCGCGGCCTCGTGAGGCAGGCACGAAAACACGACGTCGCAGCCGCGGGCCCGGTCCATGTCCACTTCTTCGAACACCAGGTTCGGATACCGAGTGGCCAGCGACGGATACACGCTCGCTGCCCGCTGACCGGCCTGGGAGTCCCCCGCTGCATACGTCACGTCGAACAGCGGATGCTGCGCACACAGGCGAAGCAATTCAGCACCGGTGAACCCGGACGCCCCCAGAATGCCGACCCGATACATGAGGAATAACTATACAGACTGCTGTATAGTTATGCAACGACCTTTAGCGCAGGGTCCCGCCGAGTTTTGCCACCGCGTCGATGCACGCTTGGCGCACGCCAGCCACGACCTCATCTGTGAGCGTCTTGTCGGGAGCCTGCAGACGTACTCGGTAGGCCAGGCTGCGCGAACCCTCCGGAACCCCCTTGCCCCGATAGATGTCGAAACTTCGGACGTCGACGGCGAGCTTTCCACCTGCCTGGCGCAGCGACCGCAACACCTGGGACGCGGCCACGTCGTCGGAGACGACGAAGGCAAGGTCAAAGTCGGTGGACGGAAACTTGCTCACCGGCTGGGCGGCGTGGGGCTTGATCACCTCAGCGAGCACGATCGACAGGTTCAACTCGAGACAGGCGACTCGACCTGACACACCCACGCGGTGCAACACCGCTGGGTCGATCTCACCAAAGGCCCCGAGCACGACCTTCCCGCGACGCAACGCGACACTTCGGGTCGCGTGGAATCCCTGAGGAACCTCGTTCGTCACCAATTGCGCACCTACCCCAAGCGCATCCGAAACCTGACTCCACAAGTCGGCAGCGACTCGCGCATCTGCATCGGCGACCATGATGCACAGTGCCTCATATTCGTCTGGCAGCTGCTCGGCACCCTGCGGATAGACGTGGCCGATTTCGAACAGACTGATGTGGTCTGCGCGATGCGACTGGTTGTAGGCAATTGCCTTGAGGAGTCCAGGCCGAAGCGACGTCCGCAGGATGCTCTCCTCTGCGACCAGCGGGTTTGCGAGACGGAGCGCGTTCGATTCGTCCAGGCCGACCGCCGCAAGGTCCCCCGGGGCAAGAAACGGATTGGGCATTGCCTCGTTGGCGCCAAGCCCGCGCACGACCTCGCGCACCAAGCGACGTCGCTGCTGGACCGTCGAAAGTCGACCATGAACGGGTGACGTCGGAACGATCTTGCCCAAGTGCTCGTAGCCGATGTGGCGTGCGACCTCTTCGACGAGGTCGATCTCGCTCGCACAGTCCGGACGCCACGAAGGAACGCCGACGGTGACGCTGTCCGTCCCGCCCCCGACGACGAATCCGAGCGGTGCCAACAACTTCTGCACGCCGCTTGCATCCATCGTGACGCCAAGAACTCGGCGAACCTGAGACAGGCGAAGTTCAACTGGAGTCGACTCACCGATGAGAGAGTCCGCGCGCACGTCCGTCATGCCTTCGTGCACGACGAGATTGGGACACGTGAGCGACAACAGTTCGGCGAACCTGTCGACGGCTCGCTGCGCACCGTGCGGATCGACTCCGCGCTCGAATCGCAGGGATGCTTCGGTACGCAGTCCGAGACGACTTGCGCTTCGGGAGATTGCGCCAGGTTCGAAGTGGGCGATCTCGACGGCGATTTCAGTGGTCGACTCGCGGACTTCGGAGGCGAGTCCGCCCATGATTCCCGCGATGCCGACGGGAACGTCGTTGCCGTCACAGATCATCAGATCGTGTTCGACGAGGCCACGCTCGACGCCGTCCAAGGTCACAAATCGTTCACCGTCGCGCGCCATGCGCACAACGAAACCAGATGCGACGCTCGATGCGTCATAGGCATGGTTCGGCTGGTTCAGCTCCAAATTGACGAGGTTCGACACGTCGACGACGTTGTTGATCGGACGCATTCCCGCATGCGTGAGTCGCTGGGCAATCCAGTCGGGAGAATCGCACACGACGACTCCGGACATCACCGTGACGGTGAATCGCGGGCACTCCTTCGGCGAACGCACGTCGACCGGGACCGACTTTGCGGCCCCACGGGTCACCTTCGTCGAGGTGCGATCGCGCATCGGAACCTTCATGCGGCTCGCGAGTTCTCGCGCCACGCCGAGATGCCCGAAGCAGTCCGGGCGATTGCGCGTGACGTCGAGATCGAACACGACGTCGGGTGTCGCCCCGAGTTGGTCGAACACGTCGCGGCCGAGCGTTGCCGTCTCCGGCAGGATCAGCAGACCCGACGAGTCGGCGCCGAGCCCCAACTCGATTGCCGAGCACAACATGCCCTCGCTGTCGATGCCGAGGATGCCGCGGCGGGCGATCTCGCGACCGTCCGGCATGGTGGTGCCAAGCGTTGCGAGAGGAACCTTGTCCCCCACCTTCATGTTCGTGGCGCCACACCACACGTGTCGCTCGGTGCCATCTCCTGCATCGACGAACACGCGGGTGACCTTTGCAGCATCTGGATGACGCTCTAGGCGCTTGACTTGCGCGACGACCACACCTGGGAAGGTGGAGCCGACTCGTTCGATCCCCTCGACGGCGAGACCGAGTGCCGTCAGATGGTCGCCGATCGCCTCGACGTCGTCACCAAAGTCGGCGAACTCCTTCAACCACGAGTGCAGGATCCTCACGAGAACTGCCTCAAGAAACGGAGATCGTTCGTGTACATCTCGCGAATGTCGTCGACCGAATGGCGCTCCTTGGCCATACGGTCGATACCGAAGCCGAACGCGAAGCCCGTGTATTCCTCGGGATCGATTCCACCGGCGCGCAACACGTTGGGGTGCACCATCCCACACCCTCCAAGTTCGATCCAGCTGCCGTTGGCGCGACGAATGTCGAACTCGGCGCTCGGTTCGGTGAACGGAAAGAACGACGGACGAAGGCGCGAGGTGAAGTCGCTGCCGAAGAACGCCTTGGTGAACGCCTCGATGATCCCCGCCAGATGGGCAAAGGTGATGCCCTTGTCGATGACGAGGCCTTCGATCTGGTGGAACACCGGCATGTGGGTCGCATCCGGTGTGTCGCGTCGAAAGACGCGACCGGGCATGATCGCATAGATCGGCGGCTTCCACGACTGCATCACCCGAATCTGCACCGGCGACGTGTGCGTACGCAGCAGAACCGTGTTGGGTTCGTGTTCGGGCGTGTGCGGTTCGATGAACATCGTGTCAAACTCGCTGCGCGCGGGATGCGACGACGGCATGTTCAACGCTTCGAAGTTGTAGAAGTCGGTCTCCACCTCCGGGCCTTCCGCAACTTGGAATCCCAACCCAATGAAGACATCCTCGAGGTGCTCCATCGCCTGCGTCACGATGTGCGCAGTTCCCCTGCGCGACTCCGTGAGGTATTCCGTCAGGTCCATCCTTTCGCCGGCGACTTTTGCGGCGAACTCGGAGGCTTCGATGGTCTCCTGTGCTCGAGCGAGGGCGTCGTCGATCGCCTGCGTCGCTTCGGAGAGCGCCTGTCCAATTGCCTTCTTTTCCCCCGCATCGGCAACCTTGCCCAGCTGGGCACGAACCGCGTTCAACGGACTCTTCTTGTTCGCGAGTTCAGCGGCGATCTTGCGCAGGCCCGCCGAGTCTTTGCTGGCGGCGATGGCCTTCAGGGCCGCATCTCGGGCCTCGTGCACCTCGGTAATCAGCGACGGGGTGCGTGGACCAGCCATAGACGTTTCCAACGCTACTCGTTGGCGCCTTTCCGAGGATGCTGATTTGCGGTTGCGAAGCACATCAGCGTCGCAGCCATCGCCACGTTGAGACTCTCGCTACGACCTCGATGAGGAATCGTGACCCAGGAATCGGCGTCGAATCCATCGGCCAGTCCGTGAGCTTCGTTGCCCATCACGATGCAGACCTTGCCCGACAAGTCGGCCTGATCGATCTCCACGGCCCCGGGAGCATCGTGGGACGACGTGGCGACGATGCGATAGCCAAGTCCCCGAATCTGCTCGAGGGTGCGTTCCTCGACGACAGCCATGTGAAACAGCGCGCCAGCGGATGCGCGCACGACTTTCGGGTTCGTCGGATCGACGCACCCGTCACCGAGGACGACCGCCGCCGCTCCGGCAGCCTCCGCAGAGCGCAGGATCGTGCCGAGGTTCCCCGGATCGCTCACGGCGTCACACCACACGACCCAGTCGGACTCGGCTGGCTTCCACTCTCGCAGTTCGCGCCGAACGATGGCGAGCGCAGGCTGTGGGGTCTGCGTGTCGGCGACGCGCTCGAGCACGCCCGTTGCCAGCGTGAAACAGTCGGCGTCAGTTCCCGGAAAGCTCACGCCTCGATCGGCGACGAAGATCTCGTCGATCTCCCACCCGGCCGCGATCGCCTCGGCGATCAGCGTCGGCCCCTCCACGACGAACGCATTGTCCTCCAGACGAGAACTGCGGCGCCCGATGAGGCGCCGCAGTCGTTGAACTCGTGGATGGGAAAAGGACAGGTGAGCGTCGCTCAGACCAGTGCTCCCCTTGCCGTCTCCACCAACTTGGCGAACGCCGCGGCGTCGTTGACGGCGAGATCGGCGAGGATCTTGCGGTCGACCTGCACTCCGGCCTTCGACAATCCGGCGATCAACCGGCTGTAGGAGAAGTCGTTCTGACGGCATCCGGCGTTGATGCGCTGGATCCACAGGCTGCGAAACTCGCCCTTCTTTGCGCGGCGGTCGCGGAATGCGTACTGCCCCGAGTGGAGGACCTGTTCGTTGGCGGAACGGAACGTACGGCTGCGATCGCCGTAGTAACCCTTCGCCTTCTCCAGGATCGCCTTGTGCTTCTTCTTTGCATGTACTGCGCGCTTTACTCGTGCCATGTCATCGTCCTTTCGTCGTTGATGTCAGATCGTGTGTGGTCTATCGCTCGCCCAGCAGGCGCTTGATTCGCTTGACGTCACCGGAGTGCACGTCGACCGAGCCGTCGAGACGGCGGGTACGCGTCGAAGCCTTGTGCTCGAACAAGTGCTGGCGCATCGACTGCTGGCGGCGCAGCTTGCCGGTGCCGGTCTTCTTGAACCGCTTTGCCGCGGTCTTCGAGGTCTTCATCTTTGGCATGTCGTGTCTCTCCTATTGCTCTTCTGGTGTGCTGTCCGTGGCCACGATCGCTGGTGCTTCCTGTGGCTTTTGGTCTGACTTCTTCTTCGGTGTCGCCTTCTTCTCCGGAGACAGAACCATCGTCATGTTGCGCCCCTCGAGTCGAGCATGCGTGTCGACTCGTGCCGTCTCGCCAAGTTGCTCGATGACTGCATCGAGGATCTTCCTGCCGAGCTCTGGGTGTGCAACCTCTCGTCCGCGGAACTGCAACGTGACCTTCACCTTGTGTCCCTCTGCGAGGAACTGCTGCATGTGGCGAACCTTCGTGTCGAAGTCGGCTTTTCCGATCTTCGGCTTGAACTTCACCTCTTTCATGGTGATCTGGACGGTCTTCTTGCGCGATTCCTTCAGTCGCTGCGACTCCTCGTAGCGAAACTTGCCGTAGTCCATGATGCGACATACGGGTGGGTTCGCTTGGGCCGCCACCTCGACCAAGTCGAGGTCTGCTGCCCGGGCACGCTCGAGGGCGTCTGCGATGCTGACGATGCCAACCTGGGAACCGTCGGCATCGACCAAACGCACTTCACGTGCGCGAATGCGATCGTTGAACCGTGGCTCCTGAACTGGCGGTGCTATGGCCGTACTCTTCTGTGCAAGTGGCGTCGCCTCCTGTTGGTGGAGACCTGCCAACTTCTGCGGGCGCGGGCGTGGGCCTCTCGCGCACGGCTCACGAGAGCCCTCGCAACAGACCCGGACGCACTCACCGCTCGCGTCGGCTGGCAAGCCGATGGATTGGAACTGTTGTGGTTAGGTGGGAGGACAAGTCCTCCACTTCGTCCAATATCGTAGCCACCGTGAACGGCGATCCCACCGACCCGACCGACATGATCGACGACGCCCAGGAGGCTCTGGCTGAGGCCCGCCAGCGCATCGGCGAGGTGCCGGCCAACGTGGTGGTCGTCAACCACGTGATGGGCCTCTATGAACTCGCCGCAATTCACCTCTCGGCACAGCCGCCGCGTCTCGCCGAGGCCGCCCTTGCCATCGACGCGGTCGCCTGCGTCGTTGAGGGTCTCGGCGCCCGTCTCGGCGAGGAACACGCGACCTTGTCAGATGCCCTCGCCAACATTCGACTCGCCTTCGTGCAGATCAAGGGCTCCGCCGACTGAGCCGCCTCAGCCGAGCGCGGCGACATCGCTCGCCTCGAGCGTGCCGAACCTGGTGACCACCCGAAACTCCACCGTCGCGCCCACGGCGATCGTGCGGGTGCCATCGGCGATTTCGACGCAGTGGAACAGATAGCGGATTCCGTCGGATTCGATTTCGCCAAGACCGACGTGGTCGTCGAAACCGACCACCACTCCCCGCCTGTCGCGCGCCGCTTTACTCATGGTCGATCTCCAGTGTGTCGGCGTCACGGCGCCCTCGCATCCAGTCGATCCCCGTCATCTCGGACTTTCCCTCTGGACGAACGAGGAGCAACTCGAGCGACCCGTCACCGCAACCGAGCAGTGCCTTGCCGTCCACTACGCGGATCGCTCCGGCGCCGATCGCCTGGTCGGCGATTCGAGCCGAGAGAATTCGTACGCGCTGACCAGTGATCACGAGGAAAGCGCCACCGATTCGGACTCGCCGCGACTCGAGCAGCGTCGACCCGACGCGCAGCCTGCGATCGGCGGTCGTGATCTTTCGTGCGTAGGTGGACGCCCCAACTTGGGGCTCACCAACCCACGACCCGCGAGTGATGGACTCGACGAGCATCTGCTGGGCCAGAAGGTCGAGTCGTCGGCGCAGACCGTCGGCCGTCTCCTCAGGACCAATCTCGACCTCGTGGCGCGAATACACCTCGCCTGCATCGAGTTCGTCGACGACTCGCATGATGCACACACCGGTGACGTGGTCTCCTTCGAGGATCGCGCGCTCCACTGGGGCCGCGCCACGCCAGCGCGGGAGGAGCGAATAGTGCGCATTGATCATCGGGACCCGTGCGAGGACGTCATGTGGAATAAGTGAGCCGTACGCAACGACGACGCCGAGCGTTCCTGCACCTTCGTAGCCGAGGACCTCAGTCACGTCGTGGACGACAGGCAGACCCAACTCGAGCGCCGCAACCTTCACCGGACTCGGACTGACCTGCGAACCCCGGCCACGTCGGACGTCGGCTCCCGTCACCACGCAGGCGATCTCGAATCCTGCTCGATGCAACGCGCGAAGTGGTCCGACGGCGATTTCAGGCGTGCCCGCATAGACCAAACGAGTCGGACGCCCGTCGGGCATCGGAGCGAGCATGGCTAGCTCAGCCGCAGGTGGATCGGTTCCGCCGACGGACGCAGGTCGCGCGTCTCGTAGGCCTTCAGCGCGGCCTCACGCTGGTCAGACGTCATGCGATCGAACATCAACACGCCGTTGAGATGGTCGATCTCGTGCTGGAACAGACGGGCGAGCAACTCATCGGCTTCGAACTCGACCTCGTCTCCGTCGAGGGAGATGCCCCGAACCAACACGCGCCGAGGACGCAACATTTCCACGTACATTCCGGGAATCGACAGACATCCTTCGTCATACACCCATTCCCCCGATGACTCCACGATCTCGGGATTGATGATGCCCTGGGGGTTGTCGTCGATGTCCCACACGAAGATCTGGCGCTGAACGCCAATCTGCGGTGCGGCCAGACCAAGTCCCGGTGCCTCGTACATCGCGCGGAACATGTCCTCGGCGAGCGAAATCAACTTGCCGTCGACGTTGTCGATGCGGGCTGCCACGACCTCGAGCACGGGGTCCCCGAAGACACGAATCTGGCCGTTGTGATCCGGGGTGCTTTCGTCGTTGACCATCGCGTGTAAGGCTATCCACGCGATGGGAACCGACCATTACTTCTCCGCGTCTCCCTCGAGCAGTGGCGACGCGCGGTCGTCGTTCGACTTCGTCGTCGACTCCACCACGCTGCACGTCGCAACCGATCGGGGCGTGTTCTCGCGCAAGGGACTGGACTCGGGCACCGAGGTGTTGCTTGATGCCGTGCCACGGCCACCTGCGCATGGCAACCTCCTCGACCTCGGCTGTGGAACCGGGGCGATCGCGATGGCCATGGCGGTCCGCTCCCCGGAAGCCTGCGTCTATGCCATCGACGTGAACGATCGAGCGGTCCACCTGTGTCGAGCGAACGCGCAGACGAATGGTCTGCACAACGTGGTCTGCGACAACCCAGAGGCGGTTCCTTCCGACCTGCGCTTCGAGACGATCTGGTCGAATCCGCCGATTCGCATCGGCAAGTCGGAACTTCACCAACTCCTGGCAACCTGGCTCACACGACTCGTTCCCGGCGGAACGGCTTGGCTCGTCGTCAACCGCAACCTCGGCGCAGACTCACTCACCGTGTGGCTCACCGAACGCGGTTGCGCCGTCGAGCGCGCGACCAGCAAGCGTGGATTTCGAGTTCTCGGTGTGACCCCTACGCCCGAAGCGGATCTCTCGCGACCCTGAGATCTCCGCCGGTGGTCACTCCCGCCGCTCGCAAACTCTCGTCCAACTGTCCGTCGCTCTGTGCACGCACGAGGAGTCGATCGTCCTCGACACGAGCAACCTCGACCAACATGTCAGCGCGTAACGCGGCCTCGACTCGATCGACGCCCTCCCCCGACAATTCGGCCATCGCCGAGAACGGCGGAAGCCCGAGTGCTGAACGTTGCGCAAGTGTGTGGTCGACGAAGCCCTTTACGTCCATGTCGCCGAATGCCCGAAGCGCCGGATGGGTCGCATCACGAGTCTGGAGGATCACACGCGGACCGTTGGTGCTGCGCGAGACCGCCCATGCCGCACGAGCGATCAGCGTCATCGTTGACTCTGCGGCGCGATAACGCGGGGCGAGGAGTTCAGCATCGACGTCCATGATCACCACGTCGTCGAGGTCACGGGCGCGATGCAACACCGCCTCGGTTCCGACGAGGAGTCGCGATTCGTGCGCCAGATCCTCGGACGTCGTCGATGACGACACCATCATCACCTCGGAGAGCTCCAGACCCGCCGCCCGGGCGACGTCTTCGTGCAGACGCGCCACTCCTTGGCGGATCAGCGCCATCTTCATCGAACCGCACTCCGCACACACCGCGGGACGAGAGGTCGAACAGCGAGTGCAGTGGAGGTGCGCAGCCTCGTCCATCGAATACGGCCCATCGCAGGTGGCACAGCGCACGATTCGCCGACAGTTTCCGCAAGCAATCAGACGTGCCCGACCTTTGGTGTTGAGCACCAACGCGACGCGACGACGTGGATCCCGCAACGCCGCAATCGCCTCGCTCGACAAAAGGTTCGCCCCGAAACGCTCGTCGGTGCTGCGATCCACGACGAGGACCTTTGGCCATTGGTCGAACCACGTATCACTGAGTGCCATCACGCGGTCCGACGCTCGCACCCCTGCCGCACTCGGCACGCTTGACACCAAGACGACGGGCGTACCCGAGCGCCGTCCACGCTCGATCGCAATCTCGCGCGCATTCCAGGTCGGCATTCGTTCCTCTTGCAAGGTCTCGTCGTGCTCGTCCACCACGACGATCGACGACACACGTGGGACGCTCGCCCAGACCGCCGCACGCGCACCGACGACGACGTCGACCCCCGCGGCCGCAGTCGCCCACTCCTGGGGATACAGCGCGGTAGTGAGTCCCATTCGGCGAGCAGCCGCCGCGAGCCCCCTCGCGCGCGACTGCGTGGGCATCACGACGATGACCGGACCGACCGAACACGCCGCACCGACCACGGTGGTGAGGTCGGCACACGGACCGCGAACGACCAGCGAGGTCCCACCCGACGAGATCGCCTCACACACCTGTGCGTCTCGCCGAACGACGTGCGATTCGGCGAGCCTTCCGTGTCGAGGCGCAGCGAGGGTTGCGACGTTGCGTTCCGGGGACGCTGGGGTGAGCAGGCTGCGGAGCCGACCGAAGTAACGACCCGCGGCCCACTGGGCGAGTTCGACGACATCGACGCTCGGACCCCGACTCGACCACTTGGTGATGTCGAGCACCTTGTCCCGATGGGAGGACTCGTCGTCGTTGAGCAGCTCGAGGACCCATCCAGCGACGCTGCGTCCGTTCAGCGGTACGCGAACGACGTCACCGATTCGAATGCGATCGGCAATCGACTCGGGCACGCGGTAGTCGAAGACCTTGTCGACGCCCGACACGTCAGGCACGATGCGCGCGATCACGACATCACCAAGATGCGATGCCCCGACCGTTCACACGGCGACGGCTATTTGAGGTTGAGCGCGGAGGCGAACTCGGTCAACTTGGTCAGCGATTCCCAGGTGAACTCGGAACGCTCCCGACCGAAGTGACCGTATGCGGCCGTCTTGCGATAGATCGGACGCTTGAGGTCGAGGTCGCGGACGATCGCGGCGGGACGCAGGTCGAACACCTCGCGCACTGCCTTTTCGATTGCCACTTCGTCGACGGTGTTCGTGCCGAATGTCTCGACCAAGATGCTGATCGGCTGGGCCATGCCGATGGCATAGGCCACCTGCACCTCGCATCGCTGTGCGGCACCGGCCGCCACCACGTGCTTGGCCACCCAACGAGCGGCATATGCGGCGGAGCGGTCGACCTTCGACGGGTCCTTGCCACTGAACGCACCGCCACCGTGACGACCCATGCCGCCGTAGGTGTCGACGATGATCTTGCGACCGGTGAGGCCGGTGTCGGCGTGTGGTCCACCTTTGACGAATTCGCCCGTCGGATTGATGTGCACGGCGTAGTTGTCGCTGCTGAATTCCTTCGGCACGACGGGTCGAATGACCTGCTCGATGAGGTCGGGGCGGATCACGGTGTCGCGTGGAGTTCCGTCGGCATGCTGGGTCGAAATCAAGACCGTGGTGAGTCGAACGGGCTTGCCGTTTTCATATTCGAAGGTCACCTGAGTCTTGCCGTCTGGGCGAAGGTACGGGATCGCGCCCGACTTGCGCACCTCGGAGAGACGCTCGGCCATGCGATGCGCGAGCCAGATCGGCAGCGGCATGAGCTCTTTGGTCTCGTTGCAGGCATAGCCGAACATCATTCCCTGGTCGCCTGCGCCCTGTGCATTGAGGCGATCCTCGGCACTCTTGCCCGAACGAATCTCTTCGCTCTTGTCGACGCCCTGGGCGATGTTCGAACTCTGCTCGTCGATCGACACGATGACGCCACAGGTGTTGCCGTCGAAGCCGTAGAGGGCGTTGTCGTATCCGATGTCCTTGATCACCTCACGGGCGATCTTGGGAATGTCGACGTACGCCGAGGTCGTGATCTCTCCCGCCACGACGCACAGTCCCGTCGTCAGCAGTGTCTCGCAGGCCACGCGACCCTGCGGATCTTCGGTGAGGATCGCGTCCAGCACCGCGTCCGACACCTGGTCGGCCATCTTGTCCGGGTGACCCTCGGTCACGCTCTCGGAAGTAAAAGTGAAGTTCCTCACAACGTCTCCTGCGTATGTGCAGGCGGGTGCCCGCAACAACGAGGAAAGACTAGTTCGCCCTGGTCCCTCGGATCCGAATCACCTCATCCAGGATCTCGCGAGCGATCTCCCGTTTGTCGGCGAGGGGAACCTCGCGGACGCTTCCCCCGCGGGTGACGAGGCTCACGGCATTCGTGGAGTGACCAAAGCCCACCTGTGGGGCGGACACGTCGTTTGCCACGATCATGTCCACGCCCTTGCGCTCGAGCTTCGTCCGGGCATTCGCGACCAAGTCGGAGGTCTCTGCGGCAAAGCCGACCAGGGTCTGGTTCGCGCCTCTGGTGGTGCCCAACTCAGCGAGGATGTCGGGAGTCGCCTCCAGCGCGATCGCCTCGAGACCGTCGATCAGCCCCGTCGACGGGTTCTTCTTCAACTTGCCCGTTGCGCTTTGCACTGGGCGCACGTCGGCGACGGCCGCGGCCATCACGACGACGTCTGCAGCGGGTGCATAGCGCAACATCGCCTCGCGCATCTCTTCGGCCGTCTCGACGGGAACGACGTCGAGACCCGGGCGGGGCTCCACGTCAACGGTCGACACGACGGTCACCTTCGCCCCGCGAGACAGCGCCTCCTCGGCGATCGCGAGTCCCTGCTTGCCCGACGAACGATTGGCAATCACCCTCACCGCGTCGATCGGCTCGCGCGTGCCACCGGTGGACACGACGACGTGCATGTCCACAAAATCGCCGGGGCTCAGCAGTCGTTCGATCGTCGCCACGATCTGGGACGGTTCGGCCAGACGACCGGCACCGACGTCGCCGCCGGCGAGTCGACCGACCTCTGGTTCACAGATCGCCACCCCCCTGCGACGCAGAGTCGCAATGTTGTCGACCACGGACGGGTGCTCCCACATCTCGGTGTGCATCGCAGGGCACACGAGGACGGGAGCGCGCGTGGCGATCAAGGTGGCGACCGCCATGTCGCTCGAGATTCCGCTCGCGTAACTACCGATCAGTCGCGCCGTCGCGGGAGCGACCACGATCAGGTCTGCGCGTTGCGCCAGTCGAGTGTGTGGGATGGGGTCGGTGTCGTCCCACAGCGTCGTGCGCACGGGTTCGGACGCAAGCGCGGACAACGTCGTCTTGCCGATGAAATGCTCGGCATCGCTCGTCATGATCGGTGCGACGTGTGCACCCGCATCGACGAGTTGCCGGCACACCTCCACGCTCTTGTACGCGGCTATCCCACCAGAGACGATGAGAACGATGTTCTTTCCCGACAGCGCCGTCATGGTCGAGCGCTCTTGTTCGAACCTATTCGGTGGTGGCGTCGGCTTCGACGGCGACATCGGCCTCGACGACCGCCTCGGGCGTCTCGACGACGTCCGTCGATTCGGCGATGACCTCGTCGACCGCAGCGTCGAGCAGGTCCGCATCGAGTTCTGCCTCGAGTTCCTCGTAGACCGAGAGCGGCACGCTCTTGATCTTGTCCGCGGCGATCTCTTCGAAACTGATCGACAGGGGCTTGCGCGACGTCGAGCTGACCTGCGGCGGCACCATGGTGCCGAGACCCTCGCCCAGCTGATTGAAGTACGAGTTGATCTCGCGGGCGCGTCGAGCGGACAACGTGACGAGGGCGAACTTCGAGTGCGTGCGCTCCATCAACCCCTCGAGGGTCGGGTTCATCATCGTGTCGTCAGCGTTCATGGACGTCCTTTCGCCGGCTTTTCGGCCCACCGGGCCGGGGGTTCACTCTACCCGCGCCTGCGGGCCCGTTCACCGCTGATCAACGCCAGCATGGCCTCGATCGTCGCATCCAAGTTGTCGTTGACGATCACGTGGTCGGCAAGCGCCCGACCCACGGGCTCCTCCTCTTCGGCCTTCTTCAGACGTTCGTGCACCTTGGTGTCGGCATCCCCGCGCGCCACCAGCCGGCTGCGCTGTTCCTCGCGCGTGGGAGGCAGGACGAAGATGAGGAGGGCTCCGGGATGCTGGGCTTTCACTTGTTGCGCACCGTCCACTTCGATTTCAAGGACGATGTCACAGCCATCGGGCGGCTCGGGCGACGGAGTGCCGTAGAGATTGCCGATGAACTCGGTCCACTCGAGGAACCCACCCTGGTCGATGCGCCGCTGGAACTCCTCGCGCGTGACGAATCGATACGCATCTCCGGATTCGCCAGGTCGGCGATCGCGCGTCGTCCACGACCTGCTCAACCACAGTCGCGGATCTCGTTTCACGAGCGCCTCGACGATCGTGCTCTTGCCCACTCCGCCTGGACCGGAGACCACGATGATCAAACCGTCGCTCACGATGCCGCCCTCGAAATCTCGATCAAGGCAGTACGCACGCCGGGTTCGAGCTCGCCACAGTGGGCGTGTTCGGCGACGCCAAGCCGGGCGAGGTGCGCTCGGGCAGCAACCTTGCCGATTCCCGGGACGCTCTCGAGGACCTTCACGACGTAGACGAATTGGGCCGCATCGTCGCCACGTGACAGAACCTCAGACAGCGTCGTCTTGCCGGACGCGATATCGGACTGCAGCTGTTGAATTTCGCGTCGCAACGCCTCCAAGCGGAGCGTTGCATCGACTGCCATCGTTGCAGTTTACTCCTCGGCTCTCGCTCGCGCCCGTCTCAGTGGGCGCGTCCGACGACGTCGACCCACGAGGCGACGCCGAGAGTTCGCGCTCGACGATCGAGTTCGTCGCGAACATGTGCACATGCGCGCGGGTCGGCGAACGACGCCGTTCCGACCTGCACCGCGCTCGCTCCGGCCGCCATCATCGCGAAGGCCTCGTCGCCGCTGGTGATGCCGCCGACGCCGACGATGGGGAGTGTCGGGAGTTCTGCGTGCACTTCGTGCACCGCGCGTAGCGCAATGGGGTGGATGGCCCGACCCGACAGACCCCCTGCCCCGTTGCCGAGCGACGGTCGCCACGACGCCGACGACAGTGACATTGCGCGAACGGTGTTGACGAGGGTGACGGCTTCGGCTCCCCCGTCACGTGCCGCCCGCGCCATGGCGACGAGCTCGTGGGTGTTCGGACTCAGCTTCGCCCATGTCGGACACCCGACGTCCTTCACGACGGCCATGATCGCACCGATCAACGATGTGCTGTGGGCGAACATCTCGTGATGTGTGGATCCCGTCTGACCATGGTTGATGTTCGGACAGCTGAGGTTCACTTCCACTGCGGTCAGACGCGACGCAATCGGTCGCACGAGGTCAGCCGCTTTGGCGTAGTCCTCCACGCTGAAGCCCCAGATGCTGAGCACGACGGCAGCACCTTCCCGTTCAAGCCTTTCCAACCCATCGGTGACCCATGACTCGATCCCAGGACCCTGCAGACCGACCGCATTCAGCATCCCTCCTGGCACTGGTGCGAGGCGGGGCGCGGGATTGCCTTCCCATGCGAAGTGCGCGAGTGACTTCACGACGACCGCCCCGAGGCTGGACAACTCGACGTACCTTGCAAGCTCGGTGCCATACCCGGCGGTGCCCGACGCCGTCATCACGGGGTGACGCAGCGTCACCGATCCGACGCGGGCTGGCGAGATCGACGTCACGATCGTTCGTGATACTCCTGCAGCGACTTCACGCCGAGCGCACGGGCGCGCTGCTCGACGAGTCCCTGCACGGCAGCAAGCGCCGCGTTGATCGTCGTCACCGACGACACTCGTGAGATGTTGGCCGCCTTGCGGATCGCCTCGCCGTCGCGATGCGAACCTCGACCTCGAGGCGTGTTGATCACGAGTGCAATCTCGCCACGCTTGATCAAGTCGACCGCATCGTCGTCGGCACTCGAAGCACCCTCGGACACCTTGCCCACCACCCGATCCACCTGCTGGCCGAAACGGGCCAGATAGTCCGCGGTTCCGCGCGTGGCTGCGATGCCCATGCCGAGTTCGCGCAGACGCTTGGCAACAGCGAGCCCCATCGGCTTGTCGCGATCGTTGAGCGACAGGAATGCTGTGCCAGTCGTCGGAATCTCGTTGCCCGCGGCCGACTCGGCCTTGACGAATGCGCGCCCGAACGTCGAGTCGATGCCCATGACCTCTCCCGTCGAACGCATCTCCGGTCCGAGCGCGGTGTCGACCTCGGGGAACCGATTGAACGGCAGCACCGCTTCCTTCACCGCCACGTGACCGTTGTTCACGGGAGGAAGGAGCAGACCCGATGCGCGCAGTTCGGCGAGGGTCGCACCGAGCATCACGCGCGAGGCGACCTTGACGAGCGGCACTCCGGTTGCCTTGGCGACGAACGGCACCGTGCGGCTGGCGCGTGGGTTTGCCTCGATCACGTAGACCTTGCTTCCGGCGACGGCGAACTGGACGTTGATCAGACCTCGCACGTCGAGGGCGTTTGCGATCGTCGTCGTGTAGGACTCGATGATCTCGACGATCCACGACTCCAGGGTCGGCGCCGGCAACGCACACGCCGAGTCTCCCGAGTGCACGCCTGCCTCCTCGACGTGCTCCATCACACCGCCGATCAGGACCTCACCCGACGCATCACGGATCGCGTCGACGTCCACTTCCGTCGCATCGTCGAGGAAACGATCGATGAGCACGGGCCGCTCTGCACTCAAGCCACCCTCGCGCCCGAGGGTTCCCGCCGCGGCCATCTCCGCCATCGCTCGCACGAGATGTGCTTCATCGTGGACGATCTGCATCGCCCGACCGCCGAGCACGTAGCTCGGGCGCACGAGGACCGGATAGCCGACGCGAGCCGCGATCGCGAGTGCTTCGTCGACGGTGAGCGCGGTGCCTCCAGGTGGCTGTTCGATCCCGAGGGACGCACAGAGCGCGCTCCACTTCTCGCGATCCTCGGCGAGATCGATCGACGCCGGCGACGTGCCGGCAACGAGCGAAGCAGGTATGCGGTTGGCGAGTTTGAGCGGAGTCTGTCCCCCGAGTCCGACGATCACGCGTGGCTCACGCCCCGTGGCGGCCCGCTCGGCCTCGATCACGTTCATCACGTCCTCCTGCGTGAGCGGTTCGAAGTACAGCCGATCGGAGGTGTCGTAGTCGGTCGAGACGGTCTCCGGGTTGCAGTTGACCATGATCGTCTCGTATCCCGCGTCGCGCAGCGCAAAGCTTGCGTGCACGCAGCAGTAGTCGAACTCGATGCCTTGGCCGATGCGATTCGGTCCACTGCCGAGGATGATCACCTGGGGCTTCGTCGACGGGCGAACCTCGGTCTCGTCCTCGTACGTCGAGTAGTGATACGGCGTTTGGGCGGAAAACTCGGCGCTGCAGGTGTCGACGGCCTTGTAGGTGGGGATCACCCCGGCCGCAATGCGCGTTGCACGCACCAGCGACTCCGGTTCTCGCCAGAGATAGGCAAGCTGGGCATCGGAAAACCCGAGACGCTTGGCCCGACGCCACTCGGTCTGGCTCACGTCGCCGATCTTCTTTCCTCCGAGGTGCGCGCGCTCCTCGATGATCATCGACATCTGGTCCAAGAACCAATGGTCGATCTTGCACGATCGATAGATCGCATCGAGTGCGATCCCGCGCCGGATGCACTCGCCGACTTGGAAGAGCCGCTCGGGGGTGGCGACGGCGATCATTGCGAGCATCTCGTCATCGGTTCGCTCGCGGTAGATCTCCTCGGACGGATCGCAGTTCAGCCCGAGGTGACCGTTCTCGAGTGACCGCAGGGCCTTCTGCAAGCTCTCGGTGAACGTTCGCCCGATCGCCATTGCCTCGCCGACGCTTTGCATCTGCGTGCCGAGCACGCCAGGCGTACCCGGGAACTTCTCGAATGCCCACCGTGGAACCTTGGTCACCACGTAGTCGATCGTCGGTTCGAAGCTTGCTGGTGTCTTCTTGGTGATGTCGTTGGAGATCTCGTCCAAGGTGTAACCGACGGCCAGCTTGGCGGCGATCTTGGCGATCGGAAAGCCCGTGGCCTTCGAAGCGAGCGCCGACGACCTCGACACGCGCGGATTCATCTCGATGACGACCTGCTCGCCCGTCTCCGGATTGACCGCGAACTGCACGTTCGATCCACCCGTTTCGACTCCGACTCGGCGGATGCAGGCAAAGGCCGCGTCGCGCATCTCCTGGTACTCGACGTCGGACAACGTCATCGCAGGAGCGACGGTGATCGAGTCACCCGTGTGCACCCCCATCGGGTCGACGTTTTCGATCGAACAGATGATCACGCAGTTGTCCGCGCGATCTCGCATTACTTCGAGCTCGTACTCCTTCCAGCCGGCGATCGAGGACTCGATCAACACCTCGCTGATCGGCGATGCGTCCAGACCGTTGGACACGACCGAGACGAACTGCTCTTTGGTGTGCGCGATCCCCGTACCTCGGCCGCCGAGGATGTAGGCGGGTCGAATGATGACGGGCAGACCGATCTCGGCAAGCACGACGTCGGCTTCTTCCATCGTGTGGGCGATCCCGCTTCGTGGAACCTTGAGTCCGATCTCGATCATCGCCTGCTTGAACTTGTCACGATCCTCCGCCGTCGCGATCGCCGTGGCGTTCGCTCCGATCAGCTCGGGGGTGCCGGGATGGCCGACGATCCCACGTTCGTGGAGCGCCATCGCCAGGTTGAGCGCAGTCTGACCACCGAGCGTCGGCAACACCGCATCGGGCTTCTCTCGCTCGATGATCGCCGTGAGCACCTCCACGGTCAGCGGCTCGATGTACGTGCGATCGGCGAAATCGGGGTCGGTCATGATCGTCGCCGGATTCGAGTTTGCGAGCACGACCCTGTAGCCCTCTTCACGCAGGACGCGACACGCCTGTGTACCCGAGTAGTCGAATTCGCACGCCTGTCCGATGACGATCGGACCCGAACCGATGATGAGGATCGTCGAGAGATCGTTGCGCCGTGGCACTAGCGACCGTCCATCAAGTCGGCGAACTCTGCGAACAGGTACCTGCTGTCGTGCGGGCCAGGACCTGCCTCCGGGTGGTATTGCACGCTGAAGGCGCGGTGACCCTTCACCCTCATTCCTTCGTTGGTCAGGTCGTTCAAGTTGGTGTGCGTGATCTCGGCGATGCCCGTGAGCGAGTCGGGGTCGACGCAGAAGTTGTGGTTCTGGCTCGTGATCTCGACGTGGCCGGTGCGCAGGTTGCGCACCGGATGGTTCGCCCCGTGGTGGCCGAACGGCAGCTTGAACGTCGAACCACCGAGGGCAAGCGTGAGCAACTGGTGACCGAGACAGATCCCGAACAGCGGAACACCCGACTCGACGAGGGATCGAATCGCCTCCGGGGCACCGCGCACGATCTCCGGATCGCCAGGTCCATTGGACAAGAACACGCCGTCAGGCGCCATTGTCCGCACCTCGTCAGCAGTGGTCGACGCGGGCACGACCGTGACGGTTGCGATCTCGGCGAGACAGGACAAGATCGTGGACTTGATTCCAAAGTCGTATGCCACGACCGAAAAGCGGCCCGATCCGACGACATACGGCGTGGGCGTCGTGACGTGCGAAACCAAGTCGACGCCGGTCGTTCCCGACTCGCTCTTGGCCCGCGCAAGGAGCTCATCCACCGGTCGTGCACCGAATGCGCCCGGCATCGCACCGGTGTCGCGCAGGATGCGCGTCAAACGACGGGTGTCGACACCACCGATCCCCTGCACCCCGTGAGCGGCGAGATAGGCGTCGATGTCGCTGTCGCTTCGCCAGTTGCTCCGTCGACGAGCGAACTCGCGAACGATCACCCCGCGCGCGTGGACGCGCCGGGCCTCGTCGTCGAGGCGTGACGTTCCGTAGTTGCCGATGTGGGGGGTGGTGAACGTGACCATCTGGCCCGCATAGGACGGATCCGAGATCACTTCCTGATACCCGGTGAGCCCCGTGTGGAAGACGACCTCGCCGCTTGCAACGTCGTCGGACGGCGCCCCCAAGAGTTCGCCTTCGAAGACCTCGCCGTTGGCGAGGACGAGTGCACCTTCGCGGATGGTCATGCCACCACCTCGCCGGCCTCGACGACACGACGTCCCTCGAAGATCGTGTGACGCACCTTGCCGCGCAGAATCTTTCCGGCAAATGGAGAGTTCGTGCTCTTGCTTTCGAAGGAGTACCCGTCGATCGTCCACGTAGCGTCCATGTCCACGATGCACAGGTTCGCGGGCGAGCCAGCAACGATCGCCCGACCTTGACGATCCATGCGCGCGATTCGCGCCGGATTGACCGACATCACTTGCGACAGCCGATGAGCATCGAGACCGAGTTCGGCCTGCACGACTCCGAGCGCCGTCTCCAGCCCGATCATTCCTGGAGGTGCCTGGTCGAGTGGAAGTTCCTTCTCGCGTCGCACGTGCGGCGCATGGTCCGTCGCGATCGCGTCAATCGTGCCGTCCAGCACGCCGGCCTTGAGCGCATCGATGTCGTCCGTCGTCCGAAGCGGAGGGTTGACCTTGTACGTGGCATCGAAGGATCGCAAGAGCTCGCTCGTCAGCGCCAGGTGGTGCGGCGTCACCTCCGCGGTGACGGGCAGACCGTCATGTTTCGCCCGTCGCACCAACTCCACGCTACGCGCCGTGGACAAGTGCAAGAAATGCATTTTCGCACCCGTCAGGCGCACGAGTTCGATGTCGCGCTGCACCATCAACTCTTCGGCGAGCGACGGCCATCCCGGGAGTCCGAGGTCCGTCGAACAGCTGCACTCGTGCATCACCGCGCCTTTGGTCATCGCCGACACCTCGCAGTGCTGTGCGAGCGTCACGTCGAGGTCCTTGGCGTATTCGAGCGCTCGACGCATCAACTGGGGGTCCTGCACCCCGTTGCCGTCGTCGGTGAACAGCGTGACCCCCACTCGCGCGAGGTCCGCGAACGGTGCCAGTGCCTCACCTTGTCTGCCGACGGTGATGCAGCCGCTCGGGGCGACCTCGAGATAGCCGGCCTCGCGGGCCTGCATCCTCACGAACTGGACCACCATCGTCGAATCGGCGGCAGGAGTCGTGTTCGGCATCGCCACGAGTCCGGTGTAACCACCGCGCACGCCCGCGCGGGAGCCCGTCGCGATGGTTTCCGCCTCCTCCTTGCCTGGCTCTCGCAAGTGGGTGTGCAGGTCGACGAACCCCGGCATGATCACGCAACCCGACACGTCCACGACGTCGTCGGCCGTCGCAGATCCGCCGACCGACACGACCTGACTGCCATCGATGACGACGTCTGCTCGCTCGGTGCCCGTAGCCGTCACCACGAGTCCGTTCACGTAGGCCACGGTCATGACGCCACCTCCTGCAATACCGACGTCGACTGTGCGCCCGACGTCAAGGCCGAATACAGCACGGCCATGCGCACGGACACTCCGTTGGCGACCTGGCGATGGATGAGCGACTGGGCGATCTCGCTCGGATCCACGTGCATCTCCACGCCCCGATTCATCGGACCAGGATGCATGATGCGAGCACCCGGCTTGAGTCGCGACACACGCGCGTGCGTGAGACCGAACCGAGTTGCGTACTCGGCAAGGTGCGGGATGAGACCTTGGGACATCCGTTCGGATTGCAGACGCAACATGTACAGCACATCCAGCGTGTCGAGCACGTCGTCGAGTGAGGTCGAGGTCTCGACCGGCCAGTGGCGATGGTCGTCTGGCAGGAGGGTCGTCGGCGCGACGAGGATCACCTTTGCTCCGAGCATCGTGAACGCCTGTACGTTGCTTCGCGCGACGCGGCTGTGGCGGATGTCCCCGACGATCGCAATCGTCAGGCCCGTCAGATCGAGACACCCGAAGGCCTCACGGATCGTGTAGCAATCCAGCAGGGCCTGTGTCGGATGCTGATGCGCGCCGTCACCCGCGTTGATGATCGAGGCGGACGTCCACTGTGCGATCTGCCACGGGATCCCCGACGACTTGTGACGCACGACGAACGCATCCACGCCCATGTCGGTGATCGTCTCGATCGTGTCGCGCAGACTCTCCCCCTTGTTCACACTCGAGGTGGACACGCTGAAGGTCATGGTCTCGGCGGACAATCGCTTGGCCGCCGTCTCGAAGCTGAGTCGCGTCCGCGTCGAGTCCTCCATGAACAGGCTGACGACCGTGCGGCCGCGCAGCGCGGGAACCTTCGGCACGGGACGCGAGTTGATCTCCGCCATGTGAGTGGCGAGGTCCAACAACTGCTTCACTCGCTCGACACCGAGCTCGTCGATCGATCGCACGTGGCTCATCGTCGTTCACCTCCCACGACGGTCACACCTTCGGCGGTCACGCTCACCTCGTCGGTCGCATGCGTGGGCAGGTTCTTGCCGACGAAGTCCGGTCGGATCGGCAACTCGCGATGGCCCCGGTCGACGAGCACAGCGAGCTGCACCGAGCGTGGGCGACCGAACGCATTCAATCCCTCGAGCGCGGCCCTCACCGTGCGTCCGGTGTAGAGCACGTCGTCGACGAGCACCACGACGGCATCCGTGATGTCGCGTGGGATGTCACTGACCGCACCCGCCACGACGGGTCGCATGCCGATGTCGTCGCGATACATGCTGACGTCCAGCCGCCCGACGATCACTTCCGACTGTGGTTCGATGTCGGCGATGCGCGAACCAAGTGCATCTGCGATCCAGGTTCCGCCTCGCTGGAGCCCGACGAGGACGACGCCGTCGATTCCTTGGTTGCGTTCGACGATTTCATGGGCGATGCGACTGATTGCCCGACGGATGTCGTCAGCCGACATCACCGCGACCGCGGACGGTCCTGATCCACTCACCTGTCATCCCTTCGTTCGAACCTCACGGGGTTCGATTAACGACTCGAATTACCGCGCCTGACGATAGCACTAGCCCCGGCGGCGAAACACCACCCACCACGCGTTGCGACCGATCTCCTCGAACGCCCCCGACTCGCGGGACCAGACCGCCTCGTCGTCAGGGTTCAGACTCGCGGGCAGCATCACGTAGGCCACGCTGTCGGCCATCTCGAGCCGGTCCCCCTTGGCGAACACGTCCGGCCCGTACAGCGAGCGCTGGAACGGGTTCGGGAACGAATAGATCTCTCGGCGCCGGGCGAGCTGTGCGGTCAGGGGGTGATACGCGGCCACCGACGCATCGTCAGGGATGAGAGCGAACAGCTCGGCGGCCGCCTCGACCTGTGGGCTCGACGGCGGCCACGCCTGGTAGTCCACCCTCGACAGTGGGAGCGGAACCCAAAAGTACGCACACACCATCGCGCTCAGCGCCACGACGGTCACGACCTGGCGTCGATATGCCGGCTTCACCCGATGGAGCGCTTCGATCGTGGCGAACACGAGACACGGAACGACGACGAGCGAATAGTGGTATTGCACCTGGTACTGATACCAAAACGTGCTGAGGAGGTTGACGAACACGACGCCAAGTCCGGTGAAGAGCGCACTCGGCGCGAGGACGGCGACGAAGGCACCCGGAGCGAACACTTGCCACAGATAGCGCGGTCGTGTGTCGCTCACGAGGTGTGCCACGACGTCCCATGGGCGGGTGAAGACGCGCGAGAGGAGACCCGAGAATCCCCCGAACGGAATGCGCCACGAGTTGCGAAATGCCACTCCGGTGAACGAGCGCATCACGATGAAGATCATCACGACACCGACCCCAGTGGCCACGAGCGCGGTGAGGAGACCTCGACGACGCTCCCCGCGCAGCGCAAAGTAGATCCCGATTGGAACGAGGACGACTGCGACGTCTTCCTTGACGAGCAGCGCCAGCACCACGGCGACCCAGTAGAGGCGCCAACGTTTGAGCGAGCCCGCGACGAGGACCGTGGCGATCAGTGGTCCGAGGAACGAATCAGGGTGGAAGTTCTCGAGGTTCGTCCAGACGACCGCCGGATGGATGAGGTACATCCCCGCGACGACGCTCGCCGCCACCCCGCTTCGCAGACGCTTCAGCGCATACGCAAAGAGCGGGACGGCGCCAAGGGCGATGACCACGCTCTGGATCGCGAGCAGGGCCCATGTCGGCGGGTTGAACCAATACAGCGGAACGACGAAGAGCAGGATGAACGACGAGTGGTCCCCGAAGAGGTTGCGACCCATCAGGGTGACGAACGGCGATTCGAAGCGGGACAGGAGCCAGACGCCCTGTTCGTAGAGACCAAAGTCGTAGGCAGATGTACCGAGACCACGATGGATGTCGATCGTCTTTGACGTCATGTACCAGGCGTACGCGATGACGAATGCGACGCACACCCACCACCACTTCAGCCCTCCGCGACGCTGTTCGTGCACGAGGGAAACCTACTGCTCTTGCGTGCGGACCTCGCGAGAAATGGCGGACAGCACACCGTTCACGAACCTCGGGGACTCGTCCGTGGAGAAGCGCTTGACGAGCTCGACCGCCTCGTTGATGATGACGGCCGTCGGAACCGCCCGACGATAGACGAGTTCGAAGGTCGCCATGCGCAGGACCGACAGATCGATGACGGGCATCCGCGACAGCGTCCAGCCGACGGCATGGTTCGAGATCTTGGCGTCGATGTCCGCCTGATGGTCGTCGACTCCACCCACGATGTCACTCGTCATCTCGTCGACGGGCAAGACCTGGGCTTCGATCACGCTGCGACCGGACGACGATTTCGCGCGCGCTTCGTAGAGGACGTGCAACGCCCTCTCTCGGGCATCCGTGCGCGGATCGTGTGCTGATGGCCGCTGCCGGCGCCCGGATTCCATCCTTAGACGCGAGTGATGTAGTCGCCGGTACGCGTGTCGACCTTGACACGGTCACCGATGTTGACGAACAGCGGTACTTGGATGACCTTGCCGGTCTGCAACGTCGCTGGCTTGCGAGCACCCGACACGCGGTCGCCCTGCACGCCCGGCTCCGTCTGGGCGATCTCCAACTCGACCGCCGCTGGAATTTCGACGCTCACGATTTCACCCTCATACGTGGCGATGATGGCGACGGCATTTTCGATCAGGTAGTCGGCTGCCTCACCAAGCGCCACCGGCTTGATGTTCACCTGGTCGTAGGTCTCGGTGTCCATGAACACGTACTCGTCACCGTCCTTGTACAGAAACTGCATGTCGCGCTTCTCGAGGATCGCCTGCTCTACCTTGACGCCGGCGTTGAAGGTGCGATCGAGCATGTTGCCGGTGCGCAGGTTGCGCAGACGGGAGCGGACGAATGCCCCACCCTTGCCAGGCTTGACGTGCTGGAACTCGACGACGGTGTAGAGGGTTCCGTCGAGATTGAGCGTGATTCCGTTCTTCAGGTCGTTCGTGGAGATTGCAGGCACGGGGATTCCTTCGGGCTGTGTGTGAGGACGATGTTTCCGGTCTGCGTCACGACTACGAGATCCTCGATCCGCACGCCACCGACCCCTACACGATAGAGCCCGGGCTCCACGGTCACCACCTGGTTCACACGCAATTGTTCGTCGATGGACGTGCGCAGCCACGGCGACTCGTGGATGTTGAGACCTACGCCGTGGCCGGTGGAGTGCGCGACGTAGTCGCTCAACTCTCGCCGCGCGAACTGTTCGCTGCACCAGGAATCGATCGCCCCACACACCTGTCCCGCTCGAACCATCGCCACTGCTCCAGCTTGCACCTCGCGAACTGCGTCATACATCGCGGTCAACCGCTCGTCACACTCACCGACGAGGTACGTGCGCGTCATGTCAGAGTGGTAGCCCTCAACGAGCGCGCCGACGTCGATGACGAGGGCATCACCATCTGTGATCCGGCGATCCGTCGGTCGGTGGTGTGGACGCGCCGAGTGCTCACCGGACGCCACGATCGTGTCGTAGCTCGGGCCGTCGGCACCCGCTCGTCGCATCCGATATTCGAGTTCGTCACGGATGTCTCGTTCCGTGACCGCCCCACCCTGCGTCACGAGCGCCGGCACGCCGGCAAGGGCCTCGTCGGCGCAACGGGCAGCAAAACCAATCCGCTCGATTTCTGCTTCGTCCTTCACCGCGCGGACCGTCGCGACGAGGCCATCGTCGCGTCGAAGCGCCGACGTGGATCCCCCGAGTGCGTCGAACTGCGCGAGCGTCAGTTCGTGTGCGTCATAGGCGACGCTGCGACAGCTGGCAACCAGGCGCTGGATCGACGCATGCATCGCTGCAAGCGTCGACTCGACGCAGATGTCAAGGTCACATCCGGCACTACCCGCCTGAACTCGCGCCTGTTCTGCGTATCGACCGTCGACACACAACACTCCGCCGTTCACCGTCACGAATGCGTATCCGGCAGACCCGGAAAAGCCGGTGAGGTACGCGACGTTCGATGTCGAGGCGACGATCAGTGCATCGTGTCCTCGCTCGGCGAGAAGTGCACGAACCGCGGAGAGACGAGATCCGACGACGATCGGCCGGAACGTTGGCACGACTACCGAGAGAGCAGTGCTGCCATCGCGGTGATGGCAAGTGCATACGTTGCCGCACCGAACCCGCTGATCGTTCCGTCCGCGACCGGTGCAACGACGCTGGTGTGCCTCCACGACTCTCGAGCCAGTGGCTGCGAGAGATGCACCTCGACCACGGGTCCGTCGAATGCGGCCAGCGCGTCGTGGATGCTCCATGCATAGTGCGTGAACGCTCCCGGGTTGATGACGATTCCGGCGGCACGGCCGCGCGCCGAATGGATCGCCTCGACGAGCGAGCCCGAGTCGTTCGCCTGCACGTGTTCGATCGACAGCCCGACCCCCTGTGCCGTCGTGCGGGCGACGGTGACGTGGTCGTCGAGTGTCATCGTGCCGTAGATCTCCGGCTCACGCTGGCCGAGCAGGTTCAGGTTCGCACCGCTGAGCACGAGAACGGTCTGTGAGGCGGCCATGTTCCTAGCGTAGTTCCATGCGTCCGAGGCACTCGGCCACAATGTGCGGATCGACGTCGCGCACCATCTCGATGCCACGGTCACCGTCCAACATGAACGTGAGCCCGCCGGTTGACTTCTTGTCCCGGCGCATGAGATCGATGAGTTCGGACGTTTCAAGACCGCGCGGCATCGCCGTCGACAAGCCGTACTCCTCAGAGATCACCCTGTCGTGGTACGCAACACGGTCCGCATCGATGCGTCCGAGTGCCTCGGCGACGAGGGCCGCGTAGCGAAGCCCGATTGCCACTGCCTCACCGTGGGCGAGGTCGAAGTGCGTCGCAATCTCGAGTGCGTGAGCAAGGGTGTGCCCGTAGTTGAGGATCGCCCGTCGCCCGCCTTCTCGCTCGTCGCTTGCCACGACGTCGGCCTTGATCCGCACGCATCGGGCGATACGTGTCTGGAGGTCCATCGCCAACAGGTCATCGCCGGTGAGGAAGTGATACTTGGCCATCTCCCCGTACCCGCATCGCCGTTCGCGTTCTGGAAGGCTTGCCAACGTCGTCGTGTCACAGACCACGCCACAGGGTTGCCAGAACGCGCCGACGAGGTTCTTTCCTTCGGGAATGTTCACTCCGGTCTTCCCGCCGATTGCGGCATCCACCATCCCGACGAGCGTGGTCGAGACGTGGGCGACGGCGATTCCGCGATGCCACGAGGCTGCCGCATACCCAGCGACGTCGGTGACCATCCCTCCGCCGACACCGACGATCACGTCGCCTCGCGTCATATCGTGCGTCGCGCACACTCGCATGATCTTTTCGATGGTCGCGAGGCTCTTGTACTCCTCGCCCACCCCGATCACGACCGTTGCGACGTCGAGTCCGCGATCGCGCAACTGCGGCGTCACGTCCACCGGCAGATGCTCTTGGGTCACGACGACGGCACGACGAGCCGACGACGGCAGCAGCGAGCCGAGCTCTGCGAGTGCATCGTCACCGATCACGACCTCATAGGACCGTTCGCCAAGATCGACCTTCTCGCGCAACAGGCTCACGAGATTCTCCCCATCACGGCGCGGCGGATCTCGTCTGCGATCTGGGCGATGGTCCGACCCTTTGTTTCGACCCGCAGCGTGGATGCCGCAGCATAAAGGTCGTTGCGAGAGTCACGCATCTCGTTCAGTTTGCCACGAGCATCGCCGTCCAGGAGTGGACGATGCGACCCGTGCGCCGTGCGGGCGACGAGCTCCTCGACATCGGCGTCCAACCACACCACCGACGTTGCCAGTCGTGCGATGTCGGCGAGGTTGTCTTCACGCGTCACCACGCCACCACCGGTGGCGACGACGCCCGACGACGCCGCTGCCCTCTCCAAAGCCTCGAGCAAAGCCGCACGTTCGTGACGACGAAACACCTCTTCGCCCTCGGCGAAGAGCTCTCGCACGGTGCGTCCAGTCGACTTGGCCACGATCTCGTCGGTGTCGAAGAAGTCGACCGACAATCCAGCGGCCAGCCGACGACCGACGCTGGACTTTCCCGACCCCATGAGGCCGACCAGGACGACGACCCGAGGCGCATCCGACGATGCTGACACGGTCCCGCTACTTCAGGCTGGCGGCGAACGCCGCCGCGTTCGCGACGAACTCACGGACCGAGTCGCCACCGAACTTGCGCTGGGCTTCGGTCGCGAGCACGAGGGCGACCATCGTCTCGGCAACGACACCCATCGCAGGCACCGCGGTCACGTCGGTGCGCTCCTTGAAACTCACCGTCTCTTCCTTCGTCGCGGTGTCCACCGTCTTGAGCGTCGGACGATTGAGCGTGGCGAGCGGCTTCATCGCCGCACGCACGACGAGCATCTCACCCGTCGTCATCCCGCCTTCGGTTCCACCGGCAAGAGTCGACTCGCGCCGATAGGAGCCAGTAGATGAGTCCCACGTGATCGGATCGTGTGCTTGGCTCCCACGACGACCCGCGACGTCGAAGCCGTCGCCAATCTCGACTCCCTTGACGGCCTGGATGCTCATGATCGCCTGCGCAAGGAGACCATCGATCTTGCGGTCCCAGTGCACGTAGCTACCGAGACCGATGGGAAGACCATATGCCAACACCTCGACCACTCCGCCGAGGCTGTCTCCGTCCTTGGCCGCCGCTTCGATCTCGGCGATCATCGCCGCCTCGGCTGCCTGGTCGAAGCAGCGAACCGCCGACTCATCTACACGTGCGAGATCGTTCATCGTCGGCCGCGCAGACGACGTCGTGCGCACCGAGCCCATTTGGATGACGTGCGACAACACCTCGACACCGAGGGTGCGCAGGAGTTTCTTGGCAAGCGCACCAGCGACGACTCGAGCCGCGGTCTCCCGCGCACTCGCCCGCTCGAGCACGTCTCGAGCATCGTCGAAGCCGTACTTCTGCATGCCCGAGAGGTCGGCATGGCCAGGTCGGGGCTGCGTCAGCGGCTTCTTCGTCGCGCCGGGAGCCGGGGACATCTCCTCGTGCCAGACGTCGCTTCTGAACCACTCCGTGTTCTTGATCAAGACCGACACTGGAGAGCCGAGCGTGCGACCGTGGCGGATGCCGCCGAGCAACTCGATCTCGTCGACTTCGAACCGCTGGCGTGGACCGCGCCCGTAGCCCAGACGGCGTCGACCAAGTTCGACCTGGATGTCCTCAGCGGTCACTTCCAGACCTGCGGGAAGTCCTTCGACCACCGTCACCAGGGCTTGGCCATGGCTTTCGCCGGCGGTGAGGTAACGCAGCATGCATTCAGGCTACCGCTGGCCCCTGACGAGCCTGCGGTCATTTACCGCACTTACAGCGTCGGGTCGTTGCCTCGGCGTGCCAGTTCGGCGAGCGCCGCGTCACGCATGACCACCGGATCGACTGCATGGTCGAACCAGATTCGCTGTTGTTCGACCGCCTGATACACGAGCATCCACAGACCGTCCACACCGATCGCCCCGAAGGCAACGGCGTCATCCAGCAACGACGTGCGCAACGGAAAGTACACGGCATCGAGCACGCAGCCGACTTCGCGCAACGACTCGCGCGGCACGGGCGACTCCGAGGTTCCCATCCCGACGGAGGTGCAGTTGACGACGACCTGAGCGCCCGCAAGATCGTCCACCGTTCCGACACGACAGCGATCGAGGCCATCGATCGCCGCCACCGCCTTGTCACGGGTTCGGTTGACGACGACCACGTCGCGAGCGCCACGCGCAGCAAGGGCGACGATCACCGAGCGTGCCGCTCCCCCCGCTCCGAGGACCACGCACCGTGATCCGTCGACGACGACTCCATGATGCTCGAGCGCACGGACGCAACCCGTGCCATCGGTCGAGTGACCGACGATGCGCCCGTCGACGAACGAGAGCGTGTTCACCGCGCCGACGCGACGCGCTTCGTCGGACACGTCATCGCTGATGCGCAACGCTGCGTCCTTGTGTGGCATCGTCACCGACAGCCCGACGTAGTCCGAGTGCCGTAACGCCTCGACCGTCGATGCAAAGTCCTCCGGTCTCACATCGAGAGCCCCGTAGGTCGCATCCATGCCCAGGCGAGCAAACACCGCGTTGTGCATCACGGGCGACAGACTGTGCGCAACGGGTGAGCCGATGACGGCGAGTCGGGCCATCGCCACCTACGGCAACAGCCCCGCGGCTCGCGCCGCCTCGACGTTGGCCTCGTGCTGTGCGAGCGTGGCGGCGAAGGCGTGACCTCCGTTGGCGTCGGCCAGCACGTAATACAGGTAGCGACATGGTTTGGGCACCGACGCACAGATCGGATCGCTCGTGGACGGATCGTTCGCCGGATTGAGCGCTGCACGGATCGAGGCGCGTCCGGGGTTGGCGATCGGCGTCGGCGGCAGACCCTTCTTCAGATACGTGTTGTACGGTCCTTCGACGGCCTTCAGGTCCGCAAACGACGCGCCTTCGGGTGCTCCGTAGTACAGCGTCGCGTCGATCTGCAACGGCATGCCTGCGGCGAGTCGGTTGTAGATGACGCGGGCGATCTTGGCCCGATCGACGTCGAGCTTGGCTTCCCTCTCGATCATCGACGCGACGATCAACACCTTGTACGGAGAGAAGCCAACCTTTGCCTGTGCGTCGGCCAGACCTTCCTCACGGGCGACTTGTTCCATCAGCGTGACCATGCGCTGGACGACCTGCACCGCCGACTCGTCACCCGACACGAGGTAGGTGTCGGGAAAGAGCAGACCCTCGAGTGAACCGCCTCCGTCTGGCCTGAAGTTCGCCACGATCGACGGATCGGCGACCGCCGCCAGCACGTCGGACTCGGTGATGCGAATGGTGGAGTCCTCCAGGCGACGCGCGATCTGGGCGATGGTGAAGCCCTCAGGGAAGGTGACCTTCGAGTACGTGATCGACGGCGGGGTGTTCAGCACCGCCATGATGTCCCCCATGTGCGTCCCCGCGCGCAACGAATAGAAGCCGGGTTCCAGCTCGATGCCGCCGTTTCGCGACACATACCAGCGGAACACGCGTGCACTCGAGATGAAGCCTTCGTCATCCAGCCGCTTGCTCACCGCCTCGAGCGTGTCCCCTTGGGACACGGTGAACGTGGACACCGACGCCGCCTCCCCCGCAGGGTTGACCTGTCGCAGGTACCACCACGCGACGGAGCCAAAGAGCAGCACCAGCGCGACGACGATGACCGCAATCAGCCGCAGGACCTCGCGATATCGATCGATCGGGAACGGATCGACGACGTCGCTGTCAAAGGGTGCATCGACGCCGAGGCGCCGAGGATCGTCCCATGGATCGTCACGCCAGTCGTC
Organism: uncultured Acidimicrobium sp.; assembly: GCA_964465475.1. Lineage (GTDB taxonomy): Bacteria > Actinomycetota > Acidimicrobiia > Acidimicrobiales > Ilumatobacteraceae > UBA3006. The sequence continues at coordinate 9,316 of CAYXIY010000002.1, read as the reverse complement.
GACCTCTTCGAACTCCCGCCGTGGCGGACGAAGCAGCGGATCGATCACGAACCCGCCAGGTTTCGACGGTGGTCGAGCCATGCCTGCAGCATGACCGCCGCAGCCACCTTGTCGACGACCCTGCGACGAGCTTGCGCCTTCATCTTGCGCTCCATCAACACCTCGTTTGCCTTCACCGACGTCATTCGCTCGTCATAGGTCTCGATCGGCACACCGACAACGCTACTCATCTGCTCAATTTCCTCGATGACACCTTTCGCCGCGGGTCCGCTTTCTCCCGACAGCGACAACGGCAATCCGACGACGACGACGCTCGCCTCGAACTCCGCGACGATCTCGGCGATGGCGCGATGGTCGCGAGCGCGGTCGCCCGTTCGTTGCAACACCGTGTACGGCGTCGCGATCAGACCTGACCTGTCGCTCGTCGCCACCCCGATTCGCTTGGATCCGAGATCCAAGCCGATGGCGCGCACCTCAACTGCCAACGACCGACCTGATTCGCTCTCGCACGAGCGTCAATGCGTCGTCCAACATCTCCGGCTTCTTTCCGCCGGCCGTAGCGACGTCTCCCTTGCCTCCACCACCGCCGCCGACGAGCTTGGCCGCATCCTTGATGAGCTCTCCGGCTGCCACTCCACTCGAGTTCGTCGTTGCCGAGACGAGCGCAACACCGCCGGTGTCGGTGAGAGCACCGAGCACGACCGTTGACACGCGCGCGTCCTCGCGGATCGCGAGCGCCAACTCGCGCAAGTCACCCGGGCTCATCCCATCCACGCGCTCGACCACCACGCCGTCGACGTGACGTGCGGCGATCTCCCCCGATCGCGAGCGGGCCTGCGCGCTCTTGAGCGCACGCACCTCGTCTTGGAGGGACTTGATCTCGTCCAGTTTGCGCTGCACTGCGAGGGCGAGACCATCCACTGGTGCCCCGACGAGGTCGGCCACACCCGACAACATCCGCGACGTGGTGACGAGGTAGTCCACGGTGTTGGTCCCGGTCACCGCTTCGATGCGTCGCAGGTTCGACCCGATCGACGATTCGGAGACGACCTTGATCGTGCCGATGTCGCCGGTAGCGCGGACGTGGGTTCCTCCGCACAACTCGAACGACGCGCCGGCGCGCAAGACACGGACCGTGTCGCCGTACTTGTCGCCGAAGAAGGCGATCGCTCCCGCCGCCGTCGCCTCGTCCTTGGATGTCTCGTAGGCCTGCGTCGCGACGTTGTCGAGGACCTGTGAATTTGCAAGGCGTTCGATCCGCTCGATCTCCTCGTTCGACACCGGCGCGTAGTGGCTGAAGTCGAAGCGCAGTCGATCTGGCGAGACGAGCGAGCCCGCCTGCTTGACGTGCTCGCCGAGCACCTGACGCAACGCCCAGTGCAACACGTGCGTTGCGGTGTGGTTGCGCCTCGTTGCATTGCGGGCCACGACGTCGATCGCAGCCTTGGCCGACTGCCCCGGCAACACGGATCCCGATTCCACGCGACAGCGATGGCGTCGCAGGCCGGGCAAGGCGAACGTGGTGTCGATGACGTTGAGCGAGCCCGTGTCGGTCGTGATCGTGCCGACGTCACCCACCTGACCGCCACTTTCGGCGTAGAACGGCGTCACGTCGAGGATCACGTCGATCACATCGTCGTTGCCGGCGACCTCGACGATCTCGAGGATCGTCGACTCACAGGAGTCCTGGTCGTATCCAACGAAGGTGGTCGTGCCGTGGCGTTCGACGACCTCGCGGAAGATGGCGGTTGCCTCTTCGTCGTTCTGTGCACCCTTGCGGGCAGCCTTGGCGCGTTCGCGCTGGGCCTTCATCTCGCCTTCGAACCCGTCGACGTCCACGGCGACCCCGCGCTCGTGGGTGATCTCCTGGGTCAACTCGAGCGGGAATCCGTAGGTGTCGTGCAGGAGGAATGCAGACGCACCCGACAGGACCTTGGTGCCCGCCGACAATTCGTCCTCGAGGATCGACACGCCGGTCTTCAGCGTTTGACGGAACCGCTCCTCTTCCTTGGTCAACACACCGAGGATGAAGTCGCGGTTCGCCTTCAAGTCGGGATATGCGGCCTGCATGATGTCGATTGCCGTCGCCGACAGCGACGGCATGACCAGTCGCTCGGTGCCGAGCAGATAGGCGTGTCGGACCGCCCGGCGGATGATTCGTCGCAACACATAGCCACGGTTCTCGTTCGACGGGAAGACCCCGTCGTTGACGAGCATCGTCGCGGAGCGAGCGTGCTCGGCGAGCACGCGGAGGCTGAAGCTGTCACGATCGTCGTAGTTGCCGGCGAGATATCGCTTGGACGTGAGCGACTGACCCTGCTCGATGAGCGGGAAGAGCACGTCGGTCTCCCACACCGAGTCCGTTCCCTGCATCAAGGCGAGGATGCGTTCGAGACCGGCACCGGTGTCGATCGACGGCTTCGGCAGCGGTGTCCGCGTCCCGTCCTTGTCCTGGTTGAACTGCATGAACACGAGGTTCCAGAACTCGAGGAAACGATCTCCATGCGGGTCGTGCAACGGGCCACCGTCGGGTCCGAATGCCGGTCCGCGGTCGATGTGGATCTCCGAGCATGGTCCGCACGGCCCCGTCTCGCCCATCTGCCAGAAGTTGTCCTTGTCGCCAAGGCGCTGGATTCGCTCCATCGGCACGCCGACCTGGTCGTGCCAGATCTGTTCGGCCTCGTCGTCGCTTTCGTGCACCGTGATCCAGAGGCGGTCGCCGTCGAAGCCGAAGACCTCGGTGACGAGCTCCCACGACCACGGAATTGCGTCGTTCTTGAAGTAGTCGCCGAAACTGAAGTTGCCCATCATCTCGAAGAACACGAGGTGACGCTTTGTGCGCCCGACGTCGTCGAGGTCGTTGTGCTTGCCGCCTGCGCGCGCACTCTTCTGCACGCTGACTGCGCGCTTGTACGGGGCGACCTCGTCACCGACGAAGTAGGGCTTGAACGGCACCATGCCCGCGACGGTGAAGAGCACCGTCGGATCGTGCGGAATGAGGCTCGCAGAGGGCACGAGCGTGTGCCCGCGGTCGACGAAGAAGCCTTGGAACGCCTCGCGCAGTTGGTTGGCGCTGGTGATCTTTCCTCGCGAGCCCGACATCAGGGAAAGTCTAGTTTCGCGGCGCGCCGGGCTGATCGTTCTTTGCCAGCGCCTCGCGGACGACGTCGACCACGTAGGTGACGAACTTGACGACGAGACCGAACACGTCAGTGACGAGGTCGCCCACGCTGAACTCGTCTGCCGCGTTGCGCGCCTTGTCCTTGGCGTAGCGCACACCGAAGATGCCCGCGACCACACCGAGCGTGAACCAGAACAATCGTTTGAACATCCGTCGCACCTTCCTAGGACGGCGATTCGTCGCCCGCCACGTACGGGTCGTGGCGACGAGGCCGACCTTCAGTGTGCGCGGGAAGATACTGCTGTTCCACCGTCGCGTCGTCATGCGGAGAGACGTACCCGGATCCGTGACCGATCTCTGCAGCGCCCGAGTAATGGGCATCCCTCAAGTGAGCGGGAACCTCCACGTCGACTCCGTCACGAATGTCACCGCGGGCCGTCCAGATGGCCCGCGACACCGTCGGGCTCTTTGGTGCCTTGGCGAGATAGACGGCAGCGTGCGCCAGGTTGAGTTGGGCTTCGGGCAGACCGACGTGGTCGACGGCCTGTGCGGCCGCAACCGCAACGACGAGCGCGTTGGAGTCGGCGACGCCGATGTCTTCGCTCGCGGCGATGATCATGCGACGGGCGATGAACCTCGGGTCATCACCCGCCTCGAGCATGCGAGCAAGCCAGAACACCGCAGCGCTCGGATCGCTTCCTCGGATGCTCTTGATGAACGCCGACACCACGTCGTAGTGGTCGTCTCGTCCGTAGCGCATCGCACTCACCCCGAGAGCGGCCTCGACGTGTTCGACCTGCAACGTTTCGCCGTTGGCGAGTGCGCACGCGACCTCGAGGGCCGTCAGACTCTGACGTCCGTCACCCCCTGCGCGCGACATGAGCAGATCGAGGGCCTCGGGTGTCGCCGAGCATCCCTCCGCCGCCAACCCTCGCTCGATCAACTTGGCGACTGCCGCAGTCGACAGTGGTTCCAATCGGAACAAGGTGCTTCGGCTACGCAGTGGCGCATTCACCTCGAAGTACGGGTTCTCCGTCGTCGCACCAATGAGGGTGATGACTCCCCCTTCGACCGACGGAAGGAGCGCGTCTTGCTGCGACGTCGAGAAGCGATGGATCTCGTCGACGAACACGATCGTTCCTCGACCGTGCAGTGCGCGTCGCTCGGCGGCGTCCTCGATCGCCTGACGAACGTCCTTCACCCCGGACGTGACCGCCGAGAGTCGCACGAACGCCCGCGCCGTCGACAACGCCACGACCTCGGCGAGCGTGGTCTTGCCGGTTCCTGGTGGACCCCAGAAGATGACCGAGGACAGCCGATCGGCTTCGATCAATCGACGAAGCGGAGCACCGGGCGCCACGAGGTGCTCCTGTCCGACGACGTCGTCCAACGTCCGCGGTCGAAGTCGAGCCGCCAACGGTGCTTGCGCACGCAGACGCTCCTCTGCAGCGCTCGAGAACAAGTCGTCGGCTGCTGCCACGGCGCCCTAGCTCTTGGCGGGCGGCGGGAGCGTGCGAATGCCGAGCTCCTGCAACTGCGCAGGGTTCACCTGCGTCGGCGCGTTCGTCATCGGGTCGCTGCCCGACTGCGTCTTGGGGAACGCGATCACCTCGCGGATGTTCTCCTCGCCGGCGAGGATCGCCACCAGTCGGTCGGTGCCGAAGGCGAAACCGCCGTGCGGTGGCGCGCCGAACTTGAAGGGCTGCAGGAAGAAACCGAAGCGCCGGTCGGCGTCCTCGTCGCTGATGCCCAGCTGACGGAAGACTCGACGCTGCATCTCAGGGTCGTGGATTCGAATCGACCCGGAGCCCAGCTCCCAACCGTTCAACACGAGGTCATAGGCCTGCGCACGCACGCTCATCGGATCGGATTCGAGTCGCTCGATGTCGTCGGGATGCGGCTGGCAGAACGGATGGTGTCCGGGCTGGGGCTTGCCCGTCGTCGCGTTGATGCCGACGAAGAGTGGAAAGTCCACGACCCACACATAGCGATACGGACCCTCGTGCACCGGTGGTCGACCGATGTCGTTTCGCAGTTGACCCAACACCTCGCACGTCGTCGCCCAGGTGTCGGCGACCATCAGCAGTAGATCGCCCTCGCGAGCACCGAGTGTCGAGACGAGCGCTACGCGCTCCGCGTCTGTGAGGAACTTCGCGACCGGCGACTCGAGAGACGAGTCCGCACCGACCTTCATCCACACGAGACCCTTGGCACCGAGCTGCTTGGCGCGATCGGTGAGGCCGTCGAGCTTGTTTCGTCCATAGGCGGCAGCGTCGGGATAGACCGACGCCTCGACACGGATCGCCTTGATGCACTCCGCAGACGCGAACGCCTTGAATTCCGTCGAGGAAAACACTGACGTGACGTCGACGAGTTCCATGCCAAAGCGCATGTCCGGCTTGTCGACACCGAAACGATTCATCGCGTCACGCCACGTGATGCGCTCGATCGGTGCGGGACGCTCACCCAACACGGCCTCGGCGGCGTCCATCACGGCCTCGCTGATCGCGGCGAGAACGTCGTCCTTCGTCACGAAGCTCATCTCCGCATCCAACTGCATGAACTCGTACTGACGATCGGCGCGCAAGTCCTCGTCGCGCAGACAGCGGGCGATCTGGTAGTAGCGATCGATGCCCGCAACCATCAACAGCTGCTTCCACAATTGCGGCGACTGCGGAAGTGCATAGAACGAGCCCGGCTCCTTGCGCGACGGAACGAGGAACTCGCGTGCCCCTTCGGGCGTGCTCGGCATGAGGAACGGCGTCTCGACTTCAACGAAGGCCTGGCGCTCCATCGCGGCACGAATGGCCGAGTTCACCTTGCTGCGAATGCGAAGGTTCCGCTGCATGCGCTCTCGTCGAATGTCGAGGTAGCGATACTTCAAACGGACGTTCTCATCAACCTCGTCCGCACGCGCATCGATCGGAAACGGTGGTGCTTCTGCGGAGTTCAGCACGACGACACGGCAGTCGGACAGCTCCACTTCGCCGGTTGCGAGGTTCGCATTCACCGTGCCCTCCGGGCGGCGCTGGACGACGCCGGTGATTTGCACGACCCACTCACTGCGCATGTCGGCGGTGTTGTCGACCACGCACTGCACGACGCCCGTGTAGTCGCGCAGGTCCACGAAGGCCAGGTGCTCACCGTGCTCGCGACGTCGGGCGACCCAACCACACAGCGTCACCGTCTCACCGACGTGGGCGACCCGCAAGTCCCCGCATCGGTGCGTGCGCATCGTGGTGGACTCGACGGAGTTCGACGTGGGGGTGCTCATGGGTGGTCAGTTTCCTTGTTCGGACAGTGCTCGCCGCACGGCAGAGACGAGGTCTCCTTCGGCGATGGTGGACTGTTCACCGCTCGACATCGACCGCATCACGATAGAGCCGCTTTCGACCTCATTGGTGCCGATGATCAGAGCGATCTTCGCCCCACTCCGATCGGCGGCCTTCATCTGGGCCTTCATCGAGCGGCCGTCGAACGCTCGGTCGGCGGACACTCCCGCATCACGAAGCGCTCGACAGCAGCGCGTCGCGTGGGATCCGCCGGTCGTGTCGACGACGAACACCGACACGCTCCCGTCTGGGGCAGGAAAGACGCCTTCGGCATCGCAGGCGAGAAGCGTGCGATCCAGTCCAAGCGCAAAACCGATCCCCGGCGTCGATGGTCCACCGAGCTCCTCCACGAGCCCGTCGTAGCGGCCGCCGCCGCCGATGGCCGTGTGCGCCGCCGTGAGTGCGGTGCTCACGAACTCGAAGGTGGTTCGACGGTAGTAGTCGAGGCCGCGCACGAGTCGCTCATTGACGACGAAGGACACACCGAGTCCCTCCAAGGCACGCTTCACTTCTGCGAAGTGTTCACGTGCCGCGTCGCTCAGGAATTGTTCGATCTTGGGCGCGGAAGCGATCACGGCTTGATCCTCGTCGCGCTTCGAGTCGAGCACTCGCAACGGGTTCTTGGCGAGCGTCGCAGTCGATTCCGCACTCAGGGACGCCGAGTGTGCCGTGAAGTGAGCAGTCAGCGCCTCGGCGTAGCGGTTCCGATCCCCCGCATCACCGAGCGAGTTGATCGACAACTCGACCTTGCGCAGTCCGAGACGTCGGTAGAACTCGGCGGCAAGCGCGATGACCTCCGCGTCAAGGTGGGGATCGTCGACGCCGAGCACCTCGACACCCACTTGGTCGAACTGGCGATAACGACCCTGCTGAGGCTTTTCGTATCGGAAGTTCGGACCCGCGTACCACACCTTCCACGGCGTGACGGGGCGATGTTCGACGAATGCCCGACACACGCTTGCGGTCTGCTCCGGCCGCAGCGCGATTCGACGTCCGCCCTTGTCCTCGAAGTCGTACATCTCCTTGGTCACGACGTCGGTGGCCTCACCGAGCCGCAGGAACACGCCGAGATCCTCGAACATCGGCGGGATGATGTAGCGATATCCGGACGACAGCGCCACCTGGGCGAACACGTCCTGGAAGGCCCTCCAGCGCTCCGAGTCGGGAGCGAGGATGTCGCGGGTCCCGGGGCTCGTGGAAAAGGCGGTCACGGATGAAGATTAGACGCTGGATGATCCCCAGCCATGACTCGATACGCGTCGTAGACGGAGTCGATGCGCTTGATCGTGCGCAACACCGACTGCAAGTGACTCGGGTCGGCGAACTCGAACTCGAAGCGCATCTTGGCGACGCGGTCCGTTCCCGTGAAGGTGTTGCACGCGACGATGTTGACGTGTTCGTCGGAGAGTGCGTTCGCGACGTCGCGCAGGAGTCGCGACCGGTCCAGCGCGACCACTTCGACGGCGGCCGTGTAGGTGGTGGCGAGGCCCGTGCCCACCCACTCCACTTCCACCATGCGACCCGACGTGACCGTTCGCGACGACGACGCATTCGCGCAGTCTGCGCGATGGACGTCGACCGAACGCCCGTCTGCGAGGTGACCGACGATGTCGTCCCCCGGCATCGGCGTGCAGCACTTGGCAAGCGAGACGAACACGTCGTCGAGGCCCTCGACGCGCACGCCATTGGCCATCGCCACTCCACCGTCTTGCAACCGCGAGGTCACCGACAGCTGCTCTGCGAGACCACCTTCGCGGATCGCGCGTGCCAGGCGGCCCGCGAGTGCATCCGCGGCCACGTGACCTTCTCCGAGTGCTCGGAACAACGCGGTCTCGTCTTGGTAGTTCATCGACTGCCACTCGGCGATGAACGCCTCGGAGGCGAGCACGCGCGCCACCGGCAACCCGAGGCTGCGCAATTCCTCGACCAAGTCGTCACGACCGGATTCGAGGAGGTCTTCGTTTCGCTCGCGGGAGAACCACTGCTTGATCTTGCTCTTGGCCTTCGGTGAGGCGACGAAGTTCGCCCACTCCTCCGACGGCCCGGGCGCATCCGTCGTGGCCGTCAGGATTTCGATGGTGTCTCCGGCGTTCAACTTCGTGTCGAGGGGCACGAGGCGCCCGTTCACGCGAGCGCCGATGCAACCGTGTCCGACCTCGGTGTGCACGGCGTAGGCGAAGTCGACGGGTGTCGATGCCACGGGCAGGGCGATGACCTTGCCCTTTGGAGTGAAGACGAACAATTCGTCTTGTTCGAGGTCGGTCTTCAACGACTCCAGGAATTGCCGCGGATCGGCGACGTCGTCTTGCCAGTCGATGATTCGGTTCAGCCAGTCCACGTCTCCCGACGAGACGCCGTCCTTGTAGGACCAGTGGGAGGCGACTCCCCACTCGGCACGCTCGTGCATGTCGCGGGACCGAATCTGCACCTCGATCGCCTTGCCGCCAGGGCCGATCACCGTCGTGTGCAACGACTGATACAAGTTGAACTTCGGCATCGCGATGTAGTCCTTGAACCTCCCGACGACGGGCTTCCAATGTCCGTGGATCGCACCGAGCGTGGCGTAGCAGTCCTTCACCGAGTCGACGACGATGCGGATCGCCATCAGATCGAAGATCTCGTCGAAATCACGGCCCTTGCTGACCATCTTTTCGTAGAGACTCCAGAGATGCTTGCCGCGCGCGGTGAGCTCGGCCTTCACCGAGATCTCACCGAGCCACGTGTTCACCTGACCGAGGGCCTTGGCGAGATAGATGTCGCGTTCCGGCGCCCTCGTCGAGACGAGGTAGTCGATCTCCGCGTAGCGCTTCGGGTACAGCGCGGCAAACGAGAGGTCTTCCAACTGCTGCTTCATCTCTTGCAT
>CAYXIY010000001.1:28815-125832 GCA_964465475.1 uncultured Acidimicrobium sp. | reverse complement strand
TACATCCCGTCGAGTGACACCTTCATCGAGAAGGACTCCTCGATCAACGACGAGATCGACCGTCTGCGCCACTCGGCGACGGCAGCTCTGCTCACCAGGCGCGACACGATCGTCGTCGCGTCGGTGAGCTGCATCTACGGCATGGGCAACCCCGAGGAGTACAAGGGGACCTTGCTCGAATTGCACACGGGTGTCGACTACGACCAGCGCAGCATCTTGCGGCGACTCGTGGACCTTCAGTACGACCGAAACGACATGACGCTCGGTCGCGGCAACTTCCGCGTGCGCGGCGACACCATCGAGATCCAGCCGGCATACGAGGAGACGGTGACACGGGTGGAGATGTTCGGGGACACCGTGGATCGCATCACGGTGGTCGATCCGCTGACTGGAGAGACGATCAGCGAGCACTCCGAGATCATGATCTTCCCGGCAACCCACTACGTCGCGGGCGACGAACGGATGCGCCGGGCCGTGGTCGGCATCGAGGACGAATTGCAGCGTCAGCTCGCGAAGTTCGAGTCCGAGGGAAAGCTCTTGGAGGCCCAGCGTCTGCGCATGCGCACCCAATACGACCTCGAGATGATCGGGGAGATGGGGTACTGCAACGGGATCGAGAACTACTCGATGCACATCGACGGGCGTTCGCCCGGAGAACCACCATTCACCTTGCTCGACTACTTTCCCGATGACTATCTGCTCGTCGTCGACGAAAGCCACGTCACCGTGCCACAGTTGCACGGTCAATTCGCAGGTGACCGCAGTCGAAAGATGACCCTGATCGAGCACGGATTCCGTCTTCCGAGTGCAGCCGACAACCGACCGCTGCGTTTCGAGGAGGCGATGAAGCGGGTCAACCAGTGCATCTTCCTGTCGGCGACGCCCGCGGACTACGAACTCAAGAACTCGGAGCAAGTCGTCGAGCAAATCGTGCGTCCGACGGGACTCGTGGACCCGGAGGTGATCGTGAAGCCGACGACGGGCCAGATCGACGACATCATCGAGATGGTCAAGGAACGCGTCGAGATGTCGGACCGCGTCTTGATCACGACGCTGACGAAGAAGATGGCCGAGGACTTGAGCGAGTACCTCCTCGAGCAGGGACTGCGAGTGCGCTACCTGCATTCCAACATCGACACGATCGAGCGAATCGAGATCCTGCGTGCGCTGCGCCTCGGCGAATTCGACGTGTTGGTCGGCATCAACCTGTTGCGCGAGGGTCTCGACTTGCCGGAGGTGTCGCTCGTTGCGATCCTCGATGCAGACAAGGAGGGATTCCTGCGCAGCGAGACGTCCCTCATTCAGATGATCGGGCGTGCCGCTCGCAACGTGAACGGCCAAGTCGTGATGTATGCCGACAAGACGACCGCGGCGATGAACAAGGCGATCGGAGAAACGAGACGTCGACGAGAACGCCAGATCGCCTACAACGCCGAACACGGGATCAATCCCCAGACGATCCGCAAGGCCGTCGGAGACATCCTCGGGGTGCTGCGCCCATCCGAGGCGACGACGGGCCAGTTGAAGGCCGACAGGCGAGACCGCGAGCGTCGAAAGGTCGTCGAGGAACTGAAGAACCTTCCGCAGAGCGAACTCGGACGTTTGGTGCAGACCTTGGAAGAGGAGATGCATACCGCGGCGAGCGAGATGCGTTTCGAATACGCGGCGCGACTCCGCGACGAGATCAAGGAACTACGCAGAGAACTTCGCGACGCCCGATAGGCGCTAGGTAGTGTCTGTCCGTGGCATCTCGACCCCGCTCCGATTCGACGACGTCGAAGGCTCGGGCCAAGGCCGCGCCAAAAGCCAAGGCGAAGCAGTCCCTGCGCCACGACGACATCATCTCGGTGCGTGGGGCTCGGGAACACAACTTGAAGAACGTCAGCGTGGAGATTCCTCGAAACAAGCTCGTCACCCTGACGGGCCTCTCCGGATCGGGGAAAAGCAGTCTCGCTTTCGACACCATCTACGCGGAAGGCCAGCGCCGCTACGTGGAGAGCTTGAGTGCATATGCCCGACAATTCCTCGGGCAGATGGACAAGCCGGACGTGGACGTGATCGAAGGTCTGTCTCCGGCGATCTCGATCGACCAGAAGACGGCGTCGCGAAACCCGCGGTCGACCGTCGGCACCATCACCGAGGTCTACGACTACCTCCGCCTCCTGTGGGCTCGAATCGGAGTGCAGCACTGTTGGAAGGATGGGACGAAACTCCAGCGTCAAACACCACAGCAGATCGTCGACCGGGTGCTCGAACTCGACGAGGGTGTGCGATTCCAGGTCCTCGCTCCCGTCGTTCGAGCTCGCAAGGGTGAGTACGAGACGTTGCTCGGCGACCTCCTCGGCCAGGGATTCACCCGCGCGAAGATCGACGGAGAGACCGTCGACATTCAGGACTTCCTGAAGCGTGACAGCAAGCTCGCACGCTACGAGCAACACACGATCGAGATCATCATCGACCGACTCGTGAAGAAGGCTGGGATCACGAGGCGACTCACCGACAGCCTCGAGACCGCCTTGAAACTCGCCGAAGGCGTCGCGGAAATCGAGATCATGGGTAACGACTCGTCGCAGGCCGGGGAGGTCATCACCTTCAGCCAGCACTTGGCATGCCCGAAGTGCGGACTCAGCTTCGAAGAACTCGCACCGAGGAACTTCTCCTTCAACTCTCCGTTCGGCGCGTGTGAGACGTGCCTCGGTCTCGGCACTCGATTCGAAGTCGATCCCGACCTCGTGGTGCCGGATCCAGAGTTGTCGCTGAATGAAGGGGCCATCGCCCCCTGGCGTTCTGCCCACACCCAGTACTTCACCCGCATGCTCGAGGCCGTCGCCGACGAGTTCGAGATCGACATGGATCGCAAGTGGTCCAAGTTGTCCGAGAAGCACCGCAACATCGTCATGAACGGTGCAGGCGACAGCGTCCTCGTCAAGTACCGCAACCGTTACGGTCGCACCAGGGAGTACTCGACGGCATACGAAGGCGTCGTGCCGTGGATCAAGCGTCGCCACGAGAGTGCGGAGAGTGACTTCTCACGGGAACAGTTCGAGTCCTACATGCGAGAGGTGCCGTGTCGGGCATGCAAGGGAGCACGTCTGAAGCCGTCCTCGCTCGCCGTGAAGGTGAACGGTGCGAGCCTGAGCGAGGTGTGCGACATGTCGATCGGACGATCGGCGGAGTTCCTCGCGCAACTCACGTTGTCGGACCGCGATCAAATGATCGCCGAGCGCGTGGTCAAGGAAATCAATGCACGCCTCGGCTTCTTGCTCGACGTGGGCCTCGAATACCTGACGTTGTCGCGGGCCGCGGCCACGCTCGCCGGTGGCGAAGCGCAGCGCATTCGGCTGGCGAGCCAGATCGGTTCGGGTCTCGTCGGAACCTTGTACGTCCTCGACGAGCCGTCGATCGGACTCCATCAACGCGACAATCACCGCTTGATCGAGACCTTGGTTCGTCTCCGCGACCTCGGCAACACCGTCCTCGTCGTCGAGCACGACGAGGACACCATTCGCGCAAGTGACTGGCTGGTGGACATCGGTCCGGGAGCCGGGGAGCATGGCGGCGAGATCGTCTACTCGGGTCCGGTGGACGGTGTGTTGAAGGTCGGATCCTCCGTGACCGGGCAATACCTCGCACGCAAGAAGTCGATCGGCGTTCCTGCGACTCGACGCCCCGTTGGTTCCGACTGGTTGACGATCCGTGGTGCTCGTGAACACAACTTGAAGAACCTCACCGTGAAGATCCCGCTCGGCTGTTTCGTCGCAGTGACGGGAGTGTCGGGGAGTGGCAAGAGCACACTCATCCGCGACATTCTCCTCCCGTCGCTGATGCAAAAGATCTACAAGTCGAAGGACGCACCCGGCCGACACACCGCGGTCGACGGAGTCGGCAAGTTGGACAAGGTCATCGACATGGATCAGTCCCCGATCGGTCGCACGCCGCGTTCGAACCCTGCGACCTACACGGGCGTGTTCGACGACATCCGCAAGCTCTTCTCCAACACGCCCGAATCCAAGGTTCGCGGTTACCAGCCGGGTCGCTTCAGCTTCAACGTCCCAGGTGGTCGGTGCGAGGCGTGTTCCGGCGACGGAACGATCAAGATCGAGATGCACTTCCTTCCTGACGTGTACGTACCGTGCGAAGTGTGCAAGGGTGCCCGCTACAACCGCGACACGCTCGACGTCACCTTCAAGGGCAAGAACATCTCGGACGTGCTGAACATGCCGATCGAAGAGGCCGTCACCTTCTTCGCCAACCAACCCCGCATCGCTCGGCACATGCAGACGCTGGTGGACGTCGGTCTCGGATACGTCCGCCTCGGACAGAGTGCCCCGACGCTTTCTGGCGGAGAGGCACAGCGAGTGAAGCTCGCGTCCGAACTTGCCAAGCGGGGCACCGGGCACACCATCTATTTGCTCGACGAACCAACCACCGGTCTGCACTTCGAGGACGTCCGGCGCTTGTTGATCGTGCTCTCACGGTTGGTCGAGCAGGGGAACACGGTGCTCGTCATCGAACACAATTTGGACGTGATCAAGACCGCGGACTGGATCATCGACCTCGGTCCAGAGGGTGGCGACGGTGGTGGCGAGGTCGTCGCGGAGGGTACGCCGGAGAGTGTCGCCAAGGTGAAGGCGAGCTACACGGGCCGATTCCTCAAGCCCTTGCTCGCAAAGTGATGGACCGCGCACCGCACGCGATTCCCGACGGGCCGGGCTCGTATCAGTTCAAGGACGCGCACGGCCGCGTGATCTATGTCGGCAAGGCCAAGAACCTGCGCAGTCGAGTGTCGTCGTACTTCGCAGATCCTGCAACCCAGCATCCGCGAACCGCGGCGATGGTTGCGGCGGCAAGTTCCGTCGAGTGGATCGAGGTGCGCAACGAGCTCGAGGCGTTGATGCTCGAGTACAACCTGATCAAGGAGCATCGTCCACGCTTCAACGTCCGGTTGCGGGACGACAAGAGCTATCCCTTCCTTGCCGTCACCACGGCAGATGAATGGCCGCGCGCGACAGTGATGCGGGGACGCAAGCGACAGGGAACCAAGTACTACGGCCCGTTCGCCCATGCCTGGGCGATTCGAGACACGCTCGACGAACTGGTGCGTACCTTCCCGGTGCGAACGTGCTCGGATAGCAAGTACGTCCAGCACCAACGGCTCGGTCGGCCGTGCTTGCTCTTCCACATCGAGAAGTGTTCCGGACCCTGCGTCGGTGCGGTGTCGAAGGACGACTATGCGACCCAGGTGAGCGGGCTGCTCCGATTCCTGGACGGCGGAAGCGAGGACGTGGTCGGTGACCTGACCGAGGAGATGAAGCGTGCGTCCGATGCCCTCGACTACGAGAAGGCGGCCCGCGTGCGGGACCGGCTCGGCGCGATTCAGCGGGTATTGGAGCGTCAGCAGATGGTGGCGGACTCGACCGAGTCATTCGACGCGATCGGTCTCGCCGAGGACGAACTGGAGGCATCGATTCAACACTTCTACGTTCGTCGTGGACGTGTCGTCGGACGAAACGGCTACATCGTGGACAAGGTGGAGGAGTTGTCGGGAGAGGAGTTGATGCATCGCATCATCGAGAACACCTACGCCGAACCTCCGGCACTGGGCATCCCGCCTCTCGTGGTCACTTCCTGTGACGTTCAGGACTCAACGGTCCTCGAGGAGTGGTTGCGGTCGATTCGGGGAACGAACGTCGAGATACGTCCGGTGAAACGCGGGGACAAGCGTGAGCTCATGGAACTGGTCGTCGGCAATGCGACGGACGAACTGAAGCGACATCGGATGAAGCGGTCCCGTGACTACAACAGTCGAAGCAAGGCATTGCAGGAACTCCAAGGCCTCCTCGACCTGCCCGAGGCTCCGTTGCGCATCGAGTGCTACGACATGGCCCACCTGCAGGGAACCGACTACGTCGGATCGATGGTGGTCTTGGAGGATGGCATGCCGTCGCCTCGTGAGTATCGACACTTCCGCATCAAGTCGGGCATCGGCAACGACGACTATGCCGCGATGCGGGAGGTGCTCCACCGTCGCTTGTCGGCGTACTTGTCCGAGCGAGATCGCGCACCGGATGCAGCCGACAAACCTCGTCGCTTCTCCTACCCGCCACAGCTCATCGTCGTGGACGGCGGCAAGGGACAGCTGGCCGTGGCCGTCGACGTGGTGCACGAATTGGGACTGCAGGACGTGATCCCCGTCGCGGCACTCGCCAAGCGCCTCGAGGAAGTTTTTGTTCCCGGTCGTGAGGAAGCTGTCGAGATCGATCGAGGGAGCGAGGCGTTGTTCATGTTGCAGAGGATTCGCGACGAGGCCCATCGATTCGCGAATTCGTACCATCGAAAGTTGCGGGGCAAGAGGATGGTGGCGACCGGACTCGAGGGAATCGCTGGCCTCGGAGCGGTGCGCCGAACGAAACTCCTTGCACACTTCGGATCCCTGGGTGCGCTGAAGAAGGCCACCCTCGAGGAGATTCACGCGGTGTCGTGGCTTCCCGACGACGTGGGGCAGCGCGTCTACGACGCCTTGCATCGCTAGCGTTTGGACCATGGCCGACATCCTCGTGATCGCGGGGCTCTCCGGGGCCGGTCGCTCCCAGGCGGCAGACGATCTCGAGGACTTGGGTTGGTTCGTGGTCGACAACCTTCCCGTGTCGCTGATCGACAAGGTCGTCGAACTCTCCGAGACGGCAAGCGCTCCACAAAACAGGTTGGCGCTCGTTGTCGGCGTCGCCTCGCACCAGAACGATGCGATCGGGAGCGTCGAACGACTGCGAAGCGCAGGCAATCGTGTGCGCATCTTGTACATGGACGCGGCGACACCAGAGTTGATCCGTCGTTACGGCGCATCCAAGCGTCGGCACCCGATGGCGCTCGACGGGGAGAACGTCGAGCGTTCGATTGAACGCGAACGCCATCTCCTCGAGCCGGTCAAGGCGGCCGCTGACCTCGTGATCGACACCACGACGCTGACGGTCCACCAGTTGAAGAACCAGATCGTCGAGCTGTTCTGGGATGCCGAAGGTCGCGAAGTGTTGCAGCTGTCGGTCATGTCGTTCGGTTACAAGCATGGAATCCCCCTCGACGTCGACTTCGT
The DNA here is from genome assembly GCA_964465475.1 of uncultured Acidimicrobium sp. GTDB lineage: Bacteria > Actinomycetota > Acidimicrobiia > Acidimicrobiales > Ilumatobacteraceae > UBA3006. Next base: position 118,742 of record CAYXIY010000001.1, on the reverse strand, counting down.
CTTCGACGTGCGGTTCCTCCCGAACCCACATTGGATCGACGAACTGCGCACGAAGACGGGCCTCGACGACGAAGTCCGCTCGTACGTGCTCGATTCGGACTTGGCTGCGTCATTCGTCACTCAGGTCGAGTCGATGCTCGAGATGCTCCTGCCCGCGTTTCGCGAGGAGGGAAAGAGCTACCTCACGGTCGCCGTCGGATGCACAGGCGGACGACATCGCTCGGTGGCGGTGGCGGAAGAATTGTCCCGTTGGTTGACGAACAGTGGATATCGACCACGCGTCACCCATCGCGACGTCCACCGCTCGTAGGCTTTTCGCGGTTCTGGCCCGCCGACTAGCGTTGGGCGCCATGAGCACCTCACCAATTCGCGTCGGCATCAACGGATTCGGGCGTATCGGACGTAACTTCTTCCGCGCCGTCCAAGCCTCTGGCGCACCCATCGAAATCGTCGCCGTCAACGACCTCGGCTCGCTGAAGACCATGGCGCATCTTCTGAAGTACGACTCGGTCCTGGGGATCCTGCCGAATGCGATCTCCGCGACCGACGACGGCATCAGCATCGACGGGAAGACGATCACGGTCCTCCAAAAGCGTGATCCGAAAGAGCTTCCGTGGTCGAGTCTCGGAGTCGACCTCGTCATCGAGTCGACGGGTTTCTTCACCGATCGAGACAAGGCCGCTGCGCACCTTGACGCCGGCGCCCCTCATGTCATCGTGTCGGCACCGTCGACCGGCGCGGATGCCACGTTCGTCTACGGCGTGAACCACGAGTCGTTCGACCCCAAGAAGCACAAGGTCGTGTCGAATGCAAGCTGCACGACGAACTGTTTCGTCCCAATGGTCAAGGTCCTCGACGACGCGTTCGGCATCGACCAAGGCTTGATGACGACGGTGCACGCCTACACGGGCGACCAGCAGCTCGTCGACGGACCACACAGCGACCTGCGTCGTGCTCGTGGCGCGGCGATCAACATCACCCCGACTGGCACGGGCGCCGCACGCGCGACGAGCCTGGTGCTGGAGGCGATGAAGGGTCGATTGGACGGAACGTCACTTCGAGTGCCGGTTCCGACGGGTTCGATCACGGATTTCGTCGCGACGCTCAAGAAGCCTGCGACGAAGGACGAGATCAATGCCGCGTTCAAGTCGGCGGCAAGTGGGTCGCTGAAGGGGATCCTGGAGTACACCGATGCACCGATCGTGTCGAGTGACATCGTGACGAATCCTCACAGTTGCGTGTTCGACAGCGAACTCACGATGAGCATGGGGAGCCTGGTCAAGGTGCTCGGTTGGTACGACAACGAGTGGGGCTATTCGAACCGTCTGGTCGATCTCGCCACCCTCATCGGTCGCGCATCCCGCTGATTTCGTGTCGTCTGTCCCGTCCCTCGAAGATCTCGGCGATGTAGCCGGGCGTCGCGTCCTCGTGCGCACCGACTTCAACGTCCCGATGTCGGGTCCGGATGACGCGCGGGTCGTCACCGACGATTTTCGGATCAGGGCGGCACTGCCGACCATTGACTACCTCACCTCGCGTGGCGCAACGGTGGTCTGTGCGAGTCACCTCGGCAGGCCGAAGGGGCAGCCCAACCCGAAGTACTCGATGGCTCCAGTGCGAGCGATACTGAATCAGCTCGCGCCAGGAGTCGAACTGCTCGAAAACCTGCGGTTCAACCCTGGTGAGGAATCGAACGACCCGGCGTTCGTCGACGAGCTCATCGAGGGAATCGACCTCTACGTGAACGACGCATTCGGAGCAGCGCATCGCGCCCATGCGTCGATAGTCGGTCCGCCCAGCAGGGTGCCGTCCGCGGCCGGACGACTGTTGCACAAGGAAGTCGAGGTGTTGAGTGCGCTGCGCGACGCCCCCAAGCGTCCCTTCCTCGCAGTGCTCGGCGGTTCAAAGGTGAGTGACAAGCTCGGCGTCATCGAAGCGCTGTCGTCGCGTGTCGATGCTTTCCTCATTGGGGGCGGCATGTGCTTCACGTTCCTCGCCGCGCAGGGTTACCCCGTCGGGGACTCCCTGTGCGAGCGAGACCAGATTGACAACTGCAAGAAGCTCCTCGCCGGATCGGTGCCGATCCATCTGCCGGAAGACATCGTCGGGTTGAACGCCGACGGTTCGGTCACGACGTTCGGTGTCCGGCTTCCAGACGGAGCCAAGGGTCTCGACATTGGTCCGGGAACCGCAGCCGCATTCAGCGACTTGATCATGGATGCGCGAAGCGTCTTTTGGAACGGACCGATGGGCATGTTCGAGGATCCGCGTTTCGTGCACGGCACGCGGACCGTCGCCGATGCAGTCGCCGACACCAAGGCGTACACGGTCGTCGGAGGTGGCGACAGCGCGGCAGCACTCGCGCAGTTTGGTCGCGAGGACGAAGTCGACCACGTTTCTACGGGTGGCGGCGCGTCACTCGAATATCTGGAGCTCGGCGACTTGCCGGGTCTCGCTGCACTGAGAGGGGCACCACGTGTCTGACCAACTTCGACGTCCGATCATCAGTGGCAACTGGAAGATGAACTTGAACCACTTCGAGGCCATCCAGACCGTCCAGAAGCTTGCCTACCTGTTGACGAAGGATGACTACGCGGCCGTCGACGTGACGATCCACCCGCCGTTCACCGACATCCGCAGCATCCAAACGATCCTGGATGCCGACGAGATGAAGATCGAGCTTGGTGCGCAGCATTGTCACTGGGAGGACAAGGGTGCCTTCACGGGCGAGGTGAGCCCGGTGTTTCTGTCCAAGCTTGCGGTGCGCTACGTGATCGTCGGACACAGCGAGAGGCGTGAGTTGTTCGGCGAGACCGACGATCATGTTGCAAAGAAGATCACGGCCATCGTGAAGAACAAGATGACACCGATTATTTGCGTGGGTGAGACGCTCGAAGAGCGTCAGTCCGGAAGGACGGCCGACAAGGTTCTCGGACAATTGCGTGCCGCGCTGAACGGGAGGCCAGCGGATGCCGTCGGTTCGATGGTCATCGCCTATGAACCGATCTGGGCGATCGGGACGGGTATGACTGCGTCGGCGGGTGATGCCCAGGCGGTCATCGGCGCGATCCGCGCGGAAGTTTCTTCACTCGTCGGAGTGAAGGCCGCCCAGTCGGTGCGAATCCAGTACGGCGGGAGTGTGAAGGCCTCGAACATCGCCGAGATCATGGCTCAACCCGACATCGACGGGGCCCTCGTCGGTGGGGCGAGTTTGGAACCCGCAGAGTTCGCCCGCATCGTCCAGTACCGCACGCACTGATTTAGCGCTAAGGATCCAGTTCACCCCGCTGGAGGGGGCTGGTAGCCTTTGGTCACACGTGTGGGCCCGATGTCCACGCATTCTGGGGGTTCGCCCCCACCTATTCGACGGGGAGGTCGAGAGTGAAGAAAACCAACAAACTCGCTCGAGTTGTTGCTGGCTTCGCAGCGTTGTCACTTGTGGTGGCGGCCTGTGGCGGCGGCGACGACGAGGGCGGTAGCGCCAGTGATGGCGGCGACTACACGAGCCTCGATGCTTGTGGAACTCGCTCCTATGACTACGCCAAACCAGAATCAACCAGCAATGGCATGAAGGTGACCTACGACATCGCAGAAGCTGCGGTGTGGGACGATGGTTCACCGATCACCGTTGCTGACTTCAAGGCCACGTGGGATGCGAGCTTGAACACACCAGGTTCGATCTCGACGAGTGGCTACGACCAGATCACGAGTGTCGAGGCCGGTACGAGCGACAAGCAAGTCGTCGTCACCTTCTCCTCGGTGTACGCGCCGTGGAAGGGTCTGTTCGGAGCGTTGCTGAAGGCTTCCGCAGTGGAGAACACTGCAGACGTCTCTGGCGACTTCGCCGACATGATTCCGTTCTCGGGTCGCGCGATGAAGCTCGAGTCGTGGAGCCCGGAGCAGTCAGTGTTCGTTCCGAACGAGAACTACTGGGGCACCGACAAGGCCGTCGCCGAGAAGGTCGTCATGGTTCCGAAGGCAGACAGCGACACCGAGATCGCATCGATCAAGGCTGGCGAAGTCGACTTCATCTATCCGCAGTACTTCGGCGGTATCGAGGAAGCCGTTGCCCAGGACAACATCACCTCTTCGGTGCAGTTCGGTGGCGACTACGAGGCCTTCTACTTCAACCAGAAGTGCGGTCCGTTCGCAGACGACACGTTCCGTGAGGCCTTCTCCAAGTCGATCGACCGTGATGCGGTCTTCCAGCAGATCTACATCCCCATTGCAGCGAGCGCAACGCTTCTGCAGTGTGGTCCGATCACCCCTGGTGACTACTGCAACGGTGACGAATTCGCCAACTCCTACGATCCAGAGGGTGCTGCCAAGCTCCTCGAGGACGCAGGTTGGGAAAAGAACGCCGAAGGCTTCTGGGCCAAGGACGGCGCTGAAGCACCGAAGATCCGTTGGATCATCAACACGGGCAACACCCGTCGCGAGAACACGCAGGCATTCTTGATTCCGTTGCTGCAGGCAGCCGGATTCAACGTGGTCGCAGACAACTGTGACGCGGCTTGCTACTTCCAGCAGCGGCTCCCAGCCCTCGACTACGACATGGCCATGTACATCTCGACCGCACCGCCGGATCCTGCGTACCTGACCTCGTCGTTCGCCTGTGACCAGATCCCGACCGAAGCCAACGGCAACGTCGGCCAGAACACCCAGGGTTGGTGCAACACCGAAGCTTCGGACTTGCTCCATGCCTCGGACGTTGAGGTCGATCCGACCGTTCGCGCAGCGAACATCAAGCAGGTCCTCCAGCTGATGGCCAAGGACAGCGTCCTCTTGCCGTTGTTCCAGTTCCCGAAGTCGGGCTTCTGGCGCACGGACAAGGTCGGCGGTCCGCTCGATGCCGAGCTGAACAACTACACCGCATTCATCAACTTCCACCAGTGGACTGACGTTGATGGTGACGGCAAGGTTGTCATCGGTGCAGAGCAGTGGCCAGAGTGTCTGAACCCCGTCACCGAGTGTGCAAACTCCTCGTGGATGGTGTGGACGACCGCATTCCCGCTCATGCCGGGCGCGTATGCGACCACCAATGACGGACGCTACGTCGTGACCAACTTGTTGGCCGGCGAAGCAACGGTCGAGGTGCTCTAGACCCACGCTGGGTAATTCAGTAGTACGCACGTACGGTGCGCGGGTGGTGTCGCAAGACATCGCTCGCGCACCGTCTGCGCAAATGGCAAGATTTTTCAAGTCGTCTATGTAAGTGAAAGAGCAATGGTTGGGGGAGATCTCGTGATCGGGGAGGACGCATGTTGCGCTTCGTAGCACGGCGGTTGGTGTGGGCGATTCCCACGCTTCTCCTCGTGACGTTCCTCGTGTACATGGCCCTCCGTCTGGGTACCGATCCCCTCGAGAGCTACAAGCGCATCAATCCTCGGGCGTCTCGAGCAAAGCTTTTGCAATACAAGGAGCTGAATGGCTTGTCCGACAACTACGTGTTCGGATATTTCAATTGGCTGAAAAACTTCGTCACCTTCAATTGGCCGCGTTCGATCAAGGGCAGCAGGGAAGTGTTCCCAGCGCTGAAGGACGCAATGGCCAACACCATTCGGCTCGGAACGCTTGCGAGCGTTGTAGGGATAGCCGTGGGCCTTTTTGTCGGCATCTTCGCCGCATTGAAGCCAGGCGGAAAGCGTGACGTTGCGGTCAACACTGCGGCGTTCGTAGGTATTTCGATACCGCCGTACATTTCGGCGATCCTCCTTCAGCTGTTGTTCGCCGTGTACTGGAGTCGTTGGTTCGGTTCGACGCTGTTTCCGACGTCGGGCGTCTATCCGCCTGGCCACACTGGATTCGACGCGGTGCTCATGCTCAAACACATGGCGCTTCCCACGATCGTCGTTGCGATCCAGGTCATCGCCACCTACAGCAGATATATGCGTTCTTCGTTGCTTGACGTGTTGAACAGCGACTACATGCGCACCGCGCGGTCGAAGGGGATCAGCGAACGAAGGGTCCTCTTCCGCCACGGCGTGCGGAATGCGCTCATTCCGGTCGTCACGATTGCCGCGCTCGATGTCGGGGCAATCATTGGTGGTCTCATCATCACCGAGAACATCTTCGACTATCCAGGTATGGGGCGGTACTTTCTGCGTGCATTCGATCAGGGGGACTTCCCGCTCCTGATGCCGTGGATGGTTCTCGTCGTGGCATCGGTGTTGATCTTCAACTTGTTGGCCGACGTGTCGTATGCCTATCTCGATCCGAGGATTCGTCTTGACTGAATCTCTCAGCATCTCGCCGAGAAGGATGGCGTACAAGCGATTCGTGTCGCACAAGGCTGCCGTCGTGTGCACCATCATCCTTGCGATCTTGGTGCTCTTCGTCATCCTTTCGCCCCTCACGGCGCGATACGGAGTGAACCAATCGGTCCGCAAGCCACCGAACTCCTTCCTTCCTCCGCAGTCGATTGCGTGGCTCGGAACGGACGACATCGGTCGTGACCTCTACAGCCGACTGATCTATGGGATCCGGGTGTCCCTCGTCATTGGTTTCTTCAGCGCGATCATCTCCGTCGCGCTGGGTTGTGTCATCGGTGCGGTTGCGGGCTTTCGGGGTGGACGCTTCGACGACATCGTGATGCGCGTGACCGACCTCTTCCTCGCTTTTCCGTTCCTCGTCGCGCTCCTTGTCGTGCGTAACACGATCGGAGCCGTGTCGTGGTTGACTGCGATTATCGGCGACAAATCGTCGATCAGGTTCATCGTGTTCCTGCTGGCCATCTTCGGGTGGATGGGGGTTGCCCGAGTGGTTCGCGGTCAAGTCCTGGCGCTGAAGGAGCGCGAGTTCATCGAGGCAGCACGAGCAGTTGGCGCATCCCGTCGCTACATCATCATGCGCCATTTGCTCCCGAACTCAGTCGGACCGATCATGGTTGCGTTGACCTTCTCCGTCGTGGGGTCGATCATTGCCGAGTCGACCCTTGCGTTCTTCGGCTACGGCCCGCAAGCAGGGGACGGGTCCACATCACTTGGCGTCCTCGTCGGTGCCGCCAAGGGTGCGGTGCAGACTGGTTATTGGTGGATCGCCGTGTTCCCGTGCACCGCTCTCGTTGTGATCGCCCTGTGCATCAACTTCATCGGTGACGCCCTTCGGGATGCGACCGATCCCCGCTTGGATCGGGGCGAGTGATGTCTGTCCTGTCGATCAGGGATCTCTGTGTGACCTTTCCGACCCCTCTGGGCGACTTGCGGGCCGTGCGCGGAGTCAGCCTCGACGTCGAGATGGGCGAGCTGATGGGCGTCGTCGGAGAATCGGGATCGGGCAAGTCCGTGACCTTCCTGGCCGCGATGGGTCTGCTGCCGCAGAAGGCTCGCATCACCGGTTCGGTGACGGTAGATGGCCAAGAGTTGATCGGCGCGTCGCAGAAGGTCATTCGGTCGGTACGTGGCAAGTCGCTTGCGATGATCTTCCAGGATCCACTGTCGGCCCTCAACCCCGTGCATCGTGTCGGCGACCAAATCGTGGAGATGATCCAGGCGCACTCCAGCACGACAGATGCAGAGGCGATGAAGAGAGCGGTGGAGCTCTTGGACATTGTTGGCATCCCGCAGCCTGACGAACGCGCACACCAGTATCCGCACGAGTTCTCGGGTGGAATGCGCCAGCGTGTCGTCATCGCGATGGCGATCGCCAACGACCCGAAAGTTCTGATCGCCGACGAACCGACGACTGCCCTTGACGTGACCGTCCAGGCCCAAATTCTCGAAGTGATACAGCGAATCCAGGAACGCTTTGGAACTGCGGTCGTCCTCATCACGCACGATCTCGGGGTGATTGCGCGCGTTGCGCACCGCGTCAACGTGCTGTATGCGGGCCGTAACGTCGAACGCGCAACGGTCGACGAACTCTTCTCCCGTCCCACCCATCCCTACACCCAGGGACTCCTCGCGTCGCTTCCGCACGAGGGCCAATCCCGGTTGACACCGATCACGGGTTTCCCGCCAAACATGCTGATGCCTCCGCCCGGTTGTGGTTTCGCGCCACGTTGCTCATTTGCACGTCCCGAGTGCGATGCTGCCGTCCCTGACATGCTCCAAGTCGGCTCGTCATGGTCATCGTGCATTCGCGCGAACGACATCGCAGTCGAGATGGGAAAGGCTGGCGGTCGTGGCTGAGCTGTTGCGGGTCGAGAACCTCGTCAAGAATTTCGAGCTTCGCTCGAATTCGGGGATCCGACGCACCAAGCGCGTCGTTCAAGCCGTCTCCGACGTGTCACTGAGCGTCGGTCGGGGGGAGACACTCGGAATCGTCGGTGAATCCGGATCGGGAAAGACCACGGTCGGTCGTTGCGTGATGGGTCTACTGGAGCCGACGTCTGGATCGATTCTCTTCGATGGCCAAGACATCACGAAGTTGTCCTTCGAGGAGATGCGGGTCCTGCGGCGTCGTTTGCAGATCGTCTTTCAGGATCCGTTCGCCTCACTCGATCCGAAGATGACCGTCGGTGCATCGATTGCCGAACCACTGGTCGTGCAGGAGATCGCCGGTGACCATGAGGCGCGAGTCGAGGAGATGTTGAACCTGGTGGGTCTCGCTCCCGATCACGCCAAGCGTTTCCCTCACGAGTTTTCTGGAGGTCAACGGCAGCGAATCGGCATTGCGCGTGCGCTTGCATTGGACCCTGACCTCATCGTCCTTGACGAACCGGTGTCGGCGTTGGACGTGAGCATCCAGGCCGGAGTGGTGAACTTGTTCGCCGACCTCCAGGAGCGACTCGGGATGTCGTACATCTTCATCGCCCACGACTTGTCCGTCGTGCGTCACATCGCACATTCGGTGGCGGTCATGTATCTCGGAAAAATCGTGGAGATCGGCAAGAAGGAGCAGATCTACTCGAATCCGCGACACCCGTATACCAAGGCGCTGTTGTCCGCGGTACCGCTTCCGAACCCGACGATTGAGCGGAGTCGAAAGCGCATCATGCTCGAAGGTGACGTCCCGTCACCGGTCAATCCGCCAAGTGGTTGTCGATTCCGTACGCGGTGCTGGAAGGCCACCGAGAAGTGCGCTGAGGAGACACCCGTGTTGACACCTCATGGAGATGGGCAGAGCGTCGCCTGCCATTTCCCTGAATGACCCAGATATCCTGATCTGATGCGTTCGTTCATCACCGGGGTCACCCTCGTCATCAACGTCGTCTCGCTCGTCGCACTGGTCGTCGGTGTGTTGTTGCACAGTGGACGTGGAGGCGGATTGAGCGACATGTTCGGCGGCGGTGGATCGGCAGCGCTGGGCTCGGCCGCAGCAGAGCGGAATCTCAATCGGATCACCACCGTGATCGCTCTCGTCTGGATGTTCACGGTCGTCGCCCTCGGGATGTTGCTCGCCTGAACAGCAAGTAGAATGCAAGTCCACGTCGAAGTGGCGAAATTGGCAGACGCACCAGCTTGAGGGGCTGGCGCTCGAAAGGGCGTGGGGGTTCAAGTCCCCCCTTCGACACCAGCGAAACTGCGATACTTGATCGTGCGCACGACCAAGATCATCGCCACCTTGGGGCCTTCCACGAGGTCCGACGAGTTGGTCCTTGCACTGCATGGGGCCGGTGCAGACGTGTTCCGATTGAACTGCTCGCACCTGTCCACTGTCGCCCTGCACGACGAGATTCAGCGAGTACGTCGCATCGTCCCAACGGCTGCGATCCTCGTCGACGTCCAAGGCCCGAAGATGCGTTATGCGGGGGAGGACCTGGCCCTCGAAGTTGGCCATTCCACAGTCTTTTCATTCGACCAGCTGGGACTCGAGACGCTCCATCACAACGGTGGGCTTCGCGGACTCGCACCACATCATCGCCTGCTTCTCGACGATGGTCGCGTCGAAACTGTCATTGAATCGGTGAGCGAGCTCGGGGTCGTGGTCCGCGTCGTGAGAGGTGGATCTCTGACTCGGAACAAGGGAGTCAACCTGCCTGACACCGTCATCGGTGGCGAGTTGTATTCCGACAAGGATCGTGCCGACATGGCGGTGGCACGTGACCTTCGCGCAGACGTCGTCGCCCTCTCTTTCGTCCAATCTGCCCGAGACGTCGAAGTTGCTCGATCGATCCTCGGCGAGAGTCCTCTGTTGATTGCCAAGATCGAACGGCCGCAAGCCCTCGAGAAGCTGAGTGAGCTGTTGGCGGTCGCAGATGGAGTGATGGCGGCTCGCGGTGACCTTGGAGTGGAGATGCCCTACGTGTCCGTGCCGGCTGCCCAACACGCGATCGCACGTGCTTCGCTCGTGGCCGGGAAGGTGAGCGTGTGCGCTACCGAGATGCTCGAGTCAATGACGACGAAAACGAGGCCGACGCGAGCGGAAGTAGCTGACGTGTCGACTGCAGTCTTGGACGGATTCGATGCGGTGATGCTGTCGGGAGAGACCGCCGTGGGCCACGATCCGGTCGGCACCGTGGAGGCGATGTCCAGGATCGTCCAGGAGGCAGAAACTCACGTGTCGATGCCGAATCTGTTCGCCGATGCCAATCCTGAGACGGCGGCAGTGACCGCGGCGGCCGCTGCTTTGGCAAAGCGAATCGGTGCCGAGTGGATCGTGTCGCTTACCTACACCGGCTATTCGGCGCGGTTGTTGTCGGCATGTCGGCCCAGTTGCCCCATCATCTCGATCACTCCATCTCCAGACGTCGCTCGACAACTGCGCATCGTCAAAGGAGTCATGCCCCTCGTCAAGGAGCGCGAACCCGACGTGGACAAGGCGATCTCTGAGGCGTTGCGCGAAGCCCGTCTGCAAGGTCTGACATCGCCAGGGGATCGCATCGTCGTGTGTGCCTCACGAACAAATCCACGTTCGGACGCAGACACCTTGTGGTTGCACCAAGAATCATGAGCGTTGACGTTGCTGAGAAGGCCCTGATACAACGCAGGGTTCTTCGTGTTCTGACCGCTGGTCAGATCGTCGGCTCGGCGGCCCTGTCTGCCGCGGTGACGGTCGGTGCGTTCGTCATCCAGGACATCCTCGGCCAAGAGACGCCCCTTGGGGGAATGGCTACGGCGACGGTCACTGTTGGAACGGCTGTGATGGCTCAGACGCTTGCACGATTCATGAACTCAAACGGACGCCGTAAGGGACTCGCGCTTGGATACGGGCTCGCACTCCTCGGTGGGCTGGTTGCAGGTCTTGGTGTCGAGACGTCCAATCTCGCGGTCTTCATGGTCGGTCTCTTTCTGTTCGGCAATGGACAAGCGTCGAACCTCCTGTCGCGCTACACGGCGATGGACCTCGCTGAGCCCGACAGTCGAGGTAGGGCGATGAGCAGGGTGCTCTTCGCCTCTACCTTTGGCGCAGTGTTCGGTCCCATCTTGATCAAGCCGGCGGAGCGTCTGGGCGAATCGATGTTCGGGTGGAACATCTACACCGGTCCGTGGATCTTTTCCGGACTGTTCTTCAGTGCGTCTTTGTTGAACGTGTTCATCAGACTTCGTCCCGACCCATTGGAAGTCGCGGGAAGATTGGGCTCGGTTGAATCTTCGAACAGGTCAATCGGTGATATTGCGGTCCCGCTGCGACACTCCCGCGAGTCGCGACTCGGACTGATCTCGATGGCGATCTCGCAGATGACGATGGTCGCCGTGATGACGATGACGCCCGTACATCTCAAACTCCACGGGCACGAAGGATTGAGCGCTTTCATCATCTCGCTCCACATCGCCGGAATGTATGCCTTCAGTCCGTTCATCGGCCGATTCTCGGACAAGTTCGGTCGGCACCGGTCGATCCAAGTGGGGGCAGCGGTGCTGATCGTTGCGTCTGCATTTTCGAGCCTTGCAGGAGATTCCCCGACCTTGCTGTGGCCCGGGTTGATCCTCCTTGGCGTCGGTTGGAATTTCGGTCTCGTCGGAGGTTCTGGGCTGCTCTCAGACAGCATTCCGATCGAGTCTCGTGTGCGCGTTCAAGGAAGTTCGGACCTCGTCATGAGCTTGTGCGGTGGTATCGCTGGCTTCTCGAGTGGGTTTATTCGAAAGGGGATCGGCTACAACTCTCTGGCAGTGCTCGGTGCGGTGCTGACGGGGTTCCTGTTGGTCTATTCGCTTTCCGGTCGTCAAGGCGACGTGCAATGACATCGTGGAGGAACTGGGCAGGAAACCAACGTGCGCGCGGTCTCTCGTCGTATGGCTCGGTGAGTAGTTCTGATGACATTCAGCGCGTGATTGCCGAAGCCCGCAGGACGGGACGGCGGGTGAAGGTCGTCGGTTCGGGACACAGCTTCACGGGCATCGCGCGACCTGAAGAGATCATCCTGGATCTTGAGCGGTATGCAGGAATCATCCATCTCGACACCGAAGGGCAAACCGTAACCGTGCGCGCAGGCACGACGATCGCGGATTTGAACGAACTTCTCGCGGAACGGGGCTATGCCATGCCCAATCTCGGCGACGTGACCTATCAGTCGATCGTCGGGGCATTGTCGACGTCGACGCACGGCACCGGTATCGCTCTCGGTGGTCTTGCCACGCAGGTCGTTGCATTCACCTTGCTGACGTCTTCAGGTGAGGTCCTCGTGTGCTCGGAGAACGAGAACCGAGAGGTGTGGTCGGCGGGTCGGGTGTCACTCGGGGCGCTCGGGGTGATTCTCGACGTGACGTTACGAGTCGTCCCCGCTTTCTCGTTGCACGCAGTCGAGTATCCACAACCGGTCGTAGACGTCGAGCACAACTTCGATCGATACACAAGGGAGAACGATCATTTTGAGTTCTACTGGGTGCCGCATACGAAGTGGGCACTCACCAAACGCAACAATCGTTCGACCGCCGCCCATACCACTCGACGTCCAGTTGCGACGTTCTGGAACAAGATGGTGATGGAGAACCTGGCGTTCGGTGCGGTATGCCGAGTTGGGAAGGCCGTTCCCGCACTCATCCCACGTCTGGCGACCGCACTTCCCGCGCAAGGTCGACAGGAGCGGATCGATGCGAGCCATCGGATCTTCGCAAGCAAGCGTCTGGTGCGATTCTGCGAGATGGAGTATTCGATTCCTTACGACGCCCTGCCCGAAGCGCTCGGTCGCGTCCGCAAGATGGTCGATGATCGTGGCTTTCGTGTGAGTTTTCCCGTCGAGGTTCGATCGGTGAAGGGCGATGACATCCCGTTGTCTACTGCGTATGGGCGCGACAGCGCGTATGTTGCGGTGCACATGTATCGAGGAATGGACTACGAGCCGTATTTTCGAGCGGTTGAGGCAATCATGGTGGACTATGGCGGGCGCCCGCACTGGGGAAAGATCCACTTTCAGGACAATTCGACCCTTCGAGACCTCTATCCTGAATTCAACAAGTTTGTGGAACTGCGGGATCGCCTCGATCCAACTGGCATGTTCTCCAATGCGTATCTGAATCGCGTCCTCGGTCGCCAATCAGGTATTCCTGATTGAACGGAGCAAAATGACGACGAGCTGGAAAGATTTGGGCGTCCCGGCCCACATCGTGAAGAACCTGGAATCACGGGGCATCTCGGCTCCCTTTCCGATCCAGGAGGCGACGCTGCGCGACTCACTCGCCGGCAAGGACGTGTGTGGCAAGGCTCCGACCGGAAGCGGCAAGACCCTCGCATTCGGCATCGTCCTCGCATCTGCGGTCGGCTCATGTCGTCCCGGACACCCGCAGGGGCTCGTCCTGGTTCCGACCCGAGAGCTCGCGTCGCAGGTTGCAGGAGAGATCGGGAAGCTGATCCAGGGAAGCAACGTTCGAGTCGCTGCCGTCTACGGAGGCGCGGCCTACGGACCTCAGGTCAAACTCGCGAGGAACGCGACCGTACTCGTCGCCACACCGGGACGTCTCGAGGACCTGATCGAACGGCGAGCGGTCTCCTTGCAGGACGTGAACCTTGCGGTGATCGACGAGGCCGACCGAATGGCGGACATGGGCTTCCTGCCGTCGGTCAAGAAGATCATGAGGATGGCAAAAGCCGATCGCCAGACGCTGTTGTTTTCGGCGACCCTCGACGGCGACATCAAGTCGTTGGTCAAGGAGTTCCAGCGCGAGCCGGTTCGACACGAGGTCGAGGTCCCTGACGACGGCGGAGAGGTGGAACACCGATTCCACGTCGTCGATCGCAACGATCGGATGAAGGCACTCACGGTCCTTGCGAATTCGTACGAAAAGGTGATCGTCTTTTGTCGAACGAAGCATGGTTCCGACCGTGTGGCGAAGAACCTGGACGCAGCCGGCGTATCGACCTGCGTGATCCATGGCAACCGCTCTCAGGCGCAGCGCGAGAAGGCCCTCCAGCAGTTCAAGAAGGGGCAGGCGACCGTGATGGTTGCGACGGACGTTGCGGCGCGTGGAATTCATATCGACGACGTTCCGTTGGTCGTCCACTATGACCTACCCGAAGACGTGAAGGACTACATCCATCGTTCGGGCCGAACAGGACGCGCCGGACGAGACGGGGTCGTCGTGTCATTGATCGATGCGAGTGCGAAGAAATCGACCCAGCGGCTGTTGAAGGGGTCAGACGTGGAGGTGGAGTTCACCGATTTCCCGTTCGACGCCCCCGAAGAGGCGGTGGCCGACGCCATCGGTGCCATCGGCACGGTTCCGACGAGATCGCTTCTCGATCAAATGCAAATGTCGTAAGGACGAACCGGAACCCTCGTCAGCGAGCGCTTCGTAGCGTCGCGAATGGCGGCAACGATTGCGGGCGTAACCGAAATACAGGGTGGTTCGCCGACTCCCTTTGCACCAAGAGGGGCCTGTGGCTCGGGCTCTTCGATCGTGACCGCAACGACGTCAGGGGCGTCGAGTGCGGTTGGTAGCAGGTAGTCGGTGAACGACGGATTACGGACGATTCCGTTGTCGACGATGATTTCTTCCATGATCGCAAGGCCGAGACCTTGGGCTATGCCGCCTTCGATCTGTCCGAGGACGGACAGAGGGTTGAGGACCTGACCGACGTCCTGAGCGGTCGCGATCTGGACCACCTTCACGAGTCCAAGCTCGACGTCGACGTCGACCACGGCACGGTGTGCCACGAAGGCGAACGCCACGTGACAGTTTCCCTGCCCGTTTTCGTCGAGATCTTCTGTCTTGCGGTGGTGGTGCTCGTAGGTGTGGGAGAACTCGACTCCCGCACTCGCCTCAGAGACCGGAACGCGGAGGGTCCCCAGCTGGTCGACGACGTCCGTACCGTCGATCGACAAGCGGATCGGGTCAACCCCATGCACCGCGCCGACGTGTTCGAACAGCCGTTCTCGGACGACGCGACAGGCTCCGTCGACGGCTCCGCCGCTCATCCAGGTCTGGCGTGAAGCAGATGTCGAGCCCGCAGACCCGATCCCGGTGTCCATTGGCTCGAGGACAACCTCGTCGACACCGAGCAGGGTTCGTGCGATCTGGGGTGCGAGGGTGACGAAGCCTTGCCCAACTTCCGACGTGGCGAACTTGAGGTACGCGACGCCGTCACGGAGGATGCAACGGGCGGTTGCGTAGTCGTCGAATCCTTCGCTGTACATCAGATTCTTGATCGACACACCCCAACCGATGCCGCGTACGACGTGGGCCGAGCGCGTCGTGAGCCCTGAACCGCCAGGCAAGTTGAGTGGGTCGGACCCGTCAAGTGCAGGGGGAAGGGGTATGGCGGCGGTCTCGCGAATGCATCGTTCCACCGGGGCGACGCTCTCCACGGGCTGGCCCGTGATCAAGGGATCTCCGGTTTTCATTGCATTGCGAAGCCGGATCTCGACTGGCGAAAGCCCGCACGCTTCGGCCAGTTTGTCCATCTGCGACTCGTGCGCAAAGCACGCCTGCACGACACCGAAGCCACGCATGGCTCCACATGGGGGATTGTTGGTGCGCACGGCGAATCCCTCGACCGTGGCGTTGTCGCACGCGTACGGACCCTGGGTGTGCGTGATGCCGTTGATCAAGACCGCGGGAGACGTACTGGTGTACGCACCGCCATCGAAGACCATGCGAGCTTCGATCCGTTGGATCTTTCCTTCTCGTGTCGCGTGGTGGCGCATCCAGATCTTGGCCGGGTGACGATGGACGTGTCCGAAGAACGACTCTTCGCGCCCGTACTGCATCTTGACGGGTCGATTGATGGTGAGGGCGAGCAGACAACAGTGCACCTGCAAGCTGATGTCTTCTCGAGCGCCAAACGCACCCCCGACACCACCGAGCGTAAGGAACACGTCCTCCTCGGCGAGTGCGAGGCAGTCGGCGATCTGCTTTCGGTCCTCGTGCAGCCACTGGGTGGCAACGATGAGCTCGACGCCTCCCTTCGCAAGGGGTCGAGCAAGGGCCGCTTCGAGACCGAGGAACGCTTGGTCCTGCATCCCGATGTCATAGGTGTCTTCGACGACGACTTCGCCCGTGATGGTCTGGTCACCGCGCACGATGTTCTGCTTGCGCAGGATGTTTCCATGGGGATGAATCGGCTCGTGGTTGCCCGAGATGGCTTCCTCGGGGTCGGTAAGCGGTCGGAGGACCTCGTAGGTGACCGAGATTGCCTGGAGTGCCCGACGAGCGGTCTCGGGATGGTCTGCTGCGACTGCAGCGACTGGCTCGCCCATGTACCGCACGTAGTCGGAGGCAAAGACGGGCTGGTCGGAACTGATGAGACCATACGTCGCCTTTCCAGGAACGTCTGCGGCGGTGACGACGGCGTGGACGCCGGCAATCGCGTATGCGCCCGAGACGTCGATCGACACGATCCGCGCATAGGGGTGGGGGCTTCGAAGGGTGGCTCCCCACGCCATGTTGTCGTCGTTGGCGTCAGAGGAGAATTCGAAACTTCCCTGAACCTTGGCAGCACCATCGGGGCGTAGCGCACTCGTTCCGAGGACGTCGCGGGTACGAGTCGAGGTAGAGATGGTCATCGGCTCACTCCGGTGCGCCTTGAGATGACGAGCTGGACGGCGTCAAAGATCCGTCCGTACCCGGTGCAACGGCAGATGTTGCCCGAGAGCGCCTCTTTCACCTGAGACGTCGTCGGTGACGGGTTGTCCTCGAGCAGGTCGTGAACTGCGACGATCAACCCTGGAGTACAAAAGCCGCATTGAACACCGCCGGCCTCGACGAATGCCTGTTGGACGTCCGTCAACGCCTGTCCGTCACCGAGTCCTTCGACCGTCGTGATCTGTGTGTCGACGCAGGTGGCGGCCATCACGAGGCATGAGCACACCGCGTTCCCATCCACGAGCACCGTGCAGGAACCGCACTCGCCCTGTTCACAGGCTCCCTTGGTTCCCGGAAGGCCGAGTCGCTGACGAAGCACGTAGAGGAGTGATTCTCCGACCCACGAGTCGCGAACCTCCCGCGACTCGCCATTCACGTTCAGGGAATACTGCTCATTCATTGATGGCCCTTTCGGCGAGGCGACGAACGATGACGGAAATTGCGTGGCGTCGATAGTCCGCCGTCGATCGGTGATCGGTGATCGGTCGTGCCTCTGCCGCAGCCCGCTCGCCGAGTTCATGGCGAGTCGTGGGTGAGGTCAAGGTCTCGATAGCGGGCCTTCCAAGACCGGTCAGCCACTGCTCGGTGGCAGTGCATCGGATGATCGTGGGACCTACCGCTCCGAGCGCGATGGACAGGTGCGATCCATCCTTCGAGAGCGCGGCGCAGGCAGACGCGACGGAGATGACCATCGCATTGCGTACTCCGACCTTCGAGTACCCCTGCCACGAGGAGGTCAAGGGAATTTCGACAGCCGTGATGAGTTCGTCTGGCTGGAGGACGTTTCGCTTCGGCCCAACCATGAAGTCGCTAAACGGCACGATTCGCTCTGTCGAGGTGGACCTCAACACGATCGATGCGTCGAGGGCGCCAAGGACGGGGAGTCCGTCACCAGCGGGTGAGCACGTGCCGAGATTGCCGCCGAGAGTGCCGGCTTGACGGATTTGCGGCGATCCGACGGTGCGCGCTGCCTCCGCAAGAGCGGGGAGTAGTCGTGCGAGATCGCCACGTTCCATCCGGGCCCACGGAACCGCCGCTCCGATTCGCACGACCGATGGTGACGACGTGTCGACGCGATGCAGTTCATCGACTCGCGCGAGGGAGAGCACGTCCTCGGGCTTGCGGCGGTTGAAGTTGACCTCAACCATCAAGTCGGTGCCGCCAGTGATGACGAGGGCAGAGGGATTGTCGCGCCTGAATGCAAGCGCCTCGTCGAGGCGTCGGGGTGTGGCAACGCTCACGTGGTGCCGTCCCATCCAGAGAAGGCGTCGATCATCGCCTTCGTGTCGCCGAGCGGATAGAGGATCGGACACGTCGCGCCATTGTCGATGTAGTGGCGAACTTGCTGGCGGGCCTCCGCAGGCGTTCCACTTGCAGTCAGCATTTGGACGATCTCGTCTGGAACGTGACGCGACGCAGCGACGACCTGCTCGTGAGTCGCAGGCCACGTGAGTTCCTCGCCGACCTTGTCGAGAAGCGACTGGGGGACTCCTGATGCCTTCATGATGTGCGGCTGCTGACCCAGGTATTGAGTGACCATCTGGCGCGCCATGTCGAGCGCGGTCTTGCGATCCTCGTGCACGCTACAGACGACGAGCTGTGGACGATCGATGTCCTCCAGGCGACGCCCCGCCTTGTCCGCGCCCTTCTGGAGCGCTTCGATCGCAGTGGTGTTGTAGTCGGGGGAGACGAGGTAGTTGAGAACGACTCCATCGGCAATCTCACCCGTGAGTTCCATCATCTGCATCCCTGTCGCGCCGATGTAGATCGGAACGTTCTTGGGTCGACGTTCTTGATAGACGTAGTCGAGTTCGATTCCGTCAAAGTTGACGAATTCTCCATGGAAGGTGACGTTTTCGTTGTTCAGGAGTGCTCGTACGTTGAGCACGATCTCCTTCATTGCGCGAAGTGGCTTGGCTCGCGAAATGCCGACCTTCTGTGCGAGAGGATCCCACCAGGCGCCGATGCCGAGGATCACGCGATCGCGGGCGAGGTCATCGAGGGTCGAAAACGTCGCTGCCAGACGAGCCGGGTTACGACTCCAACAATCGACGACTCCAGAGCCGACCTTGAGCGTCGAGGTCACCGATGCGAATGCCGCCATCGGCACGGTCGCCTCTCGAACGAGGCGACTTTCGGCCTGCCACACCGCCTCGAATCCCTTCGCCTCGGCATACTTGGCGATCTCCATCCCCTCACGGATGGGATGCGCATCTTGGAGGTACACCGCCATGCGGGCGTGTCCAGTGCTCGGATTGACTGCCTGTCGTGGGAGGCTCATGCTGCCAGCCTTTCGTGGAGACGTTTTGCCTGAAGTGAAGCGTGATGTCGCACCTCGTCGATGTCGACGAGAGTGGGTACTCCGTTGTCGAGGATGGTGCGCCCATCGACGACGACCGTGCGTGGTCGCGTTCCCGGTGTGTAGGCGAGGTGCCACGGGGAGTCCATGGAGTCGTAGTTCCAGGTCACCGTGTCCGAAAGGGACTCTGGAAAGAGTCGGCGACTGTTGTCGATCCATGAGCCAATGACATCGGCGCCTGCAGTGAGGTCGGATTCCCTCAACCGAGCAAAGGCCACGCGCGCTTCCTCCGGCATGTCGGCACCGATTCCGTCCGTTCCGAGTGCCACGGGCATGGACGTGCGAGTTGGATGTGCGTAGCCGACCGAGTTGTTCATGTTTGATCGGGGATTGTGCACGAGCGTTCCGTTGAGTGGCTTGTCGAGGTGTACTCCATGGATGATCAGCCATCGATCCGTGGCAAGGTCCACCAAGCGTTCGTACGCACCGGCATCGTCTGGACCTTCGGCAACGTGGACATGGACACCGACGTTGAACTCGAGCGCAAGATTTGCCGCGGCAGACAACGTCTCATCAGAGACGGTGAAGGCGGCGTGCACTCCGACCATCCCGCGACCGCCGGCCGCCAAATGCCGACGATTCTCCTCGAGACCCGCTCGTGCGGACGATGTCATCGATGACGACGGTTCGACCCGGTCGAGGAGTCGTCCGTCCTCGGTCCAGCGATCGGTCACCCCATAGGACGCATTCACGCGCACTCCCACTTCGGTGCAGGCCTGTTCGATCAGCGCCAGTGATCCCTTGATCGCGTTCGGCGACTCGTGATGATCGATGATGCAAGTCGTTCCTGCCATCACGGCTTCAATTGCGCCCATCTTGGCACTCCAGTAGATCATCTCGTCGTCCAGTGCGGCATCGAGGCGCCACCACACCTGTTGAAGGACCTCGATGAAGTCGGTTGGTGTCCGCGGAGGACTGGGCATGCCTCGCGCAAGCGTCGAATAGAGGTGGTGGTGGGCGCAGACGAAGCCGGGCGTCGTGTCTGACACGTCAGTCCTCCTCGCCCGCGGCGTCCTTCATCGGCAGGGAGGTGCGCCAACGACCGTCGCACGAGTGGAGCGCAGCAGCCACGGCGCCAGCGGTCGGAACCAGGCCGATTTCTCCTACGCCCTTGATCCCGTACGGTGCATTCGGTTGCGGTGACTCGATGAGGCGAACCTCGATCGGCGGCACATCCTTCGCGCGAATGATCCCGAGCTGACGCAACGTGGAGAACGTGGGGAATCCCGTCTCGGGATCCGACGGGAAGTCCTCGGTGAGTGCGTATCCGAGGCCCATGTGCACGCTTCCTTCGATCTGGCCCTCGCACAACAGCGGATTCATTGCCTTGCCGACGTCGTGAGCGGCGACAACCTTCTCGATCTTTTGTGTGTCACGGTCCATGACGACGAGCTGTGCTGCATAGCCGAAGGTCGAATGGATGATCGGATTCGTGACGCCGGGATCCCCGAGCTTCGTCGTCCAGTCGACCCGGTACTCGCCGAGGTGATCGACGTCCTTGGCGAGTCCGTTCGCCTTCGCCGTGTCACACGCTGCTTTGACGGCGCCGGCCCCCATGAGGGTCCCACGTGAGCCGGTCGTTTGTCCAAGTCCAAGCTCACGGGTCGTGTCGACGATGACGACGATCGACTCTGGGTCGACGCCGAGCTCGTGAACCACGACCTGAGCGGCGATGGTGTTGATTCCCTGGCCCATTTCGGTCCATCCGTGGCGGACTTCGGTGACTCCATCTGCTCGCAGGCGCACGACCGCTTTGGTGATTTCCTTGAACCCGTTTCCGAGTCCGCTGTTCTTGAGACCAAGACCGACCCCGACGCCTTTGCCCGCACTCTTGGCTTCGTAGTAGGTGTCCTTGACCGCTTCAAGGCACGCCTCAGCACCGAGGCAACCGTCATCCATGATTTGGCCCGGTCCCCACACCATTCCCGGCTTGATGACGTTCCGGGAACGAATCTCCCAGCCGTCAATTCCACACATTTGAGCGAGCCGGTCGAGGACGCCTTCCATCGCAAACTGTGCTTGATTGGCACCGAAGCCGCGAAACGCGCCGCAGATCGGATTGTTGGTCCGCATGGCGAGTGCCTCGACGTCGATGTGTGGGACGTGATACGGGCCGCTTGCGTGTCCGGCCATGCGCTCCAACACCTTCATGCCCACGCTGGCGTATGCACCACTGTCACCGATCGCGCGCACCTTGAGTGCTACGAGCTTGCCGTCGGCGTCGCAGCCGGCGACGTAATCCATCGTGATCGGATGGCGTTTTGCGTGCATGCGGAAGCTCTCTTCGCGCGACAACGTGCATTTCACGGGCTTCTTCAGCAGCCACGCGGCCAGCGAGGCGTGTGCTTGGTTCGACATGTCTTCCTTGCCACCGAAAGCACCGCCATTGGTGATGAGTTCGACGGTCACCTTGTCGTTGGTGATGCCGAGAACTCTGGCGATGTCGTTGCGATCGTCCCAGATGCCCTGGCCACCGGAATAGACGTGCAGGTGGTCTCGGTCGCCGTCGTAGACCGCCAGGGTCGACTCGGGCTCCAAGAAGGCGTGCTCGATCCGTTGCGTGGTGAAGCGCTCGCTGACGACGTGCGCGCACGACGCGAGGGCCGCATCGACGTCTCCGCGGGTGTACGAGCTCGTGCTGAGCACGTTCGACTCCGTCTTCCAGACCGCGATGTCAGGACCGTGGAGGGCAACCAGGGGGTCGGTGATCGGTGTGTGCACGACGTAGTCGACCTCGACGTCGGCTACCGCCGCACGCGCCTCGTCCTTCGTCTCAGCGACGACGATCGCAAGCACGTCTCCGGCATACGAGGTTCGACCGCCGACCGGAATCATGACCGGCCAGTCCTTGTAGATGATCCCGACCATGAGATCACCAGGGATGTCGGCTGCCGTATAGACGGCAACGACTCCTGGTGCCTGTCGAGCGCGGCTCGTATCGATGGCGACAACGTCAGCTCGTGCATGGGCGGTGAAGACGAGCGCTGCGTGCAGCATTCCAGGGATTCTGATGTCGTCGACGTAGCCGCGATCGCCGAGCGTCAGTTCGGCTGCCTCGACCTTCGACGACCGAGCCCCGATGCCCCCGAGTGGCGCCGGTGTGACGGTTGTTCCTTTGGCGACGCATTCGATCGCATCGAGAATCTTCGAGTAGCCCGTGCAGCGACAGAGGTGCGCTCCGAGATGGCGTGCCATGTCCGCCTTGGTGAGGTCGGCACCCTTCTTTTCGATCTGTGCGTGCGCGCGGACGACGATTCCGGGTATGCAAAATCCGCATTGCAAACCTCCACAGGCGGAGAATGCATCCGAAAACGATTTGCGAACTGCTGGATCGAAGCCCTCGAGAGTGGTGACGGTGCCGCCTTCGACCTTGTCAAGCGGTGTCTGGCAGCTGACGACGGCCTTGCCGTTGACGATGACGGTGCAACAGCCACATTGGCCGCTTGGGGAGCAACCATCCTTTGGTGAGGTGATGTCCAACTCTTCGCGGAGGGCTGCGAGCAGGTGTGGGTGGGATGACCGGACGGAAACGGGCGTGCCGTTGACGACAAAGCCGACGACCGCCTCGCGTGCCCCCAACGACATAGGTTCACCTTACAGGGCAAGGAAAACGCTTTTACAGTTTGTTAAAAGGACCCCTGTCGGAGGGGTCGACCCCTCGCTGTCCCGAGATGCGCCCGTAGAGCTCAGGTCTCCTGTATCGGTTGAAGTCGAACAGGGTGTCCTTGTACTGATAGCACCAGTCCAGGTCGCAGTCGGCCCAAACGAGTTCGTCGCCGGATGTGCTGGCCTTGGCCAGGATCTCGCCCGATGGGGCGACGATCATGCTGTCGGCAAGGCTGTCGACGCCTTCCTCGACACCTCCCTTTGCGACTCCGACGACGAACGTCCCGTTCTGATACGCACCGGATTGCATGACGAGGGCGTTGTGGAATCCTTGTAGCGGGTCTTGGGTCGGATCCGGGACGTAGTGCAACGGAGTGTTGTAGCCGCACAGGATCATTTCGACGCCCTGTAGCCCCATGACTCGATAGGACTCGGGCCAACGACGGTCGTTGCAAATCATCATGCCGACGCGTCCACCAAAGGCCGACCAGACGGGGAAGCCCTCCATGCTTGGCGTGAAGTAGTAGCGCTCAGCATGTTGGAAAGGCCGATCGGGTTCGTGGTGCTCATGGCCGGGGATGTGCACCTTGCGATACTTACCAACGACGGTTCCATCTCGTTCGACGAGCATCTGGGTGTTGAACCGTTCGC
Organism: uncultured Acidimicrobium sp.; assembly: GCA_964465475.1. Classification (GTDB taxonomy): domain Bacteria; phylum Actinomycetota; class Acidimicrobiia; order Acidimicrobiales; family Ilumatobacteraceae; genus UBA3006. The sequence goes on along the minus strand of CAYXIY010000001.1, from coordinate 95,225 downwards.
CTTCGGGGGTGAGTTCTGCATAGCCGAGGCAGAAGCCGATGCCATAAGCCCGAGCAGCATCGAAGAGCGGAGCGACGACTGGGGACGGCATTTCACGCTCGTACCAGTGATCGGCCTCCGTGATGTCGTCGACGAACCATCGGGGGAAGAACGTGGTCAACGCCAATTCTGGGTAGACGACGAGGTCGACGTCGTGACGATGCGCCTCGTCCATGAGCGACACCAGACGGGCGACGACGCTGGGTCGGTCGTCCGCTCGTTGGATTGGGCCAAGTTGTGCAGCGGCGATGCGGACGTTTCGGGTCACGATGCAGCCTCAAAGTCATGTTCTGAAAGTGCGAGCATCGCGCGAAGCAACACGTTCGCGCCGTTTTCAAGATCGTGATCGTCCGTGTGCTCAGCCGGGTTGTGGCTGATGCCGTCTCGGCTTGGAACGAAAATCATCGCGGTCGGACAGACTCGAGCCAACATCTGGGCATCGTGGCCCGCTCCGCTCGGCATTCGCATCGTTTTGTCGGTGACCTCGCGGCACAAGGAATCGACCAAGTCGATGACCGCAGGGTCGAAGTCGACGGGCTCGAAGCGGGCGAGAGTGCGGAATGAAACGGACACCCCAAAGGAGGACTCGAGCGTACGGACAAACTCGTGAATCTCGTTCTCTGCCTGTCGCAAGAGAGTCTCGTCGGTGTTACGCACGTCAAGGGTCATCTGCACTCGAGCGGCGACGACGTTGACGAGGTTCGGATGGACGTCGAACTTGCCCACCGTGCAGACCTGATTGCCGCCATAGCGGTGGGCGAGATCGTGGAGGAACGACGTAAGGGCTGCACCTGCCGCAACGGGATCCCGACGCAGTGCCATCGGTGTCGTCCCGGCATGGTTGGACTGGCCGACGATCGTGACTTCCTGCCACGAGATGCCTTGTACACCGGTCACAGCTCCGAGACGCATTGACTTCGCCTCGAGCACCGGGCCCTGTTCGATGTGCAGTTCGATGAAAGCGTGTGGAACGAGACCAGGACACGGGGTCATGCCTGCGTAGCCGATGTTGGTCAATTCGTCACCCAGCCGAGCACCGTCGATGGCGCGGATGTCGAGCGCCTCTTCAACGCCAAGCCCGCCGACGTAGACGAGTGAGCCCAGCATGTCCGGGGCGAATCGTGCCCCTTCCTCGTCGGTGAAGACTGCAACTGCAAGGGGTCGCTTTGGTGTGATTCCTGCCTGCTGGCACGCCTCTACGACTTCGAGGCCGGCCAGTACGCCGTAGTTTCCGTCGTAGATGCCGCCCGTGCGAACGGTATCGATGTGGGAACCAGTCATGACTGGCTGGCCCGTGCCCACATTCCACACCCCGACGATGTTGCCGATGACGTCGATGGTCACGTCCATCCCAAGGTCTCGCATCCATCCGACGATGAGGTCGCGGCCCTGCCGATCCTCGTCCGTCAACGCGAGCCTGCACGAGCCACCGGCATCGGTTGCGCCGATCGAGGCGAGAGCGTCGATCCGACCTCTCAGACGAGGAAACGAAATCCTCACGTCCGAGGGCATCGAGGTCGCGATGGTCACGTCGCCAGTCTAGAGAGCGAGTCGAGTGGTCGTCGTCGGCAAGACTGGGGGCGTGATGAAGAGACGCCTAGCCGATGCGATGCGCGAAGAGATGGAAGTCTTTGCGTCCCGTCACCGTCGTTCTCGGGAACTTGCACACGAGGCCAGACAGCATTTGGTCTCGGGCGTTCCGATGCCATGGATGACGCGATGGGCCGGCTCATTTCCGTTGTTCATCGCCGAAGCCCAAGGAGGCCGTTTCGTCGATGTCGACGGCCACGAATACGTCGATTTTTGCCTTGGTGACACGGGCTCGATGGTCGGTCATTCGACAACTGCCGTGACGGACGCGTTGGTCTCGCAGTCTCGGATCGGCCTCACCTCGATGCTGCCGAGTAGCGATGCACTTGTCGTCGCGGAGAACCTGGCGGCACGCTTCGGTGTTCCAAAATGGCAGTTTGCCTTGAGTGCCACGGATGCAAACCGCTTCGTCCTGAGGTTTGCACGTTTCATGACCAAGCGACCCAAGATCGTGGTCAACGATTGGTGCTATCACGGCACGGTCGACGAAACCCTCGTGGTACTCGACGAGACGGGCAGGACCGTCAGTCGACCTGGGGCGATCGGTCCGCAGGTCGATCCGGCACTCACCACACGTGCCGTGCCCTTCAATGACCTTCGCGCAATGGAAGACGCGCTGCGACAGGGGGACGTGGCGTGCGTACTCATGGAGCCGGCCCTCACCAACATCGGCATAGTCCTGCCGAAAGACGGATACTTGGAAGGCGTGCGCGAGTTGACTCGCCGGTATGGCGTCCTCCTTGTGATCGACGAGACGCACACGATTTGTGCATCGCCTGGCGGATGTACGTCCTTGTGGAATCTGGACCCGGACTTCGTGGTCATCGGCAAGACGATCGGTGGTGGCGTTCCCGTAGCGGCATATGGGATGTCGGCGGAAGTCGCCACTCGGCTCGAGGAGATGCTCGACCGAGATTCGATCGACGTTGGTGGAGTGGGTGGAACGCTGAGCGGAAGTGCACTCGCGATGGCCGTGATGAAGGCGACCCTCACGACGTCGCTCCTCGCGGAGCACTTTGCGCACACCATTCCGCTCGCCACGCGGTGGGCCGACGGTGTGCAGGGCGTCATCACGCAACATTCGCTGCCCTGGTCAGTCCAGCAGCTTGGCTGCAGGGCGGAGTACTGGTTCAGCGACGCTCCACACGATGGTGCTGAGGCTGCCTCACGTGTCGACCACGAGCTCGAGGAGTACTTCCATCTGAGCGCTCTCAATCGGGGCATCTTGCTGACTCCATTCCACAACATGGCGTTGATGTGCCCGAGTCACGTCGACAAGGACGTTGACGCACATACGGCCGCCTTCGTCGAGGCTGTAGAGAAACTGATCTGACGTGAGTGCAGCAGATCTGGTGTTGGTCTGTGGTGTCATCCTCGCGACGTCGCTCGTCCAGGCCTCAGCTGGTTTTGGCTTCGCCCTCCTCACCGTTCCGTTTTTGCTGTTGCGGCTCAATCTCGACGAGGCGGTCATCATTGCAACTCTCGTCGGCACTCTGGGGAACCTCGGACATGCTGTGCAGGGTCGTCGCTCGATCCATCCTGCCTACACCAGACGATTTCTCGCCTGCACTGTCATTGGAGGACCGTTCGGTGCGTTCGTCCTGTTCACGGTCGACGAGAGATGGCTGAAGTTGGTGCTTGGAGTGTCGATCCTGTTCGGTGTTCTCGTCCTACAGCGCGGCTACGACGGTTCGAGGAAGGGTCGATGGTTCGACTACGTCTTCGGGCTCGTGAGCGGAGTGTTGAACACGGCAACGTCGACGAATGGTCCACCACTCGTCTTCGTGCTCCAGGCCAGAAAAGTTGCACCCGACGTCTTCAGGGCCACCCTCAACACCGTCTTCGTTTTCAGTGGCCTGTACGCGGCGGTGATCTTCGCGGTGCGAGGCAAGATCTCGCTCGATGAAGTCGCGCTTTCGGCTGCCTCGGTGCCCTTCTTGATCCTCGGGGGTTTCGTCGGGGTGTTGATACGACGACACATCAACGAAGAGCGATTTCGACTTGCGGTTCTCGGATTGTTGACCGTCAGCGGTCTCAGCACACTGCTGTCGGCGATCTAGTTTCCGCCGAACCACTGCATCCATTGTTCGGCCGATTCGGGCCGAAAGACGTGGTTGTAGGCCTTGATCGATCCGAGATCGCCGTACGGGTGCTGGGAATACCTGTGACCTGGAAAGACGATCGTCTCGTCGGGTAGCGATGCGATAGTGCGAAGGCTGTGATACATCTGCTCGGGATCGCTCCCGGGAAGATCTGTGCGCCCGCACCCGTCGAGGAAGAGCGTGTCGCCCGAGATGAGGGCACCATGAACATGAAAGCACTGGCTGCCAGGGGTGTGCCCTGGGGTGTGGACGAGGTCGATGGCGAGAGATCCGACCGTCACCTGTTCGCCACCTTGGTGAGAAACGAGCTGGGATGCTGTAACCCCTGTAGTTCGTGTGACCCACGGAACTTCGTGCTCGTTGACGTGGACCGGAACATCGTGCGTCGAGAGCAGTTCTGCAATGCCAGCTATCGAATGGCCCATCATCGAGCCACCGATGTGGTCTGCGTGGTAGTGGCTCACCAAAATTCCTGTGACAGTCATGTCGTCGCTGGATGCGATGTCGAGAATCTCCTGTGTCGCGTACGCGGGGTCGACGATCACGCATTCTTTCGTCTGGCTGTCACCAATGAGATAGACGTTGTTGACCATCTGGGTGGCGAGTTCGTCACTCCGCGCGAAGTCTCGTCCCGAGAGCAGCTGCCTGAAGTACACGGGACTCTGTGGCACGTCAATACACTACTTTCGTGCCACATCCCGCTACCGATACGGACCTTCGATACGTCGTCATTGGGGCCGGGATGATGGGGCGTGAGCACATCGCCAATATCGCACACGTGCCGGATGCGCGGGTCGTGGGAGTGGTGGACACCAACGAGAAGTCGAGGGCGCTTGCGAGCGGAATGGTCGATGGCGACGTCGTCGTGGGCGAGGACCTGGACTCAGTCATCGCGCAATCACACCCGAACGTTGCGGTGATTGCCTCACCCAACCACACGCACGCGGAGATTGCCTCGAAGGTGGTCGGTCATGGCCTCCATGTCCTCGTGGAAAAGCCACTGGCGACCTCGGTCGAGGACTGCCTTACTTTGTCCTCATTGGCGGCTGGTCATCCGAACCTGTGCGTGAAGGTTGGTCTCGAGTATCGCTTCATGGCCCCCACACAGTGGCTTCTGGAGACCGTCAGAGAGGGCCTCCTTGGGACAACTCGTCTGGTCACCATCGTCGAACATCGGTTCCCTTTCTTGGTGAAGGTAAATGATTGGAATCGTTTCAACGAGTTCACAGGAGGAACGCTCGTCGAAAAGTGTTGTCACTTCTTCGATCTCATGCACCAGATCACGAGATCCGAACCGTTTGCCGTGATGGCGTCGGCTGCCGACGTCGTGAACCATCGAGACGAGCGCTATGGGGATAGGACACCAGACATCCTGGACAACGCTTACGTGATCGTGGAATTCGACGACGGCTCGCGGGGGATGTTGGAATTGTGCATGTTCGCCGAAGGTTCGCGAGACGAGCAGATGATCAGCGTCGTTGGGGACAGGGCCAAGGCTGATGTCCGGATCCCTTCCGGAGAGTGTTCACTGGGGCTTCGAGCAGAAGGTTCATCAGGTGTCAATCGGAAGGTCGTCGAGTTGGACGCTCCTCATCAGGGCCTACACCATGGTTCTTCGTATCGTGAGCACCTCTCGTTTGCAGCAGCGATCAGGGGTGAAGAATCGGCGATTGCGTCGTTGCGCGACGGACTCCGTTCGGTTGCCGTCGGTGTAGCCGCACAGATGTCCATTGCGCAACGCCGCCGTGTCACTCTCGAGGAGGTTGGTTATGTCTGCTGACTTTCAAGTGGGTGACCGGTTCTTCGTGGGCGGCGTCGTTCATCTGCTGTCTGAGGTGGAGGCTGCTCGCCTGAACGAGGGCGGTCGATTGGTGGCGCTGCCATCCCGTGTCGAAGTCATTCCAGGCGATGTCGATCGACTCGTACGTGACGCAGTAGATCGCGCCGTCGAGGGTTTTACTGCGCTTGGAGGCGTGGAAGATTCACAGATCAGTGAATTCTTCAAATTCTTCGCATCGCGGTTGGCGCACGACGAGACCTTCGGCGAGATCTTGGATGCGAACAAGTTGGATGTCGAGGCCGCGCAGTCGGCTGGGAGGCACATCGGCAGGCTCGTGATCGACGAGAAGATGCGACGAGAAATGGTCGAGAGCGCGTTGGTGTGGGCCGAGTCGCCGGTTCGCAAAGAGGAGACCGTGGATGTGGTCGTTCACGATGGATGGGAAGTGCAGAAGGTGGCTGCGCCGTTGGGCGTCGTCGCCTTCGTCTTCGAGGGTCGACCGAATGTATGCGTGGATGCGGCCGGTGTCCTTCGATCGGGGAACTCGTGCGTCTTCAGGATCGGCTCCGACGCGCTTCGCACTGCTCGGGCAATCCTGGAAGGGTGTTTGAAACCGGCCTTGCGTGAGAGCGGTTTGCCCGAGAGCGCCGTCGTCCTTGTCGACTCCGTTGAACGTTCCGCAGGTCTAGCGCTCTTCTCCGATCAACGAATCTCCCTTGCAGTTGCGCGCGGAAGTGGCCCGGCGGTGCGCGATCTCGGTTTCGTAGCCCGCTCGTCTGGCATCTCGGTCAGCCTTCATGGAACTGGTGGAGCGTGGATGTTGCTCGGCGAGTCATTCGAGCCGACTCGCTTTGCATCGACGTTTGGCCATTCACTCGATCGCAAGGTGTGCAATACGGTGAATGCAATCTGCGTTCCAGAAGCGGTGTGGAGTACCACAGTTCCGATCATCCTCGGCGAGTTGAAGAAGATAGGAGAGCGCCGCAAGGCCGCGTGCGTCGTCCACGTCGTGGGAGCGTCAAGGGTAGACCTCGGTGCTGAGGGTGAGTCAATCGTCGTCGAAGAGTCTCAGCCGACAGATCTATCGACAGAGTGGGAGTGGGAATCGGCACCAGAGCTGTTCGTGGTGCGCACACGCTCGTTCGACGAGGGAATCGACTTGTGCAACACCTATTCGCCTCGATTCGTGGTCTCCGTCATCAGCAATTCAGAACGGGATCATTCGGAGGCGTGGCGTCGCTTGGATTCACCGTTCGTCGGGGACGGAATGACTAGGTGGGTCGACGGTCAATTCGCGCTGGACAAGCCGGAGCTTGGTCTGTCGAACTGGCAGCACGGGAGGACCCTCGCGAGGGGCGGAATCCTGTCCGGCGACGACGTTCGAACGTATCGATTTCGAATGTCGCAGTCAGACGGGTCTCTGCATCGATAGGAACTTGTCGGAGAGCGTCAGGTTGTCGATCAAGCGCACCCCGTCGATCGATGCGGCGACGAGGACGACGGCGCCCAATTTCGCGTGATCGAGCGGTGTGAGTGTCGCTGCGTCGACGATCGTGAGATAGTCGATGGTTGCTTCGGAGGAAACAAAGGATCGTGCGTTGTCGATGAGTCGTGTTGAGGAACGCTGCCCGTCGTTGAACTCTCGTTGTAGTCCGGAGAGGGCTGCATAGATCGACGCTGCATGACGTCGAGCATCGGGGGAGAGGCGAACGTTTCTGCTCGACATCGCGAGTCCATCGGGTTCCCGAACGGTTGGCTCGGCATCGATGGCAATGGCTGGCCATTCATCGCGAGCCCAGGATGTGATGACCGCGAGTTGTTGGCGATCTTTCTCGCCGAAGCGCGCACGGTGTGGTCGGATGGCGGCGAACAGTTGGTTGACGACGGTGACGACAGCATCGAAGTGGCCGGGCCGATGTTCGCCCTCCCAGAGGTTGGACAACGGACCAGCCGTGCGTGGATGGTTGATCATCCGTTGGTTCATGTCGTCGTCACCGGGGGCAAAGATGACGGATGCTCCAGCACCTTCAGCGACACGGAGGTCGCTCTCCCAGGTTCGGGGATAGCTGTCGAAATCGTGGGAATCGCCGAACTGGGATTGATTGACGAAAATGGATGTGACCGACACGTCGCTCGTAGCACTACACGATTGAATGCATCTCGCGTGACCGTCGTGCAACGCACCCATGGTCGGCACAAGTCCCACACGAACCTGTGGAGCGAGCGATGTTCTCCAGGCAAGAGCAGAATCGACGGAGTCGAGGACGATCATCGTCAGTGGAACGAATGTTGGTCGTCCGGCCAGGAATGATCTTGCACAGAGCGAACAAATTGGGCGCATGCTTCACGTGCAATCTCTCCGACGTTCGCATAACTCCTCGCAAAAGATGGGGGATTGGCGCTCAGGCCAAGAATGTCGTGTAGGACGAGCACCTGTCCGTCGGTCTCCGGTCCTGCGCCGATACCAATCGTTGGAATCGAGACCATTGTCGTGATCTCGCTCGCGAGATCACGAGGAACACCTTCGATGACCACGGAGAACGCTCCGGCTGCCTCCACCGCTTTTGCATCCTCGAGTATCCGATCACGACCTTCAAAGTCGCGTCCCTGTACTTTGTGACCTCCCATGCGGTGGTAACTCTGGGGCGTCAAACCGATGTGGCCCATGACGGGGATGTCGACGCGACAGATCGCCGAGATCGTGTCGTACATCGTCTTGCCACCCTCGAGCTTGACCGCTGATGCACCGGCTTTGATGAGCTGGATGGCGCTTCGCACTCCTTGTTCGCTGTTGACGTGATACGAACCGAACGGCAGGTCTCCGACGATCAGAGCCTTCGGGTTGGCTCGAGCGACGAGACGAACGTGATATTCCATCTCGTCGATGGTGACGGGAATCGTGTTGCCGACGCCCTGGACGACTGACCCGACGGAGTCGCCCACGAGAATCATGTCCACACCTGAATCATCAACGATTCGCGCAAAAGTCGCGTCATATGCGGTGATCATCGTGAGGGGTAGAGGGCTTCCCTTGCGTGAGCGAACGACTGGAGCGGTTACTCGCGGGCGCACAAATTCAGGCTAACGGTAGATTCTGGGACGTGAGATTTCTCCCACATCGGCTGTCCGAGCGTCTCGCTCCACGGGTGTGGGCGTGGCTTGAGGCCTACGGCGCGATCGGCGCTTCGACTCCGAAGGGCATGCGGTTCGGCGCATTCGGGGAGCGAAGCGTGATCCTGTTCCCTCAAACCACCATTTTCGGGGAGAAGTACATACGGATCGGATCAGACACGATGATCGGTTCGCACGTTGCCCTCTCGGCGGGAATGATGCCAGGACAGGTGTGCTTCAACGATCCGGTTGTGTCGATAGGAGACAGGGTGCTCATCGGGCGTGGAAGTGGAATCGTCGGTCATCTGTCGATCGTCATCGAGGACGACGTGTGGACGGGACATCACGTCTACATCACCGATCAGAATCACGGGTACGAGGACACATCGCGGCCGATCTCGCAACAGACTCAACCGGAGCGCCCGGTTCGCATCGGTGCAGGTTCATGGTTGGGGCATGGTGTCGTTGTGTTGCCTGGCGTGACCATCGGACGACATGTTGCCGTCGGTGCACAAAGCGTCGTCACCAAGGACTTGCCTGACTATTGCGTCGCGGTCGGGAATCCAGCGCGAGTAGTTCGTGTTCGTGATGCCGACGGATCGTGGCGGCCCAGCGACGAGTTTCTCACTGGCTCACACTGAGAGATCGATTGGCGCCTTGCAACTGGGCGCACGATTGTCCGCAGCAAAGGTTGAGATCTTCTCGGACAGCGGCAATCCATCAACCATCGTCTCGCTGAATGGCTCGTTGACACCCGATCGAAGCAGATCGGCATAATCCCGTCGGTCCTGCACATAGGTCATGTAGTCGGCGATCCACTGCGGAACCAAGGCAAGACCCTTGGCGTCCGTCGGTGGTGTGGAGGCGATGGATCTGATCATCTCCTCGAGAGTGTCAGTGGCCTTGTCGACGATCTCGGCCCGGCGCTCCAGGGCGTCAGGACCTGAATCTTCAATGAGCCGAAAATCTGCAAGTTCGAGACGCTTCAGGAGCGCGGTAGCGCACAGAGACTCTGCACGTTGCTGCCAACTCGAGTCTGCGATCTTGTTGACGGCTTCGCGAGATGCAAAGACGAACGCATAGAGCCACATTGCGCTCGTCAGAAGGATGGCAGTCACGATTCCGATTCGAGCAAGACGTTGACGAGCCGACACCGAGGCGAGTGTAACGACGAGAAGGAGACACAGGAATACACTCGTCACGTGACCCCCAGCACACCAACGTCAGATTCGGCGTCGCGAGTCCGTCAGGCATTTGAATTGCTGAAAGTACTGGTGCGCCACGAGCCAGGCACCTTTGCTATTGCGGTAACAGGAGCCGCCGTGTACGCGCTGTGTACGGTCGCCTCGAGTTTTGCTGTCGGCTGGACCATCGACAACGTGATCATCGCGTTCTTCGACAACGGTTCCTTGCCCGTGTCTCGGTTCGTCATCGCCGGGTCGCTCATCGTCGGGATCGGTGTGACGCGAGCTGCGGGGGTAGTCGTCCGACGATCCTTTGCAGGAGTCACGGAGTGGAATGTGGCTGCCAAGATCTCAGATTCAGTGGCGACAAAGGTGATGCGTCAGCCCGCCCAATGGCACGGACAACAGATGACCGGGGACCTCGTGTCGAAGGTCGGTGTCGACGTTGACGCCACGGTCGGCGTTCTCGCCCCTCTCCCGTTCAGCACGTCGGTCGTCGTGCTCGTCGTTGCCTCGAGCATCTGGTTGATGGTCGTGGACGTCCCGTTGGGCTTGGTCGCATTGTTGCTTATCCCATGCCTCCTGGCACTGAACGTGGGCTACCAGAAGCGGATCGACGTCTTCTACGACCGTGCCCAACACGAACTCGGCGCACTCTCCGAAGCCGTACATGAGAGTTTCGAGGGAGTTCTCGTGGTCAAGGTTTTCGGAGCGGAAGATCGTGAAACACACCGACTGTCCACCATCTCCGGGCGACTTCGCGACGCCCGTATCCGCGCCGTGTATGCCCGCAGCACGTTCGAGGCCTTGCTCGACTTCGTACCAGCGTCGTTCAACGTCCTGCTCATCCTCATTGGCGCGCATCGGGTCTCTGCGGGGGCCATGACGCTTGGGGAACTGTCGAGTTTCATCTATCTCTTCACTCTGCTCATCTTCCCATTGCGCATCATCGGCTACGTGCTGAGTGAAGTTCCGCACTCGGCGAGCGGTTGGAAGCGTGTCTCGGGAGTGCTCGATGAACCGATACTTGCAACGATCAAGCCTCAAAGGGAGGCCTCAAGTTCTCGAGTCCTCGGGTTGAGTGGGGTGTCCTTCGAGTTCTCGACGACATCGGGACGGGTGGTTGACGATGTGACTCTCACGGTTGATCGTGGAGAAGTTGTGGCGATCGTCGGAAGGACTGGGACGGGCAAGTCCACGTTGCTCCGGCTTGCGGGGGGACTGCTGTCACCGACATCGGGCGAGGTGCGTTGGCCGAGAGGTGAACCGGCAATGGTGTTTCAGGAGGCCTTCCTGTTGTCGGGAAGCATCGCGTCGAATGTGTGCCTTGGTGCCGATCGCGACGACCAACGTCTTCGTCAATCGCTGCACGATGCCGATGCTCTGAGTTTCGTGGAGGATTTGCCACAGGGCGTTGAGACGATGGTCGGGGAGCGAGGAGTTTCACTCAGTGGTGGACAACGCCAGCGCATAGCCCTGGCTCGAGCCCTGTATCGACGCGCTCCGCTTCTGTTGATCGACGATACGACGAGTGCACTCGATCCGACCACGGAGCAGACCATCGTCCGACGACTGAAGGAAATTGAGGGCCTGTCGTGTCTGATCGTCGCGTCTCGTCCGTCCACGGTTGCAGTGGCGGACCGAGTCGTCTTCGTGGAAGGTGGTTCAGTCAGGGCCGAGGGTGCTCACGACGACCTGCTGGTTCGTTCCGATGAATATCGATCGTTGATCGAGTCATACGAAAGTGACAGGCGGGAGCGGGAGGGTTCATGAGCGACGACCTTTCCACGTCCACACGAGTCATTCGCGAGGGCGTGAATATCGCGCCTGACTTGCGGAACGGTCTTGGGCTCACGGTCGTTCTCGCCTTCATCGGAACTGGATCGCGTCTCGTCATACCGATCTTGCTGCGCCAAATCATCGACAACGGTTTCGTCGACGGTCGGATGCGGACGGGGTTCGTCACCACGCTGTGTGTGCTCGGGTTTGCGTCCGTGATGCTGTCGTCGTTCACGTTGCGTCTGGCGACAGCTCGACTCGGCACGCGCGCAGAGCGTGGTTTGTTCTCGATTCGTGTTCGACTTTTCGACCATATTCACAGGCTGAGCCTTGCAGACCACAACGAGGAAAAGCGCGGTGCCCTCGTGTCGCGCGTGACAAGCGACATCGAAACGTTGACGATGTTCTTTTCCTGGGGCGGGCTCGCATTGCTGCTCGACGGATCGCAGATGTTGGTGGTCGCGATTGTCATGATCGCCTTCGATTGGCGTCTTGCGATCGTTGCATTCGTCGTGTCTGCTCCGCTGATTTTCGTCTTGCGTACCGTTCAGCGGCACCTCGTCGCTGCCCACACCAAGAGCCGCGAACGCAATGCCGACTTCCTTGCTGAGGTGGGGGAGATGTTCGCGGGTGTGGAGACCATTCAGGCCTATGGTGCGACGGATGAGTTCCTCGCTCGAACGCGGCTTGGAATCTATGCGCGAGCAAAGGCCAACATCCGAGCCGGTGTGATCGGAGCGATCCTGTTTCCGTCCGGAGAAGTGTTCGCCACGTTCACCGTGGCATCCGTCATCGGGGCTGGAATCTTTCTTGGTGCCGACGGAGGAATCACCGCCGGAGCACTCGTCGGCTTCGTCTTTTTGACTTATCGCTTCCTCGAGCCAATCGCTGAGTTCACCGAGACTATCGACCAGACGCAGAACGCGGTTGCAGGCTTGCGACGCGTGATCGGGGTCCTCGACACTCCGATTGGACCACCTGAACCCGAGCGACCAGTCCTTCTTCCGCAGGGAAAACTTGGTGTATCCGTACGAAACGTGTCGTTTTCCTATCGCTCGCGCTCGAGTGATGAAGACGACGCCCTCGTCCTGCGGGACGTGAACGTCGAGATCGCTCCGGGGGAACACGTCGCGTTCGTCGGTCCGTCGGGTTCGGGAAAGACCACCCTCGCTCGGCTCATCTCACGCCTTGCAGATCCCCAGAGCGGATACGTCGCTCTGGGTGGTGTGGACGTCCGTAAGGTGGCAAACACCGATCTCCGTTCCCGATTGATCGTCGTGCCCCAGGAACCCTTCTTGTTCGCTTCGACGATTGCCGAAAACTTGGTCTTTGCGGATCCGATGGCCACCAAACAGGACGTGCTCTCGACCTTCGAAGAGTTGTCGTTGTCCGACTGGATCGCATCTCTCGAACGTGGAATCGATACGCCTGTAGGCCAGCGTGGTTCGTCGTTGTCTGCCGGAGAGCGACAACTCGTGGCACTGGCGAGGGCCTTCATCGCATCCCCATCGATTCTGGTTCTCGACGAAGCCACGAGTTCCGTTGATGCCGAAACGGAAGTGAGAATGGCGCGCACGTTCGAACGCGTCTCGCAGGGTCGCACCACGATCTCAGTGGCACATCGTTTGTCGACAGCCGCCCGTGCCGATCGTGTCATGATGTTTGAAAACGGTCGAATCGTGGAACAAGGATCTCATCAAGAACTCGTCGCCAAAGACGGTCCGTACGCACGAATGTACGCAGCATGGTTGAATGCGACGTCTTCATGAGACGCTTGATGGGTTCGATCCTCCTTGCGGGCTTGCTCGTCGGGTGTGGAGAGACGACTTCAACGTCCTCAACGTGCGCACTGGGTCCTGAGTTCGAGTCGAGCCTGGTTGCGACGACGGCAACGTTCGACGACTTTTCGCGCACGTCGCCAAGGCAGCTCCAGAGCACCATGTCGGTGTTGCTGCTGTCGGTGAGCAGGATGCTGGAGGTCGCGCCAGAACAAGTCGTCAAACCTCTCGAGATCGTCGAGAGGAGCTACTCGGAGGTTTCCGTGGCGCTCCAGGCAATAGCGTGGGATACGTCGATCGCAGACTCGGATCCCTTGGTTGGGCAGTCGCTCCAAGTGCTGTCTCGAGACGAAGTGATCGAGGCGTTGGCCAGTGTCCGTGAGTTCTTCGCATCTGACTGCGGAAGCGAGCTGAAGGCGCTTCCACGACTGGACGACGCGTCAGCGACGACGCTTCCGACACCGCTCACGAACACCGACCCAGACCAGTTCATCGAGTCCTCGCTGGACTTCGATGGAGAGGAAAGTGCTTTGCGTTCCTACGGCTTCTATGTCGCCGACCAATACGGGGAGGCTGTGACAGACGAGCAGGCGTCGTGCATTGGCGTCGCACTCGTATCTCGAGCCGAGTCGAACGTTCCTGAAACTCCAGATCAATACGAGGCGTTCGTCATTGAGACGATCGCGAAGTGCGTCGGCTGAGCCCAGAGAACCCTAAGTTTTGGCAAGCCTGGATTAGTCTTGCGCGCATGGAATTTCTGCTCATTCGACACGCTGAACCCGAATGGGTCAAAGATGGCCTCAGTATCGTCAACCCTCCCTTGACGTCGCGTGGCTTTGCGCAGGCTGAAAAGCTGGGCGAGAGGTTGGCGGGCGAGCATCTGGATCACGTCTATGTCTCGCCTCTTCTTCGTACGCGTCAGACCGCTGCGCCATTGTTGACGCGACAGGGTCGTCCGGAGGTGATCGAACCGTGGCTGGAAGAAATTCGCGAACCGGCATGGCACGGCGCGCCATCTGAGGTGACCATCAAGGCGTATCGGGACGAGTTGCGACGGAGCTCCGTCGAACGGTGGCACGGCCTCGAGGGAGGGGAGCCCGTTCGGGACTTCGTTGCTCGTATCCATGCTGGTGCGACGAACTTCCTTGCAGAACGCGGAATCCACAGAATCGAAGGTGAGCTCCCGGTGTGGCACATCGAAAAGCCGGGCGAAAAGATTGCCTTTGTCGCTCACGCAGGAACCAACAGTGTGCTCGTGTGTCATCTCCTCGGCTTGAATGCGACACCGTGGGAGTGGGAGCGATTCATCATCGGCCATGCGAGCATCACGACCATTAAGGCAATTCGTCTCGGAGACGGCTACACGTTCAGTCTCGAGAACCTGAGCGACCTCGAGCACATCGAACATTCGTCACGCACACGCTGAAAAGAGTGAAGGCGCCCGAGTGGTGATGGTTCTCACATCGTCACCACTCGGGCGCCCTCGTCGGCGCTTTCAGTTACTGGGGGAGCACCTCGGTCACTGAGCACGCGTCGATCGCCTTGAGGATGGGGTACGGATTCACCGCTGCGCCTCCACGGGGGTGGACCTCGAAGTGCAGGTGCGGGGTTCCGGCGTTGCCGGTCGCTCCGTTGTAGCCGATGATCTGGCCCGCACGAACCGGAACGCCGGGAGCGATTCCTGGTGCGAACGAGTCGAGGTGGGCGTAGTAGAAGTAGGTTCCGTCAGCTGCAGTCAAGCGGAGAGCGTTGCCACCATTTGCGGCACCCGTGTACGACTTGGTGATGACACCGTCGACGACTGCATAGATGGCGAGACCCTTTGGTCCCGTGATGTCGGTGCCTTCGTGCGAACGACCACCCGAGCGCGCATCACCCCACGAGTCGACGAAGCCACAGCGACCCTGCATCGGGAACACCTTCAACGTGGGGAGACCAAGCTGCTCGAGCGACGGAATGAGACCAAGCGCAACCGCGGTGTTGATGTCAAGCGCGCCAGTCTGTCCAAGACCACGAGCTTCCTGGAACTTGGTGATCGAGATCGTCGTGGCGACACCGAAGACGCCATCGGCGCCACCCTTGACTTCGACGCCGGCGGCGATCAGGCTCTCCTGAACGACTCGGACGGCATCACCCTTCTGTCCGCGAACGGGCAGGGTGTCAATCGTGATGGTCGCCGCAGTTGGGGCTGCGGGAGCAGCTTGTGGCGTCACGACGGTCTGGGCAATCGTCTTTGCAACTTGCTTGGTCGGTGCCGGAGCAGGTGCTGGGAGCAGTCCCAAGGCGATCGCAGTCGCTTCGTCGAGGGTCTTCGTCACCTTGAGGCCTCGAGCCGACTGGAACTTGCCGAGTGCAATGGTGGTTGCAAGGCCGAACTTTCCATCAGCTCCACCCTTGACCTGGGTGCCAGAGTTGATCAGGGCCTGCTGCAACGACCAGACCGTGTCACCCGACATTCCGACGCTCGGCAGAGCGTTTGCAGCGATCGGCGCCACGTCGACGAGGCCGAGGAACTTCGCGGTGCGCTCGTCGAGCGAACCAGTGGCTTTGAAGCCCGCAACCCTCTGGAGGGAGCGGAGGGCTGCGACGGTCTGACCGTTGAATTCACCGGTGACTCCACCAACGATCGTGAAGCCACGGGCCACGATCGCCTGCTGCAGGCGGACGACCTCTGGGCCGGCATCCCCGCGCTGTGGCAACTGGGCGACGGATGCGGCCATTGCCGGCGCGGCCTGGAAGGTAACGACTGCGCTGAGTGGGATGGAGAGTCCGAGAACGGACACGCCCGAGACGAGCGCCTTGCGGATGGTTGATGCCTTCATGTTGTGCTCCCTTGCGTGGTGTGAGATCCGCAATGGGTTTCGGCACCTCGGGGAACTTCTTGAGCAATTTCTCACCGAAAATGTTGAGAAGACCACGCAGAGTGGTGAAATGGAGCTCTACGATCGGTCCTGACGCCTGACGGTGGTCGCCAGGGGGCGTGGACCTACTCTGAGGCGGTGTCTCCCCGCGTCAGTCCGGTCGCATACCGCCGGATAGCCCGTTTCGCCCAAGGGGCCCTGGTGGGCATCGTTCTGACCGGTTCGTGGGTACGCCTGACCGGCAGCGGGCTGGGTTGCTCGGACTGGCCCGAATGCAACGAGGAGCGCTTCGTCGACGTGTCCAGCTGGCATGCGGCGATCGAGCAGCTGAACCGCCTCCTGACCGGAGTGGTGGCAGCGTCGGTGATCGTGGCTGCCCTTGGGGCCTTTCTTGTGCGGCCGACGACGCGGACGATCAAGGTTTTGGCGGCGTCACTGGTGGTCGGGGTACTGGCCCAAGTGGTGATCGGCGCATACGTCGTCTGGACCGGCTTGAACCCCTGGTCGAACATGGTCCACTTCTTGGTCTCCGCCGTGCTCGTTGTCCTTGCTACGGCCCTGGTCCGTGAGTGTGGCGAAGAAGGGCCTCGTGTCCAGACCACCCGAACGCTGAGAACGTCCGCGTTGGCGTTCGGAGTAGCGGCGACCGTTGCCATCGTGACGGGCACCGTCGTGACCGGAAGTGGGCCACACGCAGGTGATGAAGACGCAATTCGGTTGGGCTTCGAGGTCCGAGAGGTCGTTCGCATTCACAGTGCGGCCGTATGGCTCACACTTGCGTCGTTGATCGTCCTGTCTCGGATCGTCCGCAAGGGTGGACATCAGGGTCTCTATGGGCTGGTGTCGACGACCGTTGGCATCCTGTTGGCTCAGGGGTTCGTCGGGTACGTGCAGTATTTCGCCGACATTCCCGCCGCACTCGTGGCGTTGCATATCGCCGGCTCAGTTGCGGTGACGATCGTCGGCACCAACCTCGTCGCCCGAGCCCTCGATCTGGGCGGGCCACGGAGGGTGTGACGACTAGATTGGGCGTACTTATGGGGGGAACCAGGGCCAGGAGAATCCGCGCATGGCTGTTGTGCCTTGGGCTCGGCCTTGGATTCATGAGCGCGTTCGCAAGCGGGGCGTCGGCAGCGGAGAGCGAATTCACCATTACTGCGTCGGTGCAGGATCAGCAAGTCGACGGTGGAACCACATCTCGGAGCCCGGTCGTCGGCGTGACGATCGTCGTGACGGACGCCAGTGGGGTCGAAGTCGTTCGTGGTGAGACTGGTGCGGACGGCAAGGTGGTCTTGGCGGTACCGGCGAAGGATTCCTACGTGATCACGCTGGACGTCGCAACGTTGCCCGACGGTGTCGACTTGATCAACGCGGAAAAGTCGTCTGCCACGATCGAAAAGGATGCATTCACGACCAACGACAAGTTGGTGCGCTTCTTCACCGGGACATCTGCATCGGGTTCGACCTCGCTTGTCGACAAGATTCTCCAGCGTTCGGTGGACGGCATCCGCCTCGGCTTGATCATCGCCATCTGTTCCGTGGGTCTGTCGCTCATCTTCGGCACTACTGGACTCACGAACTTTGCGCACGGCGAGATGGTCACGTTTGGCGGTTTGATGGCGTTCTGGATCAACGTGATTCTCGGAATACCTCTGTTGCTCGGAGCCCCTCTCGTCGTGGTGCTGGGGGGACTGTTCGGCTATCTGTTCAA
Organism: uncultured Acidimicrobium sp.; assembly: GCA_964465475.1. Lineage (GTDB taxonomy): Bacteria > Actinomycetota > Acidimicrobiia > Acidimicrobiales > Ilumatobacteraceae > UBA3006. The sequence continues at coordinate 77,290 of CAYXIY010000001.1, read as the reverse complement.
CGAGCTGATCTTTGGTCGACTGCGCAAGCGTGGCATCGGACTCATCTCCCAGCTCGTGGTCTCGGTCGGGTTGTCGATCATGCTGCGCAATTTCTACTTGTATCAGTTCGGCGGTCGCACGCGTCCACTCGACGACTTCAGCTTGCAGGTTGCCAAGAAGTTCGGACCGGTCTCGATCACGATGCGTGACCTGACGACCGCGATCATTTCGCTCCTCGTCTTGGTGGGGGTCGCGACGTTCCTCCAGAGATCGCGGACGGGCAAGGCCATTCGAGCGGTTTCGGACAACACGACGCTTGCCTCGTCGACTGGAATCGACACGCAGCGCATCATTCGGATCGTGTGGATCGCTGGTGGAGCGCTCGCCGCATTGGGTGGGATCTTCCGTGGTCTCGACGAGCAGGTCGGGTTCGAGATGGGGAGTGGTCTCATCTTCTTGATGTTCGCGGGAATCACCCTTGGTGGGCTCGGCTCGGCCTATGGAGCGCTCGTCGGAGGATTCTTCGTTGGATTGTTCGTCGAGCTTGCCTCACTCGTCGTGCCGGCTGAGCTGAAGAACGCACCAGCCCTCTTGATTCTGGTCGTGGTGCTCATCGTTCGACCGCAAGGAATCCTCGGCAGGAAGCAGAGGGTTGGCTGACATGGATCTGTTGAAGGTGATCGAGAACACAATCAGTGCCCTGATCGGAATGGACGCTGCATATTTCGCGTTGGCTGCAATTGGTCTCAACGTCCAGTTCGGCTACACGGGTCTACTCAACTTCGGTCAGGCCGCATTCATGGCCTGCGGTGCATACGGACTGGGCATGACGTCCCAGTACTTCGGGGTGGGGATGTGGTGGGGGATCGTGATTGGTCTCATCTACGTGGTGGTCCTCGGCATCCTCGTGGGCATCCCGACGTTGCGTCTGCGCGCGGACTACTTGGCGATCGTGACGATCGCGACCGCCGAGATCGTTCGTCTGATCGTTCGCTCAGTTCGCTTCAAGGAGTACTTCGGCGGATCCGATGGCATCAATTCGTTCAGTACGCCGTTCCGTAACCTGAGTCCATTTGATCCGGGCCACCTCTACGGAATTCGTCCGTTCCAATACAGCGGTTACACGCTGTGGACGTTGATCGTCGCATGGGCACTCGTCGGCATCTTCTCCGGTCTCGTCTTTTTGCTCATGCGTAGCCCGTGGGGACGCGTCGTCAAGGCGATCCGCGAGGACGAGGATGCCGTCCGTAGTCTTGGAAAGAACGTCTATTCCTACAAGATGCAGAGCCTCATCATCGGTGGTGTGATCGGCATGTTCTCCGGTGTCGTGTTTGCGCTCGACCGCGGATCCGTCCAACCGGACAACTACAGCCGAGACGTCACGTTCTACGTGTTGACCGCGCTCGTGCTCGGCGGAGTGGCCAAGGTCCGGGGCTCCGTCGTCGGCCCGATGGTGTTCTGGGGTCTGTATGTGTTCTCTGACAACTTCCTGCGCGAACTGACGAAGGACCAGCCGGTCACCATCTTCGGATTCGGCTTGTTGCAAAAATCCCAGGTGGGCCCAGTGAACTACATGCTGATCGGGCTCGGACTGATGTTGCTCATGACGTTCCGCCCGCAGGGCATCTTCGGGAATCGCAAGGAGATGGCGCTCGATGGCCGCTGATTTCTTGTCCGATTCGGCCCGCCGCGCCAAGGAGGCGCTCGCGAGCGTTGAGGCCCGTCCTGGCGTCTCCAAGCCGGATCCGATCCTCATTGCCGAAGGTGTGAAGCGCAACTTCGGTGGCGTGGTCGCCGTCGACGTCGACCACCTGGAGGTGCAACGCGGGTCGATCACCGCACTCATCGGACCCAATGGTGCAGGGAAGACGACCCTGTTCAACTTGCTCACGGGATTCGACACGCCGAACGAAGGCAAGTGGATGTTCGACGGTCGCGCTCTGGAGAAGGTAGTCGCCCACAAGACGGCCGCCATGGGCATGGTCCGAACGTTCCAGTTGACGAAGAGCCTGACCAAGATGTCGGTCATCGAGAACATGAAACTCGGCGCAACCCATCAAGTGGGCGAGCGGTGGTGGAACGGGCTCCTGCCGTTCCGATGGAAGAGGCAGGAAGAGATCATCGAGAAGCGCGCGGACGAGTTGCTGAAGCGATTCAAGCTCGATCACATGCGCAACGAATACGCCGGAACCCTGTCCGGGGGTCAGCGAAAGTTGCTGGAGATGTCGCGTGCCTTGATGACGAACCCGCGCCTCGTCATGCTGGACGAGCCGATGGCGGGGGTCAATCCCGCCCTGAAGCAAAGTCTCAACGAGCACATTCGTGGACTGCGCGACGATGGCATGACGGTCCTGTTCGTCGAACACGACATGGACATGGTGCATGACATCTCCGACTGGGTCGTCGTGATGGCCGAGGGTCGGATCATTGCCGAGGGCACTCCGGACCAGATCTCTGCCAATCCTGCGGTGATCGAGGCGTATCTCGGGGGCCACCAGGGCAAGTCGTTGTTGGAGGATGCCCAATGAGCGGTCTCGTGCTCCATGTCGAGGATCTCGTCGCCGGGTACATCCCCGAGGTCAACATTCTGAACGGCTGCAACATTGAGGTCCGCGCGGGTGAATTCGTCGGTGTGATCGGTCCCAACGGCGCCGGCAAGTCGACGGTGCTCAAGGCGATCCTGGGACAGTGCTCCACACGTACGGGCTCGGTCATGTTGAACGGCGAGAACATCACGGGCAAAAAGGCACATGAACTCGTCGAGCGCGGCGTCGGATACGTCCCGCAGACGCAAAACGTGTTCCAGAGCTTGACGGTGTCCGAAAACCTCGAGATGGGCTGTTTCCTCAAGCCCAAGGTGTTCAACGAGCGCTTCGACTACGTCACTGCACTCTTTCCGAAGTTGCGTGACCGAGCCGGTCAGCGTGCAGGATCGCTGTCCGGAGGAGAGCGCCAAATGGTGGCGATGGGTCGAGCGTTGATGATGGAACCAAAGTTATTGCTCCTCGATGAGCCATCTGCAGGGCTCTCACCTGCGCTCCAGGACGAGGTGTTCATTCAGTGCAAGAAGATCAACGCCGAGGGAATCGCCATCTTGATGGTGGAACAAAATGCGCGTCGCTGCCTCCAAGTGACCGATCGTGCCTACGTCCTCGACCAGGGCAGGAACGCCTACACGGGAACCGGGCGGGAACTGCTCGCTGATCCGAACGTGATCAAGCTGTACCTCGGCACGCTCGCCAAGATGACCGGCGGCTGAGTCCACTCTCCGGCCACGGTCGCTCGACTTCTCATCCAGAAAAGCAAAAGGGCCCGGTCCTTGCGGACCGGGCCCTTTCGTTGATCCGAATGGATTACTTACCCGAGTCGAAGTTCTCGCCGAGTGCGTTACCCATATTGCCGTCGCAACCATAGACCTTCTTGTTCTTCGGGCCAACACCCTTCTCCACCATGGTGCGGAGAATACGTGAACCCTCGTCGAACGTGACGAGCATGATTGCATCCGGGTTGGCAGCGACGATCTCGTCGACCTCGGCATCGAATGTCGTTGCCTTCGGGTCGTAGATCTTCTTGCCAAGGACTTCAACGCCTGCTGCGGTGAGGTTCGCCTCAATCGAGTCAGCAAGGCCCGTGCCGTACGCATCGTCGAGCGCCATGATGTACACAGACGCTGCGCCGTCGCCCGCGATCAAGTTCGCGAGCACTGCACCCTGGAGCTTGTCCGGGGGTGCGGTACGGAAGTAGAGGCCCTTGTCGTCGTAGGTGGTCAGCTTGTCCGACGTGTTTGCCGGGCTGAACTGAACGACGCCTGCTGCCGTGATCTTGTCGATGACCGTGAGGGTCACGGACGACGAAGCGGCACCGATGATGGCATCAACGTTTTCGCCGAGGAGGCGGTCAACGGTGGTGCTTGCGGTGTCGGTGCTGGTGTCGCCAGAGTCACCCTGGACGTACTCGACTGGCTTGCCGAGGATGCCGCCTGCTGCATTGATCAGGCTGATCGCATACTCAACACCAGCGAATTCCGGTGGTCCGAGGAAGGCGAGCGAACCGGTCTCCGGAAGGAGCGAACCGATCTTGAGCACGCCATCACCCTTACGCTCGACGCCTGCTGGCACGAGGTCGACAATGTCGGACTCGGGCGCATCGGCGAGGACGTAGGACGCATCGTCATACGAGAAGCGGTTGTCTGCACCGAAGGTGAGAACGCCGTACGAGGCATTGACTGGCTCGCCGTTTCCGTTCATGTCCTGCGGGCCAGAGGCGCCGTCGTAGTCGATGTCAGTGCCGGCCTTGATGAGCTCGAGGCAGGCGGTCACTTCGGTGCACTTCTCACCGTCGCGCGAGACGTTCTGGATCTCGTTGGCAAGTGCACTGCCATCGGTTCCAGCAACCTCTGCCGCGAGAGCGACGAGCATCACCGAGTCGAAGGCCTCAGCTGCGTAGCTGAAGTCCTCGAGGGCTGCGTTACCAGCGGCGGTCCAGAAGTCGTTCAAGCCTGTCTTGAACTCATCCGAAAGGTCGACGAGGGGCATCGTGCCCTTCATGCCTTCCAACTCGCCACCAGCGGCTGCAGCCGTGGTGTCCGTGGCCGCGTCGTCACCGCCGCCGCAGGCCGCCAGCACGAGGCTGAGACCAGCAACGATGGCACCGAAACGGCGCATGTTGGTTTTCTTCATTGTGTTTTTCTCCCCCTAGGAGTCGGGTGGCGGGTGCCACCCTGGGTTAGGACTTCCAAGCCTATGAGGGGTACTCACCGAGGGCAACGGCGAGGTCGGGATTTTGGGCCCTATGCGGGCGTGACACTGGCCCGTTCCAGGCGGTCCCGGATGGCTCGGCCGAGGCCGGTCGCAGGCGGCAGGACGATCACAGCCTCACTCCACCCCCGCTGGTCGCAGTTCCGCAGGAGGCCGTAGAGCTGGGCCGCATACAAGGGCACGTCGGTGGGCGTCGGTACGAGACCTGATGACCCGGGATCCAGCCTCGAGAGCACCTCGAGTGCCTCATCGTGGCTCTCCACTGCGCGGACCTTGCAGCGAGGCGCGTAGTGGCTCTCGAGCATGCCGGGCGCACGAATCGCACCCGTTGGCTCCGCAATGACACATCCGAGGAGCGACTCGATGTCCTCGATCGGAATTCCACCGTGCCGCAAGACCTGTGGGGGGTCGGTCGTCATGTCGAGGATGGTCGATTCGACGCCAACGACACTGGCGCCCCCATCCACGATGAGGTCGACGTCGTCGCCCAAGTCGTCTGCAACGTGCTGCGCCGTCGTCGGGCTCACACGTCCGAAGCGATTGGCGCTCGGCGCTGCGATCGGGCTTCCGAGGAGCGAGACGAGCTCTCGAAAGAAGGAATGAGCCGGCACACGAACGACGACCGTGTCGCGACCGCCGGTGACGTCGGGCGAGACGCGGTCGGCTCTGTGCACGAGCATCGACAGTGGTCCAGGCCAAGAATGTGTCGCAACCAATCGGGTCATGTCCGAGATGTCACGAGCGACCTCGTCGAGGAAGGCGTGTGTTGCACCGTGGACGATCAGGGGATGGTTCGTCGGCCGACCTTTCACCTCGAAGATTCGACGCACGCCACGAGGAGAGTCGATCGATGCTCCGAGGCCATAGACGGTCTCGGTGGGAAGGGCGACGACCCCACCATTTCCAAGGATTTCCGCCGCGCGATGAAGCGCGCTGGGGTCCTCGTGGGAAACGACTCGCTGACTCACGGCAGTAGCATAGGTTGGTCCTGAAAAGACGGTGTGGAGGTTGAGCGATGCGATTCTTGGGTGATCGACCGTCGTTTGACCTCACCTACAACGACGTCTTCATGGTGCCGAGCCTGTCGAACGTCGCGTCGCGACAGTCAGTCGATCTGACGACTCCGGACAAGGTGGGCACGACGATTCCGATCGTGGTCTCGAACATGACCGCCATAGCCGGTCGGCGAATGGCCGAAACCGTTGCCCGTCGGGGTGGCATCGTCATCCTGCCGCAAGACATCCCACTCGATGTCGTCAAGACCGTCATTGACTTCGTGAAGTCGCGCAACCAGGTGTGGGAAACCCCGATCACCATGCCTGCCGATGGCACGGTCGGTGAAGCCCTCAGCCTGATCCACAAGCGTTCTCATGGCGCGGTGCTCGTGGTCGATGCCGATGGCACCCCACAGGGCATCTTCACCGAACACGACGCTGCCGGCTTCGATCGCTTCACTCAACTCCACAACGTGATGAGCCGAGAGATCATCTCGCTGTCGGACGGGTTGACCGCCGAGGAGATGTTCATGGAGTTGCACGACAAGAGACTGTCGTTCGCACCCGTCGTCGATTCGTCGGGACGTCTCGCAGGCTGTGTCACCCGAAAGGGCGCCCTGCGAAGCACCATTTACAAGCCAGCGGTCGACGTGCACGGACGTCTCATCATCGGTGCAGCAGTAGGCATCAACGCGGATCCTGCGAGTCGGGCCCGTGAACTCGTCGCCATGGGCGCCGACGTCATCGTCGTCGACACCGCACACGGTCACCAGTCGAAGATGCTCGAGGTGATCGGGGAGGTTCGCAAGGTCGTCGGCAAGGTGCCACTTGTCGCGGGCAACGTCGTCACGCGCGAAGGCACACGACAGTTGATCGAGGCGGGTGCCGACATCGTGAAGGTGGGGGTCGGTCCTGGAGCGATGTGCACCACCCGCATGATGACCGGTGTCGGGCGTCCGCAGTTCTCGGCGGTCTTGGAGTGCAGCGACGAGGCATCCCTCTTGAAGGCGACTGTGTGGGCAGACGGCGGCGTTCGTCATCCGCGGGACGTCGCGCTTGGTCTCGCCGCTGGAGCGTCGAACGTGATGTTCGGCTCCTGGCTTGCGGGCACATACGAATCGGCTGCCGACACGCTTCGTGACTCCGATGGACGCCTGTTCAAGGAGGCCTTCGGGATGGCATCGAATCGTGCGGTTCGCAATCGCACTCGAACCGAGACGGCCCTCGACCGGGCCCGAAAGGAACTTTTCGAGGAAGGCATCTCGACGTCGCGCATGTATCTCGACCCCCAACGCCCCGGGGTGGAGGACATCATCGACCAGATCGTCGCCGGAGTGCGCTCGTCGTTCACCTATGCGGGCGCAAAAAACGTGAAGGAGTTCCAGGAGCGTGCTGTCGTCGGCGTGCAGAGCTCCTCGGGATACGAAGAGGGTCGCCCTCGGGACACGAGCTGGTGAACGAAGCCCGCCACAAGGTGATCGCCATAGACGGTCCCGCCGGCGCGGGGAAGTCGACCATTGCCCGCGCGGTGGCAAAGTCTCTCGGACTCCACTACCTCGACACGGGAGCCATGTATCGGGCCGTAACCGTTCTCGCGCAGTCCAGCGGCTTGCCGCTCACCGACAACGAGGCGATGACGAAACTCGCGTCGGAGGCCGATCTCGTCGTCGGCCTCGACACGGTGACGATCGACGGTCGCGACGTGACCACAGAGATTCGCACGGCGGAGACTTCCAAGCTCGTGAGCATCGTTGCCACCCTGTCTGGAGTGCGCAGTGAGCTTCGGAGACGCCAACAGGTCTGGGTTGACGAGCGGGGAGCAGGCGTGGTCGAGGGCCGCGACATTGCCACCGTGGTCTTTCCGGAGGCGATCCTGAAGGTGTATCTGACTGCGTCACCACGCATTAGGGCAGAGCGACGCGTCGCCCAGATTGGCGGCGACGTGGATGCCATTGAACGTGAGATCGCACAGCGTGATCAGATGGATTCCACTCGTGCAGATAGCCCGCTGTCGACGGCTTCGGACAGCGTTGTCGTCGACACGTCGAACCGGAGCATCGACGAGGTGACGACCGAGGTGGTCGGCTTGTATCAGGAGAGGTTGCGCGCATGGCGCGGGTGAAGAGCAAGCTCGCCGCGCGCGGAATCGGGGCACGGCTGTTCTACTTCGTGATCCGATCGATCGTGGTCGGGTTCTCCTACACGTGGTTGGGTCTGAAGGTCGTAGGGCGCCACAACCTTCCGGAGTCTGGTTCGTACATCCTCGCGCCGACACACCGATCGGCGATGGACATACCCATCGCCGCGGCTGCGACGAGGCGTCGCATGCGATTCATGGGCAAGGACTCATTGTGGAAGATCAGACCGATCGGAGCAGCACTGTCGGCACTCGGAGGTTTCCCGGTCACTCGTGGTAGCGCGGACATCGAAGCACTCAAGCGGTGTATGTCGGTGCTCGGCGAGGGCGAGCCCCTTGTGCTGTTTCCCGAGGGAACTCGACGATTCGGCGACGAGGTGACGGACCTCTTTGACGGGGCGTCTTTTCTGGCACACAAGACGAACCTGGCCGTCGTCCCGGTCGGAATCTATGGAAGCGAACACGTGATGGCGAGTGGCAGCAAGCGCATTCGTCGCGCGCACTGCGTCATGTCGATCGGCACTCCGATTCGGCCTCAAGCCGCTGGGTCTCGAGCCACTCGTGAGGAGCTGGCCGCGTTCACCAGCGCCTTGAAGGAAGCACTGCAGCAGAACTACGACGAGGCTCGACGGATCGCCAACCGCTAGGCGCGAGCGAAGTAGGCCGACAACAGTTTCTGCAGTCGTATCGCGTCGTCCGCTCCACACACTTCGCGCGCAGAGTGCATCGACAACTGGGGTATCCCTATGTCAACCGTCGGAATCCCGAGAACGGACGCCGTGATGGGCCCGATCGTCGAACCGCACGGCATGGTGTTCTTCGAGGAGAAGTGTTGCAACTCCATGTTGCGTGCTTTAGCGGCACGAAGGAGGGGGTCGAGCGCATCGATCGTCGTCGCATAGCGCTGGTTCGTATTCCACTTGATGGCGATTCCGCGATTGAACAGCGGAGCGTTGTCGAGATCGTGACGCTCGGGATAGTTCGGGTGAACCGCGTGCGCGTTGTCGCTCGAGACGGCATGTGCCCGCAGCAGCGTTCGAAGGTACTCGTCACGAGATAGGCCAGCGGCGATGAGCAACCTTTCCAGAACGTGGGGGAAAAAGGACGAGTCCGCTCCGGTTGCCGATTGCGAACCGATCTCCTCATGGTCGAAGAGCACGACGACGTTCGGGCCAGTTGAGTCGACGAGCGCGTGCACGGCTGCCCAGCATGACAACTGGTTGTCGAGGCGGCCCGACGCAAGCATCGTGGAGTCACTCCCGATGAGTGCGGAAGGCTGCACGTCCACCAAGCGGCACTCCCAGGCAGCTATCGATGAACGGGCAAGGCCGGATTCCAATGCGAGAAGGTCGACGAAGTCCGCCGAATCATCGATGGTCCACAGCGGGCGGAGGTGGTGCTGGCGATCAAGAGTGAGGCCCTTGTCGTTCACGTCTCGGTCGAGATGAATCGCCAACTGTGCGATCCGGGCGACCGCACGATTCGTTCCGAAGAGGTGCGTTGTCCCATTGACGTCGAGAACGCTTCCTGCCAACGCAAGGTCCCGATCGAGCCACGAGTTCAGCAGTGGTCCGCCGTAGACCTCGACGTTCAGGAGACCGAATCCGTGCCCTCGCGACGACTGTCCAGGCTTGAGCGTCAAACCTGGTGAATCGGTGTGAGCACCGACGATACGCAGCGAGTCCGTCCCAGTCGCGTCAAGACCGGTCCAGGCAATCAGCGTCCCGCCACTCGTGACGAAGCCACGTGCCAGTGCCGCGGACGACGGCACGCCCGAGATGTCGGTCCGAACGAAACCGGCGGATTCCAATATCGATGACGCCCGCGACACGACGTGGCGCGCTGTCGGGGAGGCGTCGAGATGCGCCATCAACGTGGCGATGTCGTAGTTCATGGCGTCGTAAAGGTTGGAAGCGAAACCTGTTGGCCAAAAAACGTACACGTGAGTTCCGCCGCATTCCCCTCAGCGATCAGAGTCTTCGCCGCCTCAGCACAGGCATTCACTTCGTCCCGCTGCGTGAATGCGAGATAGCCGACACCGACCGCAAGCACGATGAGCAAGAGCTTCGTGACGACCGATTTGGCGAACTTGAGGACGAGAAGGAGAAAGAGGACCGAGCCGCCCATGAGACCAACGGAGAGGTTCTTTGCCGTGTCGAGGTCGATGTCGAACATCCACCCATTCTCGCACCCCGACGGTGAGATACGGTGAGTCCGTGTCGAACGTGAACCTGAGCGGAACCGGGCCAGGGGAGACCATCCTTCCGCGCGATCCGGACGAGTTGATCACCGCGCTGGCGGCAGCCCTCGGTTCTCCTGCGGCGTCACGGCGTGATGCCGTCGCACACTGGTGCGCCAAGTATCCGACGTCGAGCCTCGCATGGGCGACCCTGGGTGATGTCGCACGCGATGACGTCGAGGCCTACAGCGCATATCGAGTCGGCTATCACCGAGGTCTCGATGCCCTCCGAGCCAATGGCTGGCGAGGGTCCGGGTACGTTCGTTGGGCGCATGAGTCGAACCATGGTTTCTTGCGTTGTCTCGACGGGCTCGCGCGAATGGCGGGACGAATCGGAGAGGTGGCAGAGGCGTCGCGATGTTCTCAGTTCGCTCTGCAACTGGACCCCAAGGGTCAACGCTGAACGTCATTGGCCTGCTCCTCGCTGGCGGGGCGAGCACACGTTTTGGTTCGGACAAGGCGCTGGCGACGATCAACGGGGTGTCACTCACCGATTTTGTGCTTGACGCGCTCCGACCGGCAGTCGACTCGGTCACGTTCGTCGGAGGGCCAAAGTCATGGGCGATCGATCGAGGTTGTGGTCACGTCGACGACGGAACGGAGCGTCGCGGACCCCTGAACGCCCTCGCTGTCGCTCTTTCCTCACTCGATCTCGAGGCAGGAGACGTTGTTGTCGTCGTTCCATGTGACACGCCATTGCTCGGCACTCCAACGTTGCGACGCCTGGTCGAGGTGGCTCGCACCAACGGTGGAGCTGTAGCGCGTTCAGGTGACGAGTCGCACTGGAGCGTGTCGGCGTGGAACGCGCTGGCGCTTGCCCGGGCGTGCGCCACTGGGATCAAAGAGGGGGTCAGTGCACTGCATCTGGTGATGGGGCGATTGGCCCCGGCGTTCGTCGAGGTTGACGGAGACGAGGTGCTCAACGTCAACACTCCCGACGATTTGTCTCGCGCGACCCGAATCTTGGCACACTAGAACCATGAACGAAATCACGGTTGACGAGCTCAAGTCGGCACTCGAGAACGGGGCATCGGTGATCGATGTTCGCGAGATCGACGAATTTCAGGGGGGTCGAGTACCTGGCGCGATCAATGCACCGTTGTCCGAGCTTTCTTCACATGTGGAAAAGTTCAAAAGTACGTCGCCGATCTACGTGATCTGCCAGGCGGGGGGCCGCAGTGCGCGCGCGATCGAAGCGCTGGAAGAAGCTGGAATCAGTGGTTTGACGAACGTGGCTGGTGGAACTGGAGCCTGGAAGGCCCGCAACTACCCGGTGGAAGTGGGCTGACCTGTCGACGCACGAGTGGGTCGACGATGACCGTCGTTTGATCGAGGTGTGTGAGGCGATCGCCTCGTCCGAGCGCGTCGCCATCGACACCGAGTTCCATCGCGAGCGAACGTACTTCCCGGAGCTTGCTCTCGTTCAGATCGCGACGTCCAACGACGTCTATCTGATCGATCCGCTGGCGTGTGACGTTGCGCCGTTGGCCACCGTTCTTCGCTTGACGTCGATCACATGGCTGGCTCATGCCTCCCAACAGGATCTCGAAGTGCTTGATCTCGCGACGGGGGCCACTCCGGCTGTCCTTTTTGACACGCAGATTGCCGCTGGATTCGTCGGTATGTCGACGCCGTCGTTGGCGTCACTCGTGTCCGGAAAACTGGGGGTGAACCTGTCCAAAGGTGACCGACTCACCGATTGGATGCGTCGACCGCTGACGGCCGCACAGTGCACCTATGCCGCCAATGACGTCATCCATCTCGAGGACGTCTACGCGCACATCACCAAGGAACTCATGGAGTTGAACCGCCTTGAGTGGGCGCTCGAGGCGTGTCGGGAGTCCTTGGCACGGCGCCCAGACCAGACCTCGAGTGACGACGCCTGGCTGAAGGTCAAGGATGCTCGTTCGTTGAAAGGCGAGGCGAGGGGCGTCGCTCAGGCGGTCGCCCGTTGGCGTGACGAGAGGGCACGATCCCTCAACGTTCCAGTGCGACGGATCTTGTCCGACATGGCACTCGTTTCGATCGCCCAGCAGGCACCACGGTCATCGACGGAACTTCTCGCGCTGAGGGGCATCGATGGTCGATTGGGGCACGGATCGGACGTCAATGAGCTGCTCGCCGCCGTCTCGATGGGTCGTGACACCAAGGTAGTGATCGAACAAGCCGGTGGCGACGACGTCGACAAGAGACTGAAGCCGGCCGTCACCCTCATCACTGCCTGGATCAGTGAACTTGCTCGCCAGCAACGGATCGACACCGCGTTGCTTGGCACGCGTGCAGACGTCGACGCGTTGCTTCGACGAGACCCGATGTGTCGATTGCTCCATGGGTGGCGACGAGACATCGTCGGAGGTGACCTCGAGGACATCCTCGCTGGTCGGGCAGGGCTTTCGTTTGACGGCAAGGGCCACCTCAGGCTCATCCGCGAATAGCGCCTGATCACGCTTCCGAGAGGGCGTGGCAGGTAGGATTGTCTCGATGTTTATTCGATAGGCGGCCGCCTCGGTGGTCGTCCAGCAAGTTTGGAGCCACCACGTGAAGAAGGGTCGACATCGACGCTTCGAAGAAGCGCGCAAGTTGAAGCAGTCTGGTCCGTCCCCGGAAGACCTGGGACTCGGCCGCAGCCGTCAACCCCAGTCCGAAGAGGACGAGTATGCGGCTATTGCCGAGCGCTACGGCGTTCGGTTCGATGATGACGAAGAAGAGGCCGACGAGGACCAGTAGGTCACTCGCCGGCGGAAGGACACATGTCTACACCCCCTGAGAAGTTGAGAAGCATTGCCCTTGTCGCGCACGTCGACCACGGCAAAACCACACTGGTCGACGCATTGTTGCGGAGCACAGGAACGTTTTCGAGTCATGCGGCCGTCGTCGACCGCGTCATGGACAACAACGACCAGGAGCGTGAGCGTGGAATCACCATCCTGGCCAAGGCCGCGCAGGTGGAATGGAAGGGCGTCAAGATCAACTTGGTCGACACGCCGGGTCACGCCGATTTCGGTGGAGAAGTCGAACGTGCACTCGCCCTCGTAGACGGGATCTTGCTCCTCGTGGATGCAGCAGAAGGCCCGCTTCCTCAGACGCGCTACGTACTCTCCAAGGCTCTCGCCCAGGACCTGCCGGTCATCCTCGTGATCAACAAGGTCGATCGAGGTGATGCTCGTCCGGAGGAGGTCCTCCACGAGGTCGAGCAACTGTTCCTTGACCTCGCTCACTCCGACCATCACCTGAGCTTCCCCGTGTATTCGGCGGTCGCGCGCGAGAGTCGTTCGATGAAGGGAATCGGCATGCCTGCTCCAGACGCCGATTTGTCGCCCCTGCTCGACGCAATCCTCGAGCACATACCAGTCCCGCAGAACGATCTTGACGCGCCGCTGCAAGCGCTCGTGACGAACCTTGACGCCAGTGACTACCTCGGCCGTCTCGCTATCGGTCGAGTTGTTGCTGGCGTCATGCGCAAGGGGCAGCAGGTCGTGCTGTGCCAGAAACCGACCGAGTCGAACCCTGCACCCATGCTGAAGAGCAAATTGACTGGTTTGTTCGCATTCGCCGGAATCGATCGGGTGGAGGTGCAGGAGGTCGTCGCAGGTGACCTGTTCATCATGTCGGGCATCGAGGAGGTCGAAGTTGGCGACACCATCGCGACCATCGAGAACCCCGTCCCACTTCCGCGTTTGGAGGTCGACGAGCCCGTTCTTCGCATGAGCTTCGGCGTCAACACCTCGCCGTATGCGGGTCGCTCGGGCAAGTACCTCACGTCCCGACACCTTCGAGACCGTTTGAAGAAGGAAATTCTTGGAAACGTCAGCATCAAGATCGCCGAGACGGACTCTGCCGACGTGATGGAAGTCGCCGGACGCGGAGAACTCCAGCTGGCCGTGCTGATCGAGAACATGCGCCGAGAAGGATTCGAGTTACAGGTCAGCCGACCGGAAGTCATCACGCGTGAAATCGAGGGGAAGAAGCATGAACCACTCGAGACGGGAACGTGTGACGTGCCCGACGAATACGTCGGAGCGATCACTCAGGCACTGGCGCCGCGCAAGGGTCGGATCACGGATCTCCGCCCAGGGGACCCTGGTCGAACGATCATTTCGTTCGAGGCTCCTTCTCGCGGTCTGATCGGCTTTCGTTCGCTCGTTCTGACCGTGACCCGCGGTACCGCCTTGCTCCACCAGTCACTCAACGGCTGGACGGCGTGGGCTGGCGAACTTCCACACCGCACCGGTGGAGCGATGGTCGCCGATCGAATCGGGTCGACCACCGCATACGCGCTCGACAACCTTCAGCTTCGAGGCACGTTGTTCGTCTCGCCCGGTGACGACGTCTACGAGGGCATGGTCGTTGGTGAGAACTCCCGCGAAGAAGAGATGGTGGTGAATGCAGTTCGTGCCAAGGAGAAGACGAACATTCGCACGCACAGCCACGATGACGGACCGAAGCTTGCAACTCCGGTGACGCACACGTTGGAGACGGCGATCGAATGGATCGGCGACGACGAGCTCGTGGAGGTGACCCCGGACGCGATTCGTATTCGCAAGCGGTTCCTCAATCTCGAGGACCGCAAGAAGAACAATCGCAAGTAGTTAGCGTCGCACCTTCGGGTGGGGAAGTGGGGTCGACCGCTTCTCTTCCAGGAGCGTGACGAGCTTCTTGTAGACCGGAAGTCCGACGAGTTCCACAATCTCGTCCTTCAGGTACTTGTAGACCGGTTCCTTGCCGACGAAGGCCGATGGATCGTCGGTACACCACCAATGGAAGTCTTCTCCACCGCCGCCCCAGTCGCGACGTTTCCACTCGCGCACGAAGGCGACTCGATGGCCATCGTCTTCGTCGAGCTCGTCGAGGCGAACCGGTACCTGCCAGCACACGTCTGGCTTCCAGTCCATGGGACGTTCTCCAGCCTCGAGGGCCGCGATGTGGAACGCACAACCCATACCGCCTTCGAAGTCTGGCTCGTTGTGAAAGATGCAGGCGCCGTTGACGCGGCGAGTCTTCTCGCTCCCGTCTCGCTCCTTCATCATCCAGCGTCCGTCCTTGCCCTTGTTGAAGTTCTGCCAATGACGGGGCTTCAGTCGCGAAACGAACTTCTTGACGTTTGCGAGGTCCTTCTTGTCCAAGAAATGCGCACCATAGCTACAGCAGCCTTGCTGGAGGTGTGTCGCGTCGTCATCGAGGACGCCTTTGCATCCCTCCCCATAGATGCACTTGTAGTTGGACCGCATGAACGTCTCGTCGAACATCCACGTCTGGTCACGATCGTCGTCGTCGAAGCTGATCCACTCATGAACATTTGCGGGTTTTGGCACGTCGGCGACGATAGTGGATGGACATCGGATCTGAAAGTCCGATGCCATACTGAGAGGGTGAACGTTGACGATGTCATCAGCCGTTTGGAGTCAATCTCGGAGGAGCTCGCTGATGCCGCCATCGCGGCGCTGATGGAGGCAAACGGCAAAGGTGAGACTCGGAGGCCTGAGACCGAGCGCAGCATCACCATTGCGAGACGGTCTGTCGAGAAGGCGATTACGACGCTGCGCCGAGTTGATTCAGGCGATTGATCAGTTCTCGTAGTCGTCCATAGGAACGCTTGTCGAATCGGAGCTTCAACCTCTCGAGATCGAGTCGGTCGTTCTCAGTTCGTTCAGCCTTGGAGGGTTCGCTCACCGCAATCGTTCCATCCGTGAGCAGGTCGGCGAATTCCACGTTTAGCTCGGCGACGTCGGATTCGGTCAGTTTCCTTCTGTGACGGATGTACAAGTTGGGTCCGACGAAACGCAATGAGTCGTAGTTCGAGTAGAAAGTCGAAATCTCCGATACTGCACGTTCGATACTGCTGGTCAGCAGATAATGGCTGAAGTCATCCTCGGAGATCATCCCCATCGGTAGCAGGGTCTTACGGAAGAAGTCGTCGAGATGCTCCCAAAACATCGACTCGTCGAGATTCATCAGGACGACGGGTACGGGAACGCTCTTTCCCGTCTGGAGCAGGGTGAGTAACTCGAAAGTCTCGTCGAGCGTTCCGAAACCTCCTGGCAAGGCGACGAACGCATGGGACTCCTTCACGAGCATCAACTTGCGAGTGAAGAAATACCGCATCGACACGTACTTTTCGTCTCCCGCGATGATCGGATTCGCACCAGTTTCGAAGGGAAGACGAATCGACACGCCGATGGACATTTCCCTTCCAGCACCGACCATCCCAGCTTCCATGATTCCCGGACCTGCACCCGTAACGACCATCCATCCACGTTCGGCGAGCCGTGCGGCAAGACGAGCCGTGTGGTCGTAGAGGGGATCGTGGGCCTTCGTGCGAGCCGAGCCGAAGATGGTCACCTTGCGCAGTCCCGCATAAGGGCGGAACATGGCAAATGCTTCACGCATCTCACGGAGAGCGGATCCGGCAATCTTGAAGTCGAGATCGCTGAGGTCGTCTTCACAGAGCAGGACGGCTGTCTCGACGAGGTCGACGTAACGTTCGCGTCGCGGTCCCGTGATGTCGGCCGAAATGATCGAGTCGGCCAAAGAGCGGGCTCGGTCGAGGCGGTCGCCGTCGCTCACCGTGCAGACCGCTTCGCCGACAACGTCGACAAGAGGTCGTCGAAGCTTGCCTGAAACGACGACAAGCCGTCCGCCTCGAGTCGTTGAGCAACTGTCTCCAGGTCTACGCCACAGTTCGATACCGCGTCGAGATGGGAGGCTGCCTCATCTAGGCCTTCGTCGATGGTCCGTGCCAGATGACCGTGCGCATCGAATGCTTCGAGAGTCGCATCGGGAAGAGTGTTGACCGTCCGAGGGCCGATCAGCTCATCCACGTACAGCGTGGGGGAAAACGCCGGATTCTTCGTCGATGTCGAAGCCCAGAGTGGGCGCTGCTCTTGGGCACCCTTTGCTCCGAGTGCGGACCACTGCGACTTCACCATTGCCTCGACGAACGTTCGGTACGCCACCTTCGCCTGGGCGATAGCGGTGAAGCCCTGCCGGAGACCGTGAGTCTGGATCAAGGGGTCGACGACGTTGTCCACTCTTGAGATGAAAAAGCTTGCCACGCTCGCCGTCGATACAAGCCGGCTCGGATCGCTCTGCGCCAATCGTTCCACCCCTCGGCGGTGTGCATCCAAGACCTGGCGGTATCGCGCGAGCCCGAAAATGAGGGTGACGTTCACGGATATGCCTGCGGCGACAACGTCGGTGATCGCATCGAGTCCGGCGTCCGTCGCAGGAATCTTGATCATCACGTTCGTTCGACCAATCCTGCGGTGGAGATCCTTTGCGGCTTTGATCGTTCCCGCGCTGTCATGGCACAAGGCAGGGCTCACTTCGACGCTGACGAAGCCGTCGACGCCACCTGACTCGCGGTGGAGGGTCGAGAAATGGTCGCAGGCTCCAACAATGTCGCTCACGACGAGTTCCCAATAGGCCTCTTCGACGGATGACCCCGATGCGACGAGATCCGAAAACTGCTCGTCGTAGAGGGTCGAGGTGGTTATCGCTTTCTGGAAGATCGTCGGATTGGAGGTGAGACCCCGGACGCCCCGTTCAATCGCAGCCGTCAGGGATCCGTCGACCAGGGCGTCCCTGCGGAGATTGTCCAACCACGGGCTTTGTCCGAACTCCTCGTGCAGCCGACGGAGATTCATCGATCAGCGTCCAAGCGTCGTTCGCACCGCCTGTGCGACAGCGGAAGGGGATATCCCGAGCTTGTCCATCACGACGTTGCCGGGGGCACTCGCACCGAAGCGATCGATACCGATGGGTTGATCGACAAACTCGTGCCAACCCATCGTCGAAGCGGCCTCGAGAGAAAACGATGGCGAGGAGCCGACGGCTCGAGAGAATCCGTCGAGGTCGATGCGTCGCACACGGTCCCAGCTCGGCAAGGACACGACGCGGAGCGTGATGCCGGATGAAGCAAGGTCGGCCGAAGCAGCAAGCGCGACTGCAACCTCACTGCCTGTTGCAACAACGCACGCGTCGACAGGACCAGACGGATGTGTCAACACTTCGAATCCACGCTCGATGGCCACGCCCGATGTCGTCTGCGCAAGGTTCTGTCTGCTGAGAATGAGTGCAGTCGGACCGTCGTATGCGAGTGCTGCGACCCAGGCCGCAGCCGTCTCGTTGGCGTCAGCCGGACGAATGACCTGGAGACCAGGGATGCTTCGAAGACTCGCGAGTTGTTCCACCGGCTGATGTGTGGGCCCGTCCTCGCCGACTCCGACCGAATCGTGGCTGAAGACGAACACCGCTCGCGCCCTCGACAACGCCGCGAGCCGAATGGCGGGCTTCATGTAGTCGGCGAACACGAAGAAGGTTCCGCACACCGGTATGCAGCCACCATGAAGCGCCATGCCGACACACGCCGCTCCCATCGCATGCTCGCGGATTCCGTAGTAGATCTGCCGACCGTCAGGCTGAGTCTTTTGTTGGGCTCCGAAGGACGAAACCTTGACGCCGGTGTTCCCGGTGAGGTCCGCCGAGCCCACGATCAGGTGCGGCAATGCCGGGGCTGTCGCCTCAAGGACCTTTTGGATCGCCACTCGTGTGGCCATGGCCGTCGACGCGTCGAACGTTGGCAAAGAAGCACGAACTCGGTCGAGGTCGACGGATGCAAGTTCTGTGGGAAGCTCCGGGGCATCGGCGACGAATCGGGCGCCCCGTTCGCGAGACACCCTCCTGTACTCGTCGATGACCTCTTGTGGCGCGAAGAACGGGACGTCCGGCATTCCCATCGTCGCCTTGGCTTCCGTCACGTGTTCTGCGGTGAAAGGGTTGCCGTGGGCCTCGTGCTTGCCGCGCAGGGTAGGGGACGGATCTCCGATGACCGTCGACAATACGCACAGCGTCGGCTTGCCCGAAGAAGCCTTGGCCTCGTTCAGCATCGCCTCGAGACCGTCGAGATCATTTGCGATGTTCTGCGCCGTGATGACCCGCCAGCCGTAGGCAGTGAAACGTGCGACGACGTCGTCCGAGCACGTGAGTGAGGTCGACCCGTCGATCGTGATGCCGTTGTCATCGAAGACGCAGATCAACTTCTCGAGACCGAGGTGACCTGCAAGGGAGGCAGCCTCGTGGCTGATTCCCTCCATCAGGCACCCATCGCCTGCGACGACGAACGTGTGATGTCCAAGCCCGCTTCCGTATCGAGCGGTGATCTCGCGTTCGGCGATCGCCATGCCGACGGCATTGGCAAATCCCTGACCCAACGGGCCGGTAGTCACCTCAACTCCTGCGGTGTGGCCGGCTTCGGGGTGGCCCGGCGTCGATGAATCCCACTGACGGAACTGTTCCAGGTCGCTCTTTTCGAGTCCGTAGCCACTCAGGTACAGCAACGCATACTGCAATATCGACGCATGTCCGCACGACAGAATGAACCGATCCCGCGAGAACCAGCCCGGATCACCGGGGTGGTGGCGCATCACGCGGCTGTAGAGGACGTGGCCGAGTGGGGCAAGGGACATCGCGGTGCCTTGGTGACCGCTCTTGGCCCTGAGCGGCGCGTCCATGGCGATGCCACGGATGATCGAGACGGCCTGCTCGTCGGTGGTTCTGCTCAACGAGGGTAAGGACGCCACGCCACGAGATTAGACGCTGAGGTCTTTGCTGGGGAATCCACTACACACCACACCGGTAACCGACAAGTCGGCGTCGAGTAAGACGAAGTCAGCCCTACGACCAACGCTCAGTTGCCCCCTGTCCGAAAGGCCGAGGACTTCGGCGGGGATTCGGGATGCCGCTGCGAGGGCGTCACCGATTGGGACTCGGCACGACTGGACCAGATTGCGAACCCCTTGATCGAGTCCGACCCGTGCGCCACGAAGCCGCGCACTGTCGTTCATACTTGCGTCGACGATGGTCGAGACCTGATCGGACACGAGGAACATCCGGTCAGCTGCGTGTCGCCACGCGTGCGCAACAACCTCGGCGGAGACGTGCTCGAGGTCGACGATCATCGAAAACGCGATACGAGAGTCGTTTAGAACGCTCAGGGCGACGCCCCCGGTCACATGATCTATGCCGCTCATCGCATTGAACAGATGCGTCGCACATCGTCCACCGCGACGAACGAACTCGTCTACTTGTTGGCTTGTCGCAGTCGTATGTCCGAGAGAGACGAGAACGCCTCGTGCAGCGAGAAGCGACGTCGCCTCCGACGCCAGAGGATGCTCTGGTGCGAGGGTGACCATTCGCGCCAACGCGAGCGCATCAAGAATGCTCGGGGACGCAGCGAAGTAGTCGCTGCGATGGGCACCCGGTTTGCCGCCGAGCAGCGGTCCTTCACAGTGCACGCCGACAGCTTGCGGTAGGTGTGGAGGCAGCACGCACGCTCCGACGAGTGCGTCGATGTTTTCGAGCGCATAGAAGTCGGCTCGCTGAGTGGGCACCGTCGGCAGCCACGTGGTGACTCCCTGGACGCTCAAGAGTTCAGCGATCGGGGCGAGATCGAAAGGATGGTCGGCGACTCTGCGGTCACCGACGCCATTCACCTGCAGGTCGATGTATCCGGGCGAGAGGAGGTCGACGTGTCTGTCCTCGTGTGGTTGCGCTTCACGGATCTCGACGATGATTCCGTCCTCCCACGACACTGTTGACGGTCCTCGCATCTCGAAACCGTCAAAGAGATTCGATGCGGTGATGCTCAGGACCACGCCAACTACTGTATGAACGTGCCGAACCCCGCGACCCTGTCCGAGTCGGCGTCCAAGGAAGTCCTGGCCCGCCATGGCATTCCGTTCGGTGTCGAGGGAGTCGTTCACGAGCCACGCGCAGCGGCGTCCTGGGCCCATAGCCATCGTCCGCCATTCGTCGTGAAGGCGAATGGTCCACTGTTGTCGCACAAGTCGGAACGGGGTCTCGTCCGTCTCGGTTTGGCGAACCCTGGTGACGTCGAGGGTGCTGCGACCGAAATACTCGGTCGTATCCGCCCCGATGACGGAGAGGTGTCCCTCACGGTTGCGGAGATGACGGTCGGGGAGCGAGAACTGATTGTCGGAGCATTTCGGGATCCCTCACTCGGTCCCTGCCTCCTCATTGGAGCGGGAGGAATATTCGCCGAACAGATTGCAGATACGTCGATCAGGCAAATGCCAGTCAGCGAAAGTGACGTCGAGGCGATGGTTGCCAGCCTTCGATCGTCTGCCGTGTTCCATGGTGCGCGCCACTGTGCTCCGCTGGACATCGTCGCACTGCACGGAATCGCCACGGGTCTGGCAGGGGTCATGCAGGACCGTTCGATCAGTTCGGTCGATCTCAATCCCGTGATCGTTCGTGATGACGGAACTCTCTGCGCAGTAGATGCCCTCATCACCCTCGACGAACCAGTGGAGGCGCTAGCCGGACGGTGGGGTGAGGGCGTGGATCTTCGACCCTTGTTCGATCCGAAGGGCGTGTGTGTCGTCGGAGCGTCGACACACCCAGGAAAGTTTGGTTTTGTCGTCCTTCACAATCTGCTCGCGAGCGGCTACGCGGGACGAACGATCGCTATCGGCAGAGGCGCAAGTTCGTACCTCGGTGCCGAGACGTATGCGGACGTCTCGGAGATGCCACACGGTGTAGTCGACGTTGCATTCATCTGTACGCCTAGAGACGCCAACGAGGCCATTCTCGACGCGCTGGCGGACAAGGGCGTTACGGCTGCGTTCGTGACGACCGCGGGATATCGCGAGACTGACGAGGATGGTGCTCGAGCCGAAGAGCGTCTCGTGGACCGTGCAATCCAGCGGGGAGTGACGATTGCAGGACCCAATGGCCAAGGTCTCGTGAGTACACCGTCGAATCTGTGCCTTCAAATCGTCGGTCCATATCCGCCCCGTGGATCGATCGGTATTGCGTCTCAGAGCGGCAACTTCGTGTCGTCGCTCATGAACATGGCCCGGGCGTCGGGAGTCGGCATCTCGCGGGCGTTGTCGATAGGAAACGCACCTCATGTGGGTATTCCGGAGGTGCTCGAGTTCCTTTCCCACGACACGAACACCACGGTTGCCATTTGCTATTTAGAAGACGTCGGCCGGGCATCGGACCTGCTGCGCGTGTCGCGCGAGATGGTGCACACCAAGCCCGTGGTCGTCGTCAAAGGTGGCACCACCTCGCAGGGCGCTCAGGCGGCGTCGAGCCACACAGGGTCGCTTGCGGGGAACTCTGCGGCGTTTCTCGGCGCGTGCGAGCAGTACGGGATCACTGCATGCCGATCGATCGACGAGGCATTTGATGCAGCCGCCCTGATGGCGTCGTTGCCGTCGCCACGAGGGGGAAGAGTCGCCGTGTTGACCACCGTCGGCGGATGGGGAGTAGCCGTCGCGGATTGCATTGGTTCATCGTCAGTTCTGTCGCTAGCGGCACTCGGACCGGACATGATCGCCGAGATCGGGTCGCTGTTGCCCGCACGATGGAGTCGAGGTAATCCCATCGACTGTGCAGGAGGGGAGACGCGTGAAACGGTCGCAACGATCATGAAGATCCTGGTCGAATCGCCAGACGTTGACTCCGTCGTCTTTCTCGGTATGGGTATCCAAAGCAACCAGGCGCGTTTGATGCGCGAAGGTCGTTTTTATCCCGACCATGGCCTTGATCGGATCGTGTCATTCCACGAGGGACAAGATGTCAAGTATGCGAGCGCTGCTGTCGAACTGTCCCTCGAATACTCCAAACCAATTCTCGTGGTCACGGAACTTGGAACCGCCGATCGTGGCAACCCTGGCGTCGCGGAGATGCTTCGACGCGGAGTGCCGTGTTTTTCGTCCGCAAGGAGTGCAGTGACGGCACTGGAGCATGCCACCAAGTGGGGGATGCGTCGTGGTTGATCGCTCACGTCCACTCGACCAGGTCCGCAAGGACGTGAAGGTCGGCTCGGCGAAGGTTGTCGCCACTCTGCTCGGGGGCGCGACCCTCGTCGTCGGATCGGTCCTGGGCTTCGCATGGCGTTTCGTCGACAACGTTGCGACGTCGGTGTCGACCCATGGTGTTCGTGACGTTCCGCCTTTGACGACGCCGATCATCAGTGCTCGTCACTTTCCGCAAACGCTGTCGGAAGAAGTCCGAATCGCGTCAGTACGACGTCGACTCGTGTCGGTCGCCAACTCGCTGCCGGCGGATTCCTGTCTCGTCGTGAACGTCGAAGGACGAGCTCTCGTCGAAGTGAATCCCGTTTCGTCGTTGATCCCCGCGAGCAACATGAAGCTGGTGGTCGCCCACGCTGCGCTGACGATCCTCGGACCCGACTACACGTTCAACACATCCGCCCGTGGAGTCGTCGAGGGCTCGAGTGTGGTTGGCGACCTCGTCGTCGTGGGCGGAGGCGACCCCGTTCTCGTCACCGACGATTATCCACGTCGGGAATTCTTCCCAACGTTCAACCAGACGAGGCTCGAGGACTTGGTCGACGCGATCATCGCAAAGGGAATATCCAGTATCAGCGGATCGGTAGTCGGCGACGAGAGTCGCTACGACACAGAGAGATTCGCACCGAATTTGGGACTCGGAATCAAAGGAACCGAAGTCGGTCCCCTTGGAGCACTGATGGTGAGCGATGGAACTCTCGCAACCTCTCCGATCAAGCCGGATCAGCCCGCACTTGCAGCAGCGATTGAAGTCAACCGGCTACTCACAGAACGCGGAGTCACCGTGTCAGGTTCCCCTCGCGTCGGAGTTGCAGCAACGGACGTCGGCGAAATCGCTTCTGTCGTCTCCCGGCCACTTCGTGACATCATCGCCGAAATGTTGACGAACAGTGACAACAACACGGCAGAGCTGATCTTGAAGGAGATCGGTCTGAAAGCCGGGGGCGTCGGTTCGCGGGAGGCGGGAATTGCTGCCGTCATTCAGCATCTGTCCGACCAGGGATTCACGACGGACGGATTCTCCATGACCGATGGATCTGGTCTTGATCGCGCCAATCGAGCGACCTGCAGGTTGTTCATGCAGATCCTCGCCTCTGACGGCGGATATGGCGACATCGCGAATGGGCTCGCACAGCTCGGCAAGACCGGGACGTTGCGGGACATCCTCACCGATTCGACGGTCGCTGGTCGGATCCTCGCGAAGACCGGAACCCTGACTGACGTGAAGACCCTGAGTGGATTCACGAGGTACGGGGAATCGTTGGCGGTGCAGTTTTCATTGCTGCTGAACGGAAAAGGCGTGTCCAATCAGGGCTCCTACCGACCGATTTGGAGTGCCCTCGCCAATGCAATGGGGAGCGCGTCGGCCTCTCCAAGCGCTGCCGACGTCGCTCCCTAGGCCGCCAAGACTCAGCCTTTCGCTGGTTGAATGAAGGGGTGAGTTCCCCGACCACGACCGAAGGCTCCTCGTTTCGCGAGCTCGTCGACATGGTGCGTACGTACGCGCGCCAACAGACGGTCGAGCCCATCAGAGGAGTAGGGCGTTGGGTCGCGTTTGGCCTCTTCGGCGGCGTCCTCATGACCATTGGACTCGTGTTCCTCGGCATTGGTGGGCTCCGGGCACTTCAGACCGTCAGTGCCTTCGATGGCGGCTGGTCGTTTGCCCCGTACTTCATCGTGCTTGTTGGGTCCGTCATCGTCATCGGAGTGACCCGTAGCCGCATCTTCGTGACGTCGTTGCACCCAGGAGATTCCACGCGATGAGCAGTCCGCAGGATCGCGTGACCAGAGCGGACCTCGAGGACAAGTTTCGGTCTTTGCAGCGACAAGTTACCGGTGACGTCGAGGAGCGCAAGTCGATGGTCGTCGCGGGTGCAGTCGGTGCTGGCTTGCTCGCACTCCTCGTGTCCTACTTGCTGGGCCGTCGCCGTGGTCGCAGGAGCAGGTCGGGTCTTGATCGCTGACCAAGCTGCGACACGACGCCCATCCCGTCTTCGCCGCATCGTGTCGTGGATCTTCCTCCGCATCGCACGTCGTCTGCTTGGGTGGTGGGTCGAGCCAGTCGTGCGCACCGCGGGCTATGTTCGTCGTCGATACGTTTCGCGCCCGTCTAGTGGGAACTCGTGAGCACACCATTTGCCTACGGTGATCGAGTCCTGATCAGGGACTCGAAGGATCGGCGCTACTTGGAGGTGCTGAAGGAGGGCGGCGAGTTCCATACGCACGCAGGCTTCATCCCGCACTCGCAGATCGTCGGAGCGTCCGAGGGCATCGCGCTCGAAACGGCCAAGGGCTCGCGATATCACATCCTCCGGCCGACGCTCGAGGATTTCGTCTTGGAGATGCCTCGCGGAGCTCAGGTCATCTATCCGAAGGACTTGGCAACGATCTGCATGATCGGCGACATGAAGCCTGGTCTGCGCGTGTTCGAAACTGGCCTGGGATCAGGTGCTCTGTCGATGGCGATGCTTCGTCAAGGAGTGCACATTACGGGATACGAAATCCGTGAGGACTTCGCCAACAGGGCGGTGTCAAACGTTCGTTCCTTCCTCGGGGAGGAACCGCTGTCTCGTTACGACGTCTCGATTCGTGATGCATACGAGGGAATCGACGGAGATGGTTTCGATCGAATCGTCCTCGACCTTCCCGAGCCGTGGAACGTCGTCCCGCATGCCAGCTCCGCGCTTCGCCCCGGGGGACTGCTCGTCGCCTACACGCCGAGCATTACACAGGCCGTCAAGGTTCGTGAGTCGATGTCGAGCGGTTGGATAGAAGAGCGAACACTCGAAGTCCTGCACCGCACGTGGCACATCGAAGGGCAGGCAGTGCGACCAGATCACCGAATGGTTGCACACACGGCGTTTCTCACCGTTGCGCGATATCTCGGTTGAGCCTTATGGCTCGATGAAAATGCACTCTCCTGGGCACTCTTCGGCGGACTCGATGACGCCATCCAACTTGCCTTCGGGGATTTCTGCCATGCCCTCGGCACCCTGGGGATTGCCCTTGGCGGTTGCAAAGATCTTGTCCTTCTCGCGCACGTAGGCGAGACCATCGTCGAGGAGTGTGAACACGTCCGGGGCAATTTCCTCACACAAACCGTCGCCCGTGCACAAATCCTGATCAATCCAGACCTTCATAACAACCTTTCCGTTAGGCCATTCGGCTTCATCAAGAGTACACGCTGAAGGTCACATGCCGAAGGCAAGGCCTCATTGGACGGGCACGACAGACCTCGGTAAGTTGAGACTTGGGACACACAGCGGAGGCGCCATGGGATCTGACGACACGAACGCACGAAGCCCCAAGCAGACTGCCGAGGAGCGCCTGCTCGAGTCCAAGGCCCAACTCGCCCGACTGACAGCCCAGAACGAGAAGCTCGAATTCACGTTGCGTGAAGCACGTGACCACATCGGCAAACTGCGTGAGGAAGTGGCCAAGCTCACGACGCCACCTATGGGTTACGGGGTCATCGTCGGTCACCACGACGAGGATGGGACGTACGACGTCGTGTCGAACGGGCGCAAACTTCGCGTCTCGAGCCACCCACGCCTGACGTCGGAAGAGTTGGCGATCGGCGCGGAGGTTGTCCTCAATGATGCGTCTGCAATCGTTGCGGTGAAGAGCGGTCAGCGCACCGGGGAGATCGCGACGCTCAAGGAGGTGCTCGAGGACGGCACGCGAGTCGTCGTGAGCCTTCGCGGGGACGATGATCGCGTCTTCGAACTGGCAGACTCACTCCGGGGGCGAACGCTGCGCACCGGCGACGTCGTCGTCGTCGAGCCGCGCACCGACCTCGTAATCGAGCAACTTCGCACCGACGACTTCGAGCACTTGTTCATGGAAGAAGTGCCAGAAGTGAGCTACGAGAATATCGGCGGCCTGGGCACACAGATCGAGATGATCGCCGACGCGGTCGAACTGCCGTTCTTGCATGCAGATTTGTTCGCCGAGTACCAGCTCCCGGCACCAAAGGGCATCTTGTTGTACGGCCCACCCGGTTGCGGCAAGACGCTGATCGCCAAGGCCGTGGCCAACAGCCTCGCTCAGAAGGTTGCTCGTCGTTCCGGAGCGGACAAGGCCAGGAGCTATTTCATCAACGTGAAGGGTCCAGAGCTGTTGAACAAGTACGTGGGTGAGACCGAGCGTCACATTCGCTTGATCTTCCAACGCGCTCGTGAGAAGAGTTTCGAGGGCTGGCCGGTGATCGTCTTCTTCGACGAGATGGATTCGATGTTCCGTATCCGTGGCTCCGGCATCTCGAGCGACATGGAATCCACGATCGTTCCTCAGCTGCTCGCAGAGATCGACGGCGTCGAGAGCCTGCGGAACGTCATCGTGATCGGAGCGACGAATCGCGAAGATCTGATCGACCCCGCGATCCTTCGCCCTGGCAGACTCGACGTCAAGATCAAGATCGATCGTCCAGATGCTGAGGCCGCCAAGCAAATCTTCTCTCGGTACCTCACGAGTGACGTCCCACTCGGCGTCCACGGCGACGGAGGTGTAACTGCGCTGATCGACGCCACCGTGGAGGCGATGTATGCGACTGGCACCGACAACGAATTTCTTGAGGTCACCTATCAGGCGGGCGACAAGGAGATCCTGCACTTCAAGGACTTCTCGTCTGGCGCGATGATTGAAAACATCGTTCGAAGGGCGAAGAAGCTCGCGATCAAGCGGGAGCTCGCCGGCGGCGCGAGGGGAGTGTGCCTTGATGACCTCACGGACAGCGTGCGTGAAGAGTTCCGCGAACATGAGGACCTCCCGAACACCACGAACCCGGATGACTGGGCGCGAATCTCCGGGCGACGTGGAGAGCGAATCGTGTTCATCCGCACACTCAAGTCGCACGGACGTGATGGCGTTGCGGAGACGGGCGGCAAGGCGATCGAACGCGTCGTGACGGGACAGTACCTCTAGGTGACGACACCGAAAATCTGCGGCATCGAGACCGAATACGGCATCCTCGCCGTTGGCTCTGAGATGGGCCCGATTGCTGCATCCTCACTCGTCGTAGGAAGTTATTCGGCGTCTGGTTCAGCATCTTGGGACTACACGCTCGAACGGCCTGGCGACGATGCTCGCGGCTTCACCCTCGACGACCAGTTCTTGCCCGAGATCGAGACTCAGATAGTCAACAGCGTTCTGACGAATGGCTCCCGTTATTACGTCGACCACGCCCATCCAGAGGTTTCCGGACCAGAGTGCACGAACGCGCTCGACGTGGTCGCCTACGACCTCGCCGCTGATGAGATCGTTCGGCGATCAGTCGTGGCCGCGAACGCACAGCTGCCGGCAGGCGCGGAAATCATCGTGCACAAGAACAATTCGGACGGAAAGGGAAACAGCTACGGGGCACATGAGAACTATCTCGTTTCTCGCGACGTTGCATTCGACCGTCTCGCGGCGTTCATCACCCCACACTTCGTCACTCGCCAGATCATTCTCGGCGCGGGGAAGGTTGGAAGAGAGTTCCCGCTGAATCGTCCAACGACTGAGGGCTTCCAGATCTCCCAACGAGCGGATTTCTTCGAGGAGGAAGTCGGACTCGAGACGACGATCAAGCGACCCATCGTCAACACCCGCGACGAGCCACACTGCGATCCGACCAACTGGCGACGATTCCACGTGATCGTCGGCGATGCCAACATGAGCCAGGCTGCAACGCTCGTTCGAGTTGGGTCAACTCAACTTGTGCTCGCACTCATCGAGGAAGACTTAATACCCCC
This sequence comes from uncultured Acidimicrobium sp., assembly GCA_964465475.1. GTDB lineage: Bacteria > Actinomycetota > Acidimicrobiia > Acidimicrobiales > Ilumatobacteraceae > UBA3006. Next base: position 48,611 of record CAYXIY010000001.1, on the reverse strand, counting down.
TCATCTCGTCATTGCGGATCCGGTCATGGAGATTCGACAGGTCTCCTATGACCTCGACTTCAACCACAAGATCCTTCTCGAGGATGGCCGCATGATCTCAGCGCTCGAGGTCCAACAGGATCTCTTTGAAAGATGTAGCGATGCGGTACGGCGGGGACTCGACATCGGTTCGTCTTCCGACGTCGTCGACATGGTCCTTCGCACCTGGGAGGAGATGTTGATTGCCGTAGAGACCATGAGTCCACGGGCACATCAACTCATTGACTGGGTTGCCAAGCGGCGAATCGTTGAGGGATATCGGTCCAGACATGGTCTGCGAGACGGCGACCCGCGCCTGAAGGCAATCGATTTGCAATACCACGACCTGCGACCAGAGAAATCTTTGGCGGCCAGATGTGGCCTCGACACGATCGTTCCACCCGAAAGAGTCACACTCGCAATCGACACGCCTCCGAGTGACACTCGTGCATACATGCGGGGAATGATGATGGATCACTTCTCTCCCGACATTGTCTCGGCAAATTGGGACTCGATCGTCGTGGACGTAGGGGATGACGTGTTGAAGCGAGTCGACATGCCCAGTCCGCTGAAGGGCACACGCCAACTCGTAGAGAACCTCTTTCGGGACCGTCCGAACCTGGGTGAGTTCCTTCGACGCCTTGAAGGGCACTCGATCGATACCTGATTAGCGATGGAAATCGAGTGCTTTCTTGCGATACCCTCGGCTCATGGCTGAGCGCATTCAGAAGTCGACTCCCCACAAAACCGTTGAAGAATCAACGTCGGAGGAGGTTCCCTCGACTCCTACAAGCGGACTCGTTGCGGAACTCGACGATTTGTTGTCCGAGATCGATGAGGTACTCGAAACCAATGCCGAAGAGTTCGTGAAGAACTACGTCCAAAAGGGTGGCCAGTGACGTCGTCGGAGTTCGACATCGGTCCGAGGTTCGATGCACTGTTGCGCGCGCACGGCATCGAACCCTTCGCACTCGCTACGTCCGACGCGGGATCCCTCACGGTTCCCCACGCGACAACGTGCGTCGCCATCAGGAGCACCAACGGCGTGGTAATCGCTGGCGATCGTCGTGCGACATCGGGAAATCTCATCTCACACCGCGAGATGGACAAGGTCATGCAAGCGGACGCCTACAGCGGCGTCGCCATTGCGGGTGCGGCCGGTACGGCGATGGAGATGGTCAAGCTGTTCCAATTGCAGATCGAGCACTACGAGAAGGTCGAAGGACAGGCGCTCTCCCTGGAGGGCAAGGCAAATCAACTCTCCCTCTTCGTGCGCAACAACCTTCCTGCAGCGATGCAGGGGCTCATGGTGGTTCCGATCTTTGCAGGGTTCGAGCCGGCGACCGCTTCGTCGCGAATCTGGGCGTACGACGCCACCGGTGGACGTTACGAGGAGAAGGACTTCGTGGCGACGGGTTCCGGAATGCTCCATGCATCAACCACGATCCGTCTTGGCTGGAAGTCGTCCCTCACGCTTGACGCCGCGATTGACTTGGCCTGTCGAGCTCTGTGGCAGGCCGCCGAGGCGGACAGTGCGACAGGTGGATACGACCCAGTACGCGGAATCGTTCCATCGGTTGCCACAATCGATTCTTCCGGATTCCGCTTCATCGACAACGGCGCGTTGTCGTCGATCTTCAGCACAATCTCTGAGGAGGTGAGGAACGCATGAGCATGCCGTACTACGTCTCGCCCGAGCAAATGATGCAGGATCGGGCCGACTATGCCCGCAAGGGAATCGCGCGCGGTCGGTCGCTCATTGCACTCCAGTACGACCAGGGGATAGTCCTCGTCGCGGAGAATCCCAGTTCCACGTTGCGAAAGATCAGCGAAATCTACGACCGCATCGCCTTTGCCGGGGTCGGCAAGTACAGCGAATTCGACCAGCTCAGGGTCGCCGGTGTTCGTGCTGCAGACCTGAAGGGTTACCAATTCTCACGTCAGGACGTTGATGCGCGCAGTCTCGCCAATCAGTACGCGCAGCTCATCGCCAACACATTCACCCACGAGGTCAAGCCATTGGAGATCGAGATCCTCGTCGTCGAGGTGGGTGTGACGCAAGCGACTGATCGTCTCTACCGAATCATGTACGACGGAACCGTGCTCGACGAGGAGCGATGCGCCGTCATCGGCGGTGAATCCGACGAAATGAAGACTCGCACGGCCGCAGCGAATCCCTCAGATGGGCTCGGTCTTGCGATTCGAAACGCCGTATCTGCGTTGTCGGGTCAGTCCCGAACGCTCGGGGCGCGGGATCTCGAGGTTGCCGTGCTCGAGCGCGGTGCGCCCCGACGTTGTTTCAGGCGCTTGCCTGACGACGTGGTAGCGAACCACCTTTCGGCCTGACGGTGCGCCGCATCATCGGTGTCGAGACGGAATACGGGATCACCTGCGTCCTTCGCGGTCAGCGCAGACTCAGTCCTGATGAAGTCGCTCGCTACCTGTTCAGGAAGGTCGTCTCGTGGGGTCGAAGCTCGAACGTGTTTCTCGAAAACGGTGCACGGCTGTATCTCGACGTCGGCTCCCATCCGGAATATGCAACGGGCGAATGCGACAACCTCCACGACGCGGTTGTTCACGACCGAGCGGGGGAGCGGATCCTCGAAGAGCTGACCGAATCGGCAGAACAGAGACTTCGAGACGAAGGAATCAGAGGAACGATCTACCTGCTCAAGAACAATCTTGACAGTGCGGGTAACAGCTATGGCTGCCATGAGAACTACTCCACGGAAAGGGCACTAGAACCCGAGTCCTACGAACCAAATCTCATCCCGTTCCTGGCGACCAGACAGATCTACGCCGGCGCAGGGCACGTGTTGCAGACGGCGCGAGGTCCGATCTTTTCGATCGCCCAGCGATCGGAGCACATTTGGGATTCGTCGAGCTCGGCGACGACTCGCAGCAGACCCATTATCAACACCCGTGACGAGCCACACGCCGATCCGGACAAGTACCGCCGCCTTCACGTCATCGTCGGGGACTCAAACATGAATGAAGTCGCCACAATGCTCAAGCTCGGAACCACATCTCTCGTCCTTCGGATGATCGAGGATCCAAACTTCTCCCTACGGGACTTCACCTTGGAGAATCCCATTCGAGCGGTCCGAGACATCAGCCATGACATCACCTGTACTCGCAAGATCAGGCTTGCGAGCGGACGTGAGCTGTCGGCGTTGGACATTCAGACCGAATTCCTCGAGCGTGCCCACAAGTTCGCCCGAACTCATGACACAGACGAGGAAGAACAGAGGGTGCTGAAGCTTTGGGAAGACACGTTGCGGACGCTTGCCAGGGATCCATTGCAGCTCGAACGCACCTGTGACTGGGTCACGAAGTACAAGCTCATCGAAGGATTGCGTGCCCGTGACGGGCTCGAATTGGATGACGCAAAGGTCTTGGCACTCGATCTGCAGTATCACGACATCTCGACGAGACGAGGGGTGTTCTACAACCTCGAGCGCAGGAGGGTCGTAGATCGAGTGTCAACACCGGAAGAGGTGACGAGAGCGATGACGATTCCACCGCAGACGACGCGTGCACGCCTTCGAGGCGAATTCATCCGTCAGGCCAAAGCTCGCAAGCGTGACTACACGGTCGATTGGGTGCACCTCAAGCTGAACGACCAAGCCCAGCGCACCGTTTTGTGCAAGGACCCATTCGCCAGTCAGGACGACAGGGTCACTAAGTTGATTGAGTCGCTCTAGCGCCAATCATGAATACTCAGCCTCCACAGACAGATTCGACACTCAAGATCGTCAGAGAGTGGCTCGTCGTCATCGTCACGGCACTCGTCATTGCCCTCACGATTCGAACCTTTGTCCTGCAGCAGTTCTACATCTCGGGCCCCAGCATGGAACCGACTCTGTTCCAGGACAACAGGGTCCTCGTGAACAAGCTCTCATACCGACTCCATGGCATAGGTCGAGGGGACGTGGTCGTGTTCGACCGTGTCACCACCGATGGCGAGACCGTCCATCATGACGATTTGATCAAGCGAGTCATCGGGCTTCCTGGCGACACCGTCCAGATCATCGATTGCAACGTCTACGTGAACAACAAGAGAATCGCCGAGCCCTATCTCGATCCGATCACCTTGTCCTACAGCGACTACGAAGAGCGCTGCAGGGTTTTTGAACTCGAGAAGTTGACCGTCAGTGAGGGGCACGTGTTCGTGGTCGGGGACAATCGTCCGCAGTCCTACGACAGCCGTATGTTCGGGGAGATCGACGAAGATCTCGTCGTCGGTCGAGCGTTCCTCACTATCTGGCCATTCTCCAACTGGTCGTGGCTCTAGTCACCGCCTGAGGGCATCTACCAGGCGATCTACGTAGTCGCCGTACAGTGCGTCGATACCGGCGTCCACGAGCGGTGTGGCTGCGTCCGTGTAGTTGACGTTCCACGCAAAGCACTTGATCCCGAAACGGTGGTAGAGAGCGATCAAGCCACCCGTCCACTCGCTGCACGGCATATTGAACGCGTCGATTCCATCGCGGGCCAGGCGCGATGCGTGGACTTCGAAATGTGGTTGCACCTTCGCGTAGCGGGTGGAGTGCACCAGGCGACAGTTCGTCAGTGATCGCCACGACGCGACCAGATCGAAGTCCGGATGACAGAGCCACACACGCTCGGGGTCGAGCCCTGATTCGCGTACGACCCTGCACAGGGGTTCGAATGCGCGAGCGTCCTTGATGTCGATGCTCACGTGCTGACCGTCGATCAGAGCACACAAGTCGCCGAGTGACGGCATGTGCTCGGGAATGTGATCGGCGTCAACCTCAGAAATCGATCGACGTCGCAGACGGGGACCGAATTCGCCGTCATGGTCCAAAACGACGACCCCGTCACGTGTGATCCATGCATCCGTCTCGACTCCGGTGGCTCCGAGACGAATCGCGAGTTCGAAGGAAGGAATCGTGTTCTCCTGAGCGTGACCCCGCGCTCCACGGTGGCCGAAGAGAATCGGGGTGTCGCTCACGTTCCAACTGCACTATTCACAGGTTGCACACCGTGGTCACTCATAGGTCGCCTTTAGAATAGGCACATGTTCAATTTCTCGGGCAGCGAGATCATCTTCCTGCTGATCCTGGGGCTCGTCGTCCTTGGTCCCGAGAAACTCCCCGTCGTCCTACGCAAAGCGGGGAGACTGTACGGCGAGTTCAAGCGAGTGACGTCCGACGCTCAGTCTGATTTTCGGCAGGCTTTTGCTGAGCCGATCAAGGACTTTCAAGACGCTGCAAGTGAATACAAGTCGGTCTTCACGGAGGCCGCCGACGAGGTCTCTGCTTCGCTGAACGAGACGGTGTCGAGCGACGGTCCGATCTTCATCCCCTATGAGGTCACCGACGAGGGGAGCGCTGCGCTCGACGACGAGCCGGAAGCCATTTCGACGGAACCTGATTCATCCGAAGGGGAACACCCGACCGCGACGGAGTCGATCGAGGAAGACCACTGATGTTCGCGTGGCGCAAGACTGCTGTGGCAACCGAGGAGATGTCCATCATTGGCCACCTCACGGAGCTGAGACAACGAATCGTTCGCAGCATGCTCGCGGTCGCACTTGGGGCCTCCTTCATCCTCATCTTCTACGACCACTTCCTCTCGCTTCTCACACGACCATATGTGAACCTGTGTGCACGAAGGCCTGACTTCAACTGTGCGGGCGAGCTCTATGCGCTCGGTCCGATCGAAGGTTTGTCGTCACGCATGCGCATTTCGGGATACGGCGGCTTGATCCTCGCCTTGCCCGTGGTGATGTGGCAGATCTGGCGATTCGTCGTTCCAGCACTCAGCAACCGCGAAAAGAAGTATTCGATACCGTTCATCCTGTCCTCGGTCATCCTTTTTGCTTTCGGTGGTGGACTCGCGTATTGGACCTTGGACAAGGCCCTCGAATTCCTCATTTCGTGGTCTGGAGAGGGAGTGGAGCAGACCTACCAGATCTCCCGCTACATCAGCCTCGTCGCCCTCATGGTCCTCGCCTTCGGCGTCGGTTTCCTCCTCCCGGTTCTCATCGTGTTCCTTCAGCTGGTCAACGTCGTCACCCCTCAGGCCCTTCTCAAGCAATGGCGTGTTTCCTTCATGGTGATCTTCGTCCTCGCAGCGGTCATCACGCCGAGTGGCGATCCGATCAGCATGTTGGCACTCGCAATCCCGATGTCACTGTTGTTCATCGTGGCCGTGCTCATCGGGTTCATCGCACAGCGTCGTAGACGCAAGCGCGAAGCGTCCGCAGGTGACTGACCACCCGTTCGCATCTCATGCGGCTGCCGTACGGAGCAGTCTGGCCTCCGACAGGCGATTCCAGCCCGACGACTTCCAGAAAACCGCGTTCGACTCGATCGACCAGGGACGAAGCGTCCTGGTGTCGGCACCCACGGGCTCCGGCAAGACCCTCGTGGCCGACTACGGCATCAGACTGGCCCTTGCCACGGGCACACGGGCGATCTACACCGCGCCGATCAAGGCGCTGTCCAATCAGAAGTATCGCGATTGGTGCAGGGAGTATGGAGAGGACCAGATCGGTCTGTTGACCGGAGACGTGTCGATCAACCCGGAGGCCGCGGTGCTCGTCATGACCACCGAAGTTCTGCGCAACATGATCTATGCACGGAATGACTCCCTCGAGTCGCTTTCGATCGTCGTACTCGACGAGGTGCACTTCATCCAGGACGCCTATCGGGGAGGCGTGTGGGAGGAGATCATCGTGCATCTTGCGCCCGAGGTCGTTCTCATTTGCCTGTCTGCAACGGTGGGCAACACGGAGGAGATCGCCCGCTGGCTGAGCGTGGTGCGCGGCCCGACCGACGTCGCCTTCTCGTCGCACCGCCCGGTTCCCCTAGAGGCCCTCATCCTCATTCACGATCGTTCGCAGGGGGGCCTTCGTTCGTTTCCCATCATCGAAGGAGGAAAGCCGAACGCGGAAGTGCAGCGCCTCGAAGCGCAGCAACGCAAGACAGTGCGACCGGGGCCTCGGCAACGACGTTCTACGTCACCTGCGCGTCTTCGTAGCCCTCGACGAACGGAGATCGTTCGGTATCTCCATGAGGCGGATCAGCTGCCCGGAATCTTCTTCGTCTTCAGTCGTCGGGGGTGTGAGGACTCGGCGATCGAGGTGTATGAGGCAGGACTGCATCTCACGAGCCACGAAGAATCGAGACTGATCGGCGAGATCTCCGACAAAGCGGTGGAAGGCTTTACGGACGACGACTTGGCCGCGCTCGGCTATTCCCGCTTCGTCGATGTACTCGAGAGAGGAATCGCTGCACATCACGCAGGTATGGTTCCGATATTCAAGGAGATCGTCGAGCGTTGCTTCTCACTCGGACTCATCAAGATCGTCTTTGCCACCGAGACCTTGGCGGTCGGTGTGAACATGCCAGCTCGCACGGTCGTCATGGACCGACTGACGAAGTACGACGGTACGAGTCACGTACTGATCAAGCCGAGCGACTATGCGCAGCTGACAGGGCGCGCCGGTAGACGCGGAATCGATGACCATGGGTCCGCATACGTCGTGTGGGAGCCGTTCGTATCGTTCGACTCGGTGTGTCAACTCGTCACCAGCAAATCCTTCAACCTCACATCGTCGTTTCGTCCCACGTACAACATGGCGACCAACCTCATCGCCACGACGTCTGAGACCCAGGCGACCCACCTGCTGAACCTTTCATTGGCTCAGTTCCAGAGTGCTCGCGACGTGGTGCACATCCAGGCACGTATAGGGCGTCTCGAATTGCAGCGTTCGCGGTTGATGAAGGACTTCGACGACCGCGAGGACGTGGCTGACGCCTACCGGCAACACCTTCTGCACAATGCCTCTCAGGCAAAGGGGAGCCTTCGTTCGGATGCGTTTTCCCATGTGCGCCTCGGCGACGTGATCTCAGGGGAGGAGGTTGGTCTGCGGGAAGGACTTCTTGTCGTTGCCAAGTCCGAGCGCAAATCGAAAGTGCGTCTCTCCCTCCTCGGCACACGGAGCGGTCTCGTTCACGTCACCAGCGACGACGTCCGGATTCGCCCACGTATCCTCGGTCACCACGATCTGCCACACCCATATGCCCCGAATTCCCATGAATACCAGGAGCGCTGTGTCGAGTTGCTCCACACGGTGGGAATCATGAGTCCGCGAGCAGAAGTCTCCGAGCCGTTGCCGTCCATCGACGAGGACGAGGAGTTTGGGCCACGCTTGCGTGCAGCCAAGGACCTCGTCAAGGTCGACGGCGAGATGAGCAAGTTGTTGGACCAAATCGACAAGAGTTCTGGCGCAATCGTGACCCGCTTCCGGCAGTTGCTCGGTCTGTTGGGTGACCGCGGCTACGTCTCGGGTTGGACGCTCACGGACAAAGGCAAGATCCTCCGTCAGATTTTCCACGAGTGCGATCTCGTCATTGCTGAATCGGTGACTCGTGGTCTCTTCGATGGCCTGAGCGGACCCGAGCTGTGCGGGGTGATGAGCTGCTTCGTCTTCGAGCCTCGCGGCAACGATGATGCGCCAGTTCGAATTCCGGGACTACCTGGAGATCGGATTCGCGCGATCGAAAAGGTGAGCTCTCAAATCCGTGAAGACGAGAAGTCGAATGGCATCGCTCAGCATCGTGGTCTCCATCGTGGGTTCTATTTCATCGCCCACGATTGGTGCGCCGGGGCCCAACTCGATGAAGTGTTGGACGAAGACCTTCAGCCTGGTGACTTCGTTCGCACGATGAGGCAGATCGCAGATCTGCTCCGCCAGCTGGGACAGGTGAGTAGCGACGAGTCGACGCGACGTGCGGCTGTCGACGCGTCCCGGGTGATCGTGCGAGGTGTCGTTCTTGCCTCGATCGGAGACTCGACGTGACGATACGTCCGGGAGAGACATGGGGGGTGCCAGAGGAAGCTCCAGCAGATGTCCTGTGGCAGACGACCGACAGAGGACTCGGACGCGAACTGGATGGCCCCGTCTCCGCAAGCCTTGGAATCCGTGGGGGAGACCTCGTCAGGATCACGGGTCACACCACGACCGCGATGACCCTTCGAGCCCCCATTGACGTACTCCGTGTGCGCTTTGTCGAAGAGGGGACGCATGAGATCCGATCCACTCACGCCGTGAGCTGGATCCAGATCGGATCCTGGTGGTCTCGGAGCGATTTTTTCGTCTGCTCAAACACAGGTCTGGTGGATGGTGTCGAATGGTTTCCTCGAGCCCATCCAAACGACGGATTCCTCGACGGTGCGACGATCGATTCCGAAATGCCGCTTCGACAACGGTTCCTTGCGCGTCGGCGAATTCTGAAGGGTGCGTCGTATGCACATCCCCTGATTCGCATGGTTCGGGGGACTCGTCACCACTGGTCAGGGCCGGCGACATCGCTCGTCGTGGACGGGGAGCGGATCGCCCGCGTGACCGCGGCCGACATCGAGGTCATCCCGGATGCCGTAACGGTGTACATAGGGTCGCCATCCACTCCCGCTTAGGACCCGAAACCTAAGATTGCCCGCTGTGACGGTGTACATCCCTGAGAGCTTCACCGACGACGAACTTTCCGTCCTCAGGCCCTATTTCTCCAACCTCGAGGGTCCGGTCTTTGCCTTGGTCAACCTCCCGGAGGTTGTCAAAGGCGCACTTTTTGCGCGGTACAGCCGCAGCCCCAAGTCACTTCGTCGGCTCTTTCTTGACGAGTTCGTCCAGGACCTCGACGTCTCAGGCGACCGCTCGGTGGACGCGACAGTGGGCGTCGACAAGGCTGAGCGTCTCTACGACAAGGTCTTCCTCGAATACGGGGACGACTCGGTGGCCCAGTTAGGTGCCGTCCATCTCGCATGCGAGCAAGCTTCGAACCTCCTCACCAAGATTCTCGAGTGGGGTCGGTTGATGAGCTATCTCGAGCAGAGCACGCGCTACATCAGTTACGACGCGCGACTTGGTGGCCGATACCGGTATTTCCGGGACCCAGAAGTGCTGAGCGGACCATACGGAACCCGGTACGTCGGCGACATGGATCGGCTGTTCGACTCCTACTCGGCACTCGTCGTCCAGGTCACGGAGCACATTCGCGCGACGACACCAAGGTCGATCAAGGACAGCGATTTCGTCTACCACCAGGCGACTCGCGCGAAGGGCCTCGACGCAGTCAGGGGAGTGCTTCCTGCAGCGGCACTCTCCAATGTCGGAATCTTCGGTAGTGGACAGGGGTATGAAGCGCTCCTTCTGCGCATGCGCGCACATCCGTTGCCAGAGGCCCGCCACTATGCGGACTTGATGCTCACGGAGCTGCGCAAGGTGATCCCTTCGTTCCTGAAACGTGTGGACCTCGCCGATCGCGGGGGACGATGGAGTGACTACCTCGCGGAGCGTCACGATGCGACGTTGACACGAGTTGACGACATGTTCGGTGCCTTGGAACCCGACGCGACCGAAGAAGTGAAACTCATCGACTTCGACCCGGATGGCGAGAACAAGGTGCTTGCGGCGATCTGCTATCCCCATTCGCACCTTCCCGAGAGTCAACTCTTGGCGCGTGTCGCGACGCTCAGCGAGGCCGAACGAAAAGACTTGTTCGATTCCTATGTTGGAGTGCGCGAGAATCGTCGCCACAAGCCCGGCAGGGCCTTCGAGCGCACCGACTACCGCTTCGACGTCCTCGGCGACTACGGAGCCTTCCGCGACTTGCAACGCCACCGCATGCTGACGATCGAGTGGCAGCGCCTCTCGCCGGACCATGGTTTTGTGATGCCCGATCTCGTTGCCGAGGCAGGATGCGCGAGCGACTTCGAGTCGGCGATGGACCGGTCCCGAGAGTTGTACGAGGCCTTGCGCCCCGAATATCCGGAGCAAGCCCCATACGCGATTTCGATGGCGTTCCGTCTGCGCTACGCGATGCAGTTCAACGCTCGTGAGGCGATGCACATGTTGGAGTTGCGTTCGGCGCCCCAGGGACACCCGTCGTACCGTCGGGTCGCCCTCGAGATGCACCGCCAAATCGCCGAAGTTGCCGGTCATCGGGCGCTCGCAGCCGCTATGACCCATATCACCCACGAGGCACCCGAACTTGAGAGGCTTGATTCCGAGCGTCGGGCAGAGGAACGACGGAACAAGGGTTAATTCGCGGATTTCAGCGGTTCTTGGGCTAATCTCTCGCCGCAACTGCTGAAAGGGTATGTCGAATGTCTGATGACGAAGTGATGGATGAGGGAGAGCTCGAAGGCGAGATCATCCCCGATCCGGACCTCGAAGGCGACGCCCTCGACGAAGACGCCCTTGAACTGGACATCGAGGACGAGGATCTGCTCGTCGATCCGGAAATCGTCGATGGAGCAGAAGAGGAAGATCCAGATGCCATCGTCGAGGGAGCAACAGTCGCTCGCAAGCCCAAGGGCGAAGACGACGACGAGGAAGACGAGGACCTTCGCACCGAAGACGACGTCGAAGCAGACCTCGATGCCATCCTCCGAGAGAAGTTGACGGCAGCCGAGGAGGCGCCGCCGGAGGAGGAAGAGGAAGACCTCGTCCTCGACGACAAGACCGACGGTATGGAACGGTTGCAGCCTCGTCGTCCGGACGAGACGCAATGCACACAGTGCTTCCTTCTCGTGCGCAACAGTGCACCCGGTTGCCCTGTCGAAGACGACGCGTGTCCGCTGTTTCAGTAGACGTGAAGATCCACCAGACGCTCCGTAATGCGCGATTCATCGGTGAGATGGCAGTCAAGGGTGTAGAGCGCCAGATTCGATCCTTGCTCACTCCATCGGTCCAGAGTCACCAGCCGGAGACGAAACAGCCAGCCACCACAACGTCGTCCCTCGACGAGCCGTTCGAGGGATACGACCTCCTCACGGCACGTCAGATCATCGCGCAGTGCCGCGAGTGGACACCAGCGGCACGCGAAGACGCGCGACACTACGAGGTGTCGACTCGAGCCCGCCGCAGCGTCATTCAGGCGTTGTCCTGAGATGACCACAGACCCATTCGTCCTGCAGGACGCGGCCACGGTCCCACCGAGCGTCCTCGATCGACTCATCGGCGAAGCCTTCCGAAGTTCGGCCTCATTTCGTGGCGCGGATCGACTACGCGCCGCTGTGGCCGACGTCGTACACGAATCACCGCGCGGCGTGATCGGGACGGTAGGGGACGACTACGTCGGCGTCGTGCTGTGGACGATCGCCCAAGACGAACTCATGATCGACGTGCTGTATGTCGCACCGAACGTGAGAGGACTCGGACTTGGAGAGACACTCGTTCGACGCGCGATAGACGCGGCTCGCACAGCGGGCTGTCGAAGCGTGGCGGGGCGGGCCCTACCGGGTGACCGCGAAACCAAGAACGTCTACGAGCGAACGGGTCTCGTCTCGCAGGTCATCACGGTCGGCAAGACCCTCGACTAACGCCCCTTCCAATTCGGCGGTCGCTTCTCGATGAAGGCGGTCAACCCTTCCTTGGTGTCCTCAGAGGCGAGGATCGCTCCGAATGCCTTGTTCGTCATGTCGATCAAGGTCTTTTCGTCTTCGTATTGTGAGGCGAGGACGACCTTTCGCGATTCCCAGACCGCCAACGGAGCGGCCCCACAGATCTTTTCTGCAAGAGCGAGGGCCGTTGCCTCGACTTCGGACGATTCGACCAGTCGGTTGACCATTCCGAGTTCATATGCGCGCTGGGCCGGCAGAGGCTGGCCCGTCAAGATGACCTCCATCGCTGCGTTCGTTCCGATGCGCTGCGGGAGTCGGAACAGTCCGCCGGCACCAGCGACGAGGTTGCGGAGGACTTCGGCGAGGCCAAATGCACTTCGCGTGGATGCGACGAGCAGATCGGCAGCGAGCACGATCTCACAGCCTCCAGCAGTTGCCAGTCCGTCGACGGCGGCGATCACCGGCTTCTTTCGTTCGCGATAGACGAATCCTGCAAATCCGCCGCGCGCGGTGTTCAGCGAACCGGCTTGGCCACTATTGATCGCCTTCAAGTCGGCTCCAGCACAAAAGACGGGGCGCTCTTGACCTGCCGTGTTCGCTCGGAGGACACCGACCCACACCTCGTCGTCACCCTCGAGGGCATCGATTGCCGCCTCGAATGCCTGGGCGACGTCTCCGTTGATCGCATTGCGCGCTTCAGGGCGGTTCAGCGTGATCACGCCGATCTTGCCCCGCTTTTCGTATTCCACTGGGCTGGTCATGCCCAAAGGCTATTCGGCGGCGACCTTCTCCTGCGCATCGGATCCCTTCGCGGGACGCTTTGCGTTCTTCGCTCGCACGGGACGCGTCGGACGCAGGGGCTTCGGCGCGGATGCACCGGCCTCGACGGCGACGCCGAACATGGCTGCGATGTGCGGGACGAGTGGGGCGAGGCGCTTGACGGTGGCAAGGAGCGCTTCGGAGGGATTTGCCGGAACGGCTGCAGGCTTCACGGTAGATCGAACGGGCGAGAAGGCCACGGCTTCGAGCACGGTCACCCAGCGATCCTGTGGATCTTCAGGTGCAAGGGCGGCCGACGCAGCGGCAGAGAGCTTCTGGGCGAGTTCGGCGGGGAAGGGCTGACCAGCCTTCGGGGGCTCGCTCGAGACCTTGAGCGCGCGAACGACGCGCTGCACGTCGATTGCAGCGGCGATGTCGGCCAACCACTGGGTCTGTTCAGACTCGGTCTTGGACTTGAGCGCCGCCTTCAGTTCGGACGCCAAGGACCGAGTGGTCTCGTCGCGCACGACCATCGGATCGTCGGAGCCGACGACAACCGAGCGCAAGTCGCGAAGGTCGAGGTGCTCGAGATCGGCCTTTGCGGCCTCGGCCTTGTCGAGCCATTCCGCCACCCGCAGCTTGGGCAACAGGTCCTGCGCCAAGGCGACGACCCCATCTGCCGGAATGAGCGGCTTGCCTTCCTTCTTGAGTTCGTCGTTCTGCGCCTTGACGGCGTCACGAACGGCTTTCAGTCCACCGACCAGTGCACGCTCGGCGACTGCCTGGTGTTCGGCAGGGAGGGCATCGATGATCGCTGCGCGATGCACACGCTTGGGCTTCAGACGCTTGGCGGCAGGACGCTTCGGCAGTTCGGGTGGATTGACGAACGAACGACGCTGCGGGCGATCAGGACGCGGGCCATCGGACTTTGGCCCGCGACGGGGGCCCTTGTCCTTGCGCGGTCCCTTGTCGCGGCGGGCGAGCTTCTGCGTGACGGGCTCGAATTCGCGACCACTTCCGAGGATCTCGAGGGTGTTCGACTTCTGCGACTTTTCGCGTGCGTTGACGACGGAAAGGACTTCGATGCCGTCGATGTCGACTTCTGCCTCGACCTTGAAGACTTGACCGACGACGAGCGAACCACCGAGGAGTTCCTCGCGCACCACACCCTTCGGCGACTTGGCTCCAGCGGCACGCCACGTCCACGTTCCGTCGTTGCGATTGCTGGTGAGTTCGATGTCGATCCTGCGGGACATGGGCTTCTACGGTATCTGCGCAAAGTGCGGTATCCCACAGGCAACTACGGTTGGACCATGCCGATCTACGCATTGGGTGACCGAACTCCGACCATCGATCCGACCGCTTTCGTCCATCCCGACGCAGTGATCATCGGGGACGTGCGAATTGGTGCCGAGTCGACCATTTGGCCCGGGGCAGTGCTTCGCGGCGACGACGGCTACATCCAGATCGGCTGCCGTACGAGCATCCAAGACAACACGGTCGTCCACACGACACCTCAGCAACCGACGATCGTCGGGGACGACTGCGTGATCGGCCACATCGCCCATCTCGAGGCCTGCACCATCCACGACGGCGCCCAGGTGTCCTCCGGCGCAGTGGTGTTGCATCGGGCGGTCGTGGAAAGCGGCGCAATCGTGGCCGCCAATGCCGTCGTGCTCAACGACACCCATGTTCCCGCCGGAGCACTCGCAGTGGGGGCCCCGGCTGTGATCAAGGAGAATCGCGCTCGACGCGAGGAGATCGTCTACGGAGCCGCGGTGTACGTCGACAAGGGAAAGCGATTCACTCGAGAGATGCGTCGCATCGACTGACCTTTCGTCATGACGAAAGGGTGAGTGCGTCCAAGATCGGCGTCACGTCGAGGGAGGCGACCTGGGGGAGGTAGCGGTCGACGGCGTCTGTTCGGAATTGTTCGCTCAAGTGTCCCTGGAAGAACTTCGATCCCTCTCGCACGACGTAGTTGAGGATGAAGAATTCATAGGCACGCGGCAGGAACTCGATCTCCCGTCGAGTCAACGGGAACACCGAGTGATACGCGCGAAGGAAGTGCAGAAATCGTTCCTCGAAAAGCGTGTGGGGCGAATACGTGAAGATCGTTCGATCACCGGTGGATGACGACACTCGGCTCAAGAAATAAAAATCCAGGAGTCGCGTGTCGATCCTGAACCAGTCGTAGTCCCATCTGGTGTTGAGCGTGAAGGTCGAGTCGCGACGGATCACCGAGAAGTTGCCGAGGTTCCAGTCGACGAGGACAGGAATCTTGTGCCACTCGTCGAAGTGGACCGACTCGAGATGCATCAGGAATTCATGCGTATGGCGACGTAGGGCGGCGATCGATTCCGTCCCGAGTCCGAAGTGACTCGGAGCATCGTCTGCCTCCAGAAGCTCGAGGAGGTGGATCGCATCGCCCTTGACCGAGTTCGAGGTCGGTGGCAACTGTGCGGCAATCGAGGAACACTCTCGATGGAACGAGGCGAGTTCGCGTCCGAGCGTGGCGACGTCATCGAGCGAGACGATTCGCGGCAACTGGGTGCCACTTTGGACGTCGGAATAGAAGGCGACCCAGCACTGTCCGTCGTACCAGGTGAAGGAGCGTCCATCGACGCTCATCACCTCGGCGAGGAACGACTCCCAGCGGGTTCCTGCCAACAGCGTCCTCGTGCGGTGGAGTCGATCGTGGTCCTCGGCAAAGAGGAAGTACGAACCGTATGACGACACCTTGGCAATGACACTCGAGGAATCGCTCAACCTCAGACGAAAGACCCGATTGGTGGAGACGTGGGCGCTCGTCTCTGCGACGGTGGAGATGGATCGAGGGTCACCGAGTGAGGACCATGCCGTTCTCACCATGGCGACGACGTCCTCGACGGCGCGCGACGTGGGGGCCGTCACCACGATCGAAAACCAGAGTGGTCAGAGGTTCGAAGCGGGGCGGACGCCGATGGGAGCGATGAGCCGATACCCGGCTGCGTGACGCTCCTCCTCGGACTCTCCACCCCAGAAACCGTACTCATGGTGGTCACGAGCGAAGGTTCGGCATGTGTCGAGCACCGCGCACTGGTGACACACCGTGCGCGCCATCGCCTCGCGGCGCTCTCGGGCCTGTGGTCGCTCAGCGACGGGCGGGAAGAAGATCTCAGTGAGGCCGCGACACTCCGCAGCGTCCATCCAGGCGTCATCGGTTCGCTCGCGTCGCGCGAAATAGTCGACCGTCACCCGCTGGACCCCTTTCCGTGAGGAAGGCTCAGCGTAGGGGATTGCTAATCGGTCGGTCAATTAGCCGAGCAGGTGGCGGACCCCCGCGGAGAAACGCTCGATATCGGCCGGGGAGGTGTCCCACGCGGTCATCCACCGCACCTGCGAGGCCGAGACGTCCCAGTCCCAGAAGAACGACCACTCCTGGAGGATGCTCTTGGCAGGATCCGTCAGGCGGGGGAACACACTGTTCACCTCCGGCGCGACGTTCAAGTCGAGCGATGGGATGTCCGAGAGACTCGCATACAAGGCGCGTGCCGCCTCGTTCGCCCGACGCCCGAGGTCGATGAACAAGTCGTCGGCGAGCAGCGCCTCGTATTGGGCGGAGATGAAGCGCATCTTCGAGTGCAGCTGCGTCGTCTGCTTACGTATGTACTTTGCGCGATCGGCAAGTTCAGGTCGCGCGAAGACGACGGCTTCGCCGAAGATCCCGCCGCACTTGGTTCCACCGAAGGTCACGACGTCGACTCCGGCGTCGAACGTCATCGTGCGAAGCGTCGATCGAGTGCCGCCGAGGGCCGCAACGGCGTTGGCGATCCGCGCACCATCGAGGTGCACGAGAAGTCCCATCTCGTGCGCCTGCTCACACAGGGCACGAATCTCGTCGATGGAGTAGAGCGTTCCCATTTCCGAGGCCTGAGTGATGGTGAGTACTGCGGGCTGGACGTGATGTTCGCTACCGAGCAAGTGTTCGACCGACGAGAGTCCGAGTGGTGTCACCTTGCCGTCGACCGTGTCGACTTCCAACAGCTTGGTTCCGATGATCCGCTCGGCTGCACCGGTCTCGTCGTAGGTGACGTGAGCGTTACGACTGCACACGACTGCCTCGGCAGGTCGAAGGAGACAGCCGAGCGCAAAGACGTTCGCGCCCGTGCCGCCATAGGCGAACATCGTGGCGACATCACGATCGAAGAGCTCACGAAAGGCCGTCTCAGCCCGACGTGTCCAGTCATCGTTGCCGTAGGCGAGTGCGTGACCGTCGTTTGCTGCTCGAAGCGCCTCCAGAACCTGGGGAGCGGCTCCTGCCGCGTTGTCGCTCGCGAACCAGCGCTCAGGGGCCGGGAGATCGAGATGCACGACTCAGTATGCGCATCGATCCACCACATCGATGCAGATTCGTCCTACCTTTTCGTCATGACGAAACCATCCTCATCGGGCTCGGTAGGCAAGTGCGCGTGGTGCAGGCAACCCTTGCCACAGGGAGCCTCATCTGGTCGACCGCGCAAGTTCTGCAGCCAGTCCTGCCGACAATGGGACTGGGTGGCCCGGCAGCGCGCCGAAGAGCTCCAGTTGAGTGAGCACGAACTCGTCGTCCAGCGTGCCGAATTGGACCGCCTGCGCGACCAGATCTTCGTGCTGAAGTGCGCGGTCGAGGACGTCGAGGGCGATCTGGATCCCAAGGGCGACCCGACGACGCGAGACTTCAAGGCCGCATTGCGGTGGATCCTGGATGCCGCCCGTCCGCTGGTTGATGCCGATAATGATAGTTATGTAAAGTTAGGAACCCCAAAGAAATAGGCGTTGGGACGGGTGCACGCCCTGGGACTACCCTCGCATCATGTCGACCACGAGTGAGTCCGGTTCCCAGACCAGCGCCGCAGGTTCGCCGCTCGACGGTCTCAACGACCTCGTGAAGAGCCTCGGCCTGGACAACCCCCTCGCCACAGGCGCCAAGGCTGTCGACCAAGCTCGCAGATCCGTGGAGGCCCTGATCGCCAGCCTCGAGCTGTTCGTCGCCTCCATGGACAACATCAACCAGGTCGCCGCCCGCGTGAATCGGCTCCTTGACGACATCGAGGGTCCCTTGCGCCAGACCATCCCACACGTCTCTGGGGCTCTTGGAGCGCTCCAGAAGCTCTCAGAGGCCACCAGCGGCCTCAACGACCTCGCGCGACGCCTGAGCCCGCTTGGGGCGATCTTTCCCCCGTCGAAGGCCGGATCCGACGTCTAGAGGCCGACTACGCCGCGCTGAGGCGCGGCCAGAGGTGCCGGCATCACGAGCTCGATCTGGGCGTCGACCTGGTCCTTCACGCCAGCCAGCGGAAGGACGTTCAACACTCCTTGGCCGTTGCGCAGGACGTCCACTAGCTGGTCCCCTTGGCACAGCACGACCGACTGACCGCTGATCACGATGTGCGCCGCCACGATGTCGGTATCCACGTGATTTCGAAGGTAAGCAAAGACCTCGCGTACGGATTCGAGGCGAATGCCCGCGTCCAGCAGGTTCTTGATGACGCGCAACTCGAGCAGGTCTCGATAGCTGTAAATCCGGCGGGAACCGCTCCCCGACGCGTCAGCCGCAGTCGGACGAATCAGATCGGTGCGAGCCCAATAATCGAGTTGGCGATAGCTGATTCCAACGATCTTGGCGGCCTGGGTGCCGCTGTATCCGTGAGCCATGGGCTCAGGCTACGGCCAAAAATGACCCTCGCCTATCCCTCGAAATCCTCGGGATTGATGCTGTTGATGAACTCGCGAAAGTCGTCCAAGATCTCTTCCTCGTTGTCCACGGTGGCGACAACCGGGCTCTTGGCGACCTCCCTCAGGAGTTCGTCGGAGGCAAAGATCGGCGTCTCCGTGCGGATGGCGACTGCCACGGCATCGCTCGGACGAGACGAGATCACAATGTCGCTACCGGCGAACGAAAAGTGCAGTTCGGCAAAGTAGGTGTGATCCCGAACCTCGGTGATCACGATCTTCGAGAAGTTGGCACCAAGTCCTCGTACGACGTTGACGAGAAGGTCGTGAGTCAGTGGTCGATCGGGAACGATTCCCTCGAGGGCGTAGTGGATCGCTGAAGCCTCGGGAGCGCCGATGTAGATCGGCAACACGCGTTCGGACTCCCCTTCCTCGCGCAGCATCATCACCGGCGACTGTGACGGCACCTCGAGGCGCACCCCGACGAGTTCCAACTTGACCAACATGAGCCAAGACTACTCAGGAGTCGGTCTCAGCGCCCGCCGTGGTACGGCCGCGACAAGACGTCGATGAAACTCCCCCGCAACCGCTCCCCCAACTCGACGAGCTCTTCCAGCATCTCGAGAGCCTGCTCCCTCGCACCTGGGTTGCGCTGCTGGAGGTAAGGGACGATGCGCTGTTCGAAGAGCGCCATCTCTCTCTCCGCCGAGACCTTCCACGCCTTCAGGTGGCGAACGTCGATGCCGAGGGCGATGAAAGCCGCGCAGGCGTCGATCACTTCGCGATCGAGCTGTGAGTACATCTCGAGATCTCCGACCATGCGAGGAGTCACCAGACCGGACTTGACGATCTCGCGGAGCACCGCCTCGTCGACCTTCGACTCCGCAAGGAGCTCCTTGCGGTTCATCGACGTGGTGTCGTCCTTCTTCGGTCGACCCTTGCGTGCA
>CAYXIY010000001.1:0-28715 GCA_964465475.1 uncultured Acidimicrobium sp. | reverse complement strand
TTGCGCACAGCACCGGGGTTCGTTTCGTCGTACGGGCGCACCATGCCGTCGGAGGTGTCGCTGTCGAGCTTGGTGCGAATCACCTTCAGCGGGAGGTAGTTGTCCTTCTGCTCACGCAAGATGAATCGCAGGCGTTCGACTTCGGCGTGGCTGAACTTGCGATACCCAGAAGGTGTTCGCTCTGGCTCGATGAGACCTTGACTTTCGAGGAACCGGATCTTGGAGATGGTGACGTCGGGAAACTCTTCGAGCAGAAGACCGAGAACTTCCCCGATCGAAAAATACGTCTTGGTGCTCACGATGCACTCTCGAAGAAGACCATGCGATAGCGACCGATTTGCACCTCGTCCCCATGTGAAAGGACGGCTTCTTCGATGCGTTCCTGGTTGACGTAGGTGCCGTTCAGCGAACCGAGATCCCTCAAGACCACCGCGTCGCCAGTGCGCTCCACGTGGGCGTGACGACGGCTCACGGTCACGTCATCGAGACAAATCGTGGAGTCAGGGTGGCGACCGATGAACGAGTCGCTCGAGGTCAACGAAAAACGGGCGCCCTCGTTGGGTCCACTCCGCACGACGAGGATTGCGCGCTGCGCCCCTCCCTGCTGGAACGTCACCGAGACGTTGTCGTCATCTCCTGGTGCGTCCTGTAGCGAGTCGACCTTGGACAGCGTCACGGTGCGCATGTCCGGGCCGTCCAACACGCTTCCACAGGACGAACAGAACGTGGATTGTGGCGGGTTGCGATGTCCGCATCCGTTGCAAAACACGTACGACATGACGCCTACCGTAGTGCCCGATTGGCGCGACCGACACGAAGGCCTGTTCGGATCTTGGGTACATACATCACGGCCGTCACCCAACTGAGAACGAGTCCGGGACCTGCACACAGCCACCCGAACACCCGGGCCGCATCTGCGGTCGGGTGGTTACTCGCCGACAGGATCAACAGTGGAATCGAGACCATCAGGAGGAACGTGTAGCGCTTGCCCAGCGTGGACACGGGAAAACGCTCCATTCCGAGCCCTGTCGCCAACGTCATCGTCGCCCCGACGATGGCCTCACGAGCCAGGACGGCGACGGCAAACCAGACCGGCAACGCCCCGTCGACGAGTGCCGCGCCTGTGCCAACGAGGAACAGCACCCGGTCAACGACCGGATCGAAGACCGCTCCGAAGTCACTGCGTTGGTCAAAGTGTCGCGCAACCCAGCCATCCACCCAATCGGTCACGCCGAGAAACCCGAGCAGCAACGCCGCGAGTGGCCGGTCATTCCACTGGAAGAGAAGGAAGAGATACACGGGCAACGTCGCCAGCCGAAGCGCGGTCAGCAAGTTCGGCACCGTCAGGTAGCGGGATGGTGCTTCGGCCACGGCAACTAGTGTGGCAGCGTGCCAAGCGTCTTCACACGGATCATCGAGGGCGAACTACCCGGAACCTTCGTGCACCGCGACGACCTGGCGGTCGCGATCATGACGATCAACCCGATCAACGAGGGGCACGTCCTCGTCATCCCGAGACTCGAAGTCGACCGATGGACGGACCTCCCGATGGAACGAGCAAACCACCTGTTCCACCTCGCCCACCGCATCGGCAACGCCCAAATACGGGCATTCGGATGTCAGCGGGCAGCACTCATCATCGCTGGCTTCGAGGTGCCCCACGTGCACCTGCACGTCATTCCGGCGAACGGTCTCGAACACGTCTCGTTCGACAATGCGGCTCGATTTGTCGAACCAAGCGAGCTTCACGCCGCAGCCAATCGGATCATCGCCGAGCTGTGATCAAAAGAGCGTCGGCTCCCCTTCGGGATGGTCGATTGGCTCGATCAAGCCGGCGTCGTTGTTGCGCACCGAATTCACGCGTGTGGACACTGCTCTTATCTCGACGTCCGTGGTCTCCCGTCGAGCGGACACCCATGTCGGGAGTTCGCGCTCCACGTCCAGCCACTCGCGCAGCTCCTCGTGATCGAGCAGCAGCGGCATGCGATGGTGGATGTCGGCGAGACGGTTCGTCGACTCCGTCGTGACCATCGCAACGGTGTGCACCTCGACCCCATCGTGAGGATCTCTCCACGTCGACCAGAGCCCGGCCGCTCCCAGCATTCCACCGTGGTCGAGTGCTCCCCCGTGTCGCGCACTCACGAGATACGGCTGCTTGGGAGAGCCCTTCCCCTTCCACGTCACCGTGTCCCACTCGTAGTAGCCATCGAGCGGGAGAACGCAACGATGTCGATTGACGAGATGGCGAAAGCTCGGCTTCTCGGTGATCGTCTCGACACGGGCGTTGATTGCGTTCGCCGCCCGAGACGCATCTTTGGACCAAAACGGAATCAAGCCCCACGAC
The DNA here is from genome assembly GCA_964465475.1 of uncultured Acidimicrobium sp. Taxonomy (GTDB): domain Bacteria; phylum Actinomycetota; class Acidimicrobiia; order Acidimicrobiales; family Ilumatobacteraceae; genus UBA3006. Next base: position 26,371 of record CAYXIY010000001.1, on the reverse strand, counting down.
ATCGACTCGACGACCCGCTGAGTTTCGTCATGACGAATCGCATACACGAGCGTCGTCGGGGCGACGTTGAACGACGTTCCTAGTGACGCCCCACCGTGCGCCTCGAACGCCTGAACGACCTCGTCTAGCGAAGAGGTGCGAAGGAAGCGACCACACATGGTCAGCTCAACACACCGTCTGGCACCGCCCACAGCCACACGAGTACGGGCGCGAGGACGAGCGACGGCAAGAGACTGCCCAGCCGGATCTTGGTGAGTCCGAGAAGATTGAGGCCAATTGCGAGCACCGCAAAGCCGCCGGTTGCAAAAAGCTCGACTTGCATACGCTCCGACAACACGCTTTCCAGTGGAGTTCCCATCAGTGTCAACGACCCTTGAACGACGAACACCGACACCGCACTGAAGGCAGCCCCGATGCCGTGAGCAGCTGTCAGGATCATCGACATGAATCCATCCAGGGTGCCCTTGATGATGTAGAGCTGGGGCGTCTTGCCTGACGCGTCCTCGAGCGCCCCGAGAATGGTGAGCGGACCGACACAGAACAGGAGCGACGCGGTCACGAACCCTTTCACGAACGACGATTCGTCCGCACCAGAGGCGAAGCGACGCTGCAGAACCACCCCGAGGCGCTGGAGACCATCTTCGATTCTCAACATCTCACCCACGATTCCGCCGAGTACGAGCGCGACGAGCGGAATGACCATGTTGTGGGTCTTGAGGACGTCAGACAGCCCCAGACCGATCGTCACGAGACCGATCGTCTGGACGACGAGATCCTTCACTCGAACAGGAATCTTTCGACCCCAAAAAACACCACAGCCACCGCCGATGACGACGGTGGCTGTGTTGATCAGTGTTCCGAGGCCCCGCATTTCGATCAGGGCTCGAGAAGAACTATGACTGGTCTGGCATCTTCAACAAGATCCACGTGTTGGCCGCGGTCTTGATGAGAATTCCCTGCTGGTAAGTGCCCGAGTCGAAGCTCGCAGCTCCCGGTGCGGAGATGCCGTTCACGGTCACTCCTGCGGCTCCGGTCAACGTCGGCGAACCAGTGGTGCGAGCGATCTCGATCCGCGTTCCGACCGGGAAGTTGACGGTCGCGTCTGCGGGAACCGTGATGTCGGTTCCGACGGTCACGACGAGGACCTTGCCGGCGTCAGCCAATTCGAGCGTTGCAGCCGAGGTGCTGATCGTGCGGATGCCGACGGTTCCCGAGTACGTCCCAGTTGCACCAGTAGCACCCTTCTCACCAGCTGGGCCGGCAGGACCTTCTTGGCCGAGGGTCAACTTGGTCTCCGTGGAACGGCACGTGCCAGCCTTCGAGTACCGCAAGGCACCCGTCGACTTCGACGCACACACGACCACGGACGTCGGGGCGGCCGACACCGAAATGAAACTTCCGACGACCGAGCCGAGCGCCACGGACGCGACGACGACTCCAGCCTTTGCAAACATGGACTTGCTTGACATGTGAAACCTCCTCACGAAAGGCTACCGCCGTTCCTGAGGTCACCTGAGGATTCTCATACACTCCACAAATGGCTATTTTGTGGGCTCTCGGGGCTGCCACCACGTATGGCATAGCCGACTACCTCGGGGGTCGCGCGACCAGACAATCCCCCGCCCCCGCCGTCACGTTCGCCGGTCAATCCGTTGCCCTGCTCCTGCTCTGCGGACTCGTCTACGCCAGCGGTACTTCTGTCATGGGTCGCACCGACTTCCTGTGGAGCGCGGGTGCAGGTTTTGGGGGCGCACTCGCCCTTGTCACGTTTTATCGTGCGATGGCCGTCGGACCGATGACCGTGGTGGCACCGATCACCGCCGTCGTCAACATCGCCATGCCCGTCATCGTGGGCATCGCCCAAGGTGAACGACCAAGCGCCATCTCCTACGTGGGAATCGGTCTCGCGCCGATCGCAGTTGCACTCATCGGCGACGTGCTCTCATCCACCCAGACACAGGTGCAGTCCCGTGCGATCTGGTTGTCGCTCATCGCCGGAAGCGGATTCGGTCTCATCTTCGTCTGCCTCGCACAGACGTCCGACGATGCCGGACTTTGGCCGCTCCTCGCCCAACGAATGACGAGCGTGCCGACCGTCGCGATCGTCGGCCTCATCGGGTATCGCTCCCTGCGAGTCACACGCAACGTCGGAACCTTTGCCATCCTCTCTGGCGTCCTCGACACGCTCGCCAATTCGCTCTACCTCACAGCGGCCCGCTCCGGCATGCTGTCGCTCGTCGGTGTGATCACCTCGCTGTATCCGGCCTCCACGGTCATCCTGGCCATGCGCATCGACAAGGAGCGCATCCACAAAGGGCAGATGCTTGGCGTCGGTGTGGCGATCGCCAGCGTCGTGGCGATCAGCGTGGGAGCCTGAACACTCGTCGGGCTGGCGGGATTTGAACCCACGACCTCTTGTCCCCCAGACAAGCGCGCTAACCAAGCTGCGCTACAGCCCGTATCGCCCTGAGCCTATCTCCGTACCGACCCTTCAGCGGAAGAGATCGATGATTCGCCACGCGAAGTAGGCGCACAACAGTCCGACGAGCAGCTTGAAGTGCCACGGGGCGCTGACGTCCTCGTCGCCCTCTGCGGCAAGAGCCTTCAAGTCGAGGTTCTTCGCCGTGATGCGTCCATGGGCGTCGTGCACCTGCACCATCTCCCCACATGACGGACACCGGCCGTCCTCATCGACCGCAGTCGGCGTCAAGTACTTGGCGCATGGTTCGCACCAGGGCATCGTGTCAATCTCCGCGCTTTCGCACGCGCATCTTGATCGGTGTGGACCCGAATTCGAAGTGTTCACGAATGCACCGTTCGAGATACCGCAAGTACGGCTGTGGAAGTTCCCTGTTGACGAACAGGGTGAACGTCGGAGGGTCGTTGGCCCCCTGCAGTGCATACAGCACGCGTGCGCCACTCCCTGCAGGCTGTTTCTGCTGGGCCTCGGCGATGACGCGATTCACGTCCCTCGTTGGGACCCGCTTGTGATAATCGTTGATCGAATCCACCAGCAGAGGCTGGAGTCTGTGCACACCCTTGCCGGTGAGGGCCGACATGCGCAGGATCGGAGAATCTCCGATGAAGTACAACTTGCGAGCCAAGTCGAGATCCATCTTCGTCTTGTCGTCGTCGTTCAACAGGTCCCACTTGTTCAACACGACGATCAACGGACATCCCGCTGCATCGATGCGCTCGGCGAGTCGCTGATCCTGCGACGTCACCCCCTCGGTCGAATCGATGACGAGAAGTGCGACGTCGGATTCGTCCACCGCGCGAAGCGCTCGCACGAACGAGTAGTACTCGGCCGACTCGTCGACCTTGCTCTTCTTGCGCATACCTGCGGTGTCCACGAACACGATCGGACCGTCGGGCGTTTCGACCCGAGTGTCGATCGCGTCGCGCGTCGTGCCCGGCATGTCGTGGGTGATCGAACGATCTTCGCCGACGAGACGGTTGAACAGCGTCGACTTGCCCACGTTCGGTCGACCGACGAGCGCCACACGTGGCACGCCATCTTCGATTCGCACGGCGACTTGCACATCCTCGATGTCGACTGCCTCGACGGCGGAGATGATGTCATCGAGCAGGTCTCCCGACTTGCGACCATGGAGAGCCGACACCGGCACTGGGTCCCCGAAGCCGAGTTGCAGGAACTCCCATCGCTCCGCATCGCGCTTGTCCGAATCGACCTTGTTCGCCACGACGACGACCGGCCTGCCAAGTCTGCGAAGCCACGTGGCGATCAGCTCGTCGTCGTCGGTCACCCCGATCGAGGTGTCCACGACGAACAAGATGAGATCCGCGTTCGAGGCAGCCTCTTCGACCTGGTGGCTCACCTTGGCGTCCAACTCGGTGCCTCCGGGCATCCAGCCACCGGTGTCCGACAACATGAAGCGCTTGCCCGTCCACTCCACCTCCCGCTCGAAGCGGTCGCGGGTAACGCCTGGCTGGTCTTCGACGATCGCGACCTGCGATCCAACGAAACGGTTGAACAGCGTGCTCTTGCCGACGTTCGGTCTTCCGACGATGACGACGGACGGAAGGCGCGCGCTCATCGGTTCATTCTACGGTGCTCTCCTCAATGCAGGCCGGAACCGACATCGTCGTGCGTTGCTTCGTAGAATCAGGTGGTGATGCAACATCGGGTCGAACGTGTCCTTCTCGCATCACCACGGGGCTTCTGTGCGGGCGTCGAGATGGCCATCAAGGCACTCGCATGGATGGTTCGCACGTTTCCGGCGCCCGTGTACTGCTACCACGAGATCGTCCACAACAAGACCGTGGTCGATCGGTTCGAGTCGATGGGCGTCGTCTTCGTCGACGACATTGACCAGGTGCCAGCGGGCCGACCCGTCATGCTGTCTGCGCATGGATCAGCACCGAGCGTCGTGACCGCGGCCCACGGGGCCCAGCGCTACGCAGTAGACGCGGTGTGTCCACTCGTCACGAAGGTCCACCATGAGGTGAAGGTGCGCGCCGGCAAAGGCTTCCGAATCGTCTACGTCGGACATGAAGGCCATGAAGAAGCCATCGGCACGATGGCAGTTGCACCGCAGGCCATCTCACGGGTCGAAAGCGTCGAGGACGTTGCCAACCTGCCGTCATTCGACGAACCGGTCGCGCTGCTCGCTCAAACGACGTTGTCGCACCGTGACTGGTCCGGAATTGCAGAAGCCGTCAAGGTGAAGTTCCCCCAGTTGTGGTCACCTGGCCGAAGCGACCTCTGTTTTGCGACCACCAACCGCCAGACCGCACTGATGGAGATCGCCTCGCGCGTCGACGTGATGATCGTCATCGGTTCGGCGAATTCGTCGAACACCGTCGCTCTCGCCAAACTCGCCGCAGACGAGGGCTGTCCGAAGGTCTTGCGCATCAACTCGGTCGCCGAACTGACCGAGCCAGTGGAAGGTCTCGTCGGTGTCACCGCCGGAGCGTCGGCCCCCGACGAGGTGGTTGCCGAGCTGATCCGTCATCTCGACCCCATCAACGGTGTCGAAGAGGTGCGCACGACGACGGAGGACGAGTACTTTCCGCCTCCCCGCAACCTGCGCGAACTGCAAGAGACGCTCACGTCCACGCATTCCCGTCTGCTCGGCAAACCTCGGCCGACAGTCGGCACTGCCGATCGAAGGATCGCTGCGAGCACCGTGCTCGCCTCACTCGCCTAGTTTCGTGGAACCTTGCTCCACGCGACGTCACGATCGACGCGCACGTCACCCGGCAAGCCGAGCACTCGCTCACCGAGAATGTTGCGCATGACCTCACTCGTGCCGCCCTCGATGCTGTTCGCGCGGGCTCTCAAGAATGCCTTGGGGACCGAGTCGAAGCCCATCGCGGTTTCCGGACGCACCATTTCGTAGCTCCCGTACAACATGCCATGTGCACCCATCAACTCGACGCAGAACTCGTACGTCTCCTTGTTCAAGTCGGCACTCGCCATCTTGCCGATCGACCCTTCGGGTCCCGGCACGCCCATCTTGCGACTCTGGCCAGCCCGAATGTTGGTCAGTCGAAGCACTTCGGCTCGAATCCAGAGCTTCATCAGCTCGTCTTTCCGCGAATCGTCGCGCATCGACGGATCCAGCCCCTGCCACAGTTTGACGGCCTCGCGAATCGGACCCGACCCCTGCTGAGGAATCGCTCCACCGATCGCCACGCGCTCGTTCATGAGGGTCGTCAGACTGACGCGCCAACCATCGCCCGGTGAACCAAGGGTCGAGCTCACCGGAACGCGAACGTCCGTGAAGTAGACCTCGTTGAATTCGGCCTCGCCCGTCATCTGGCGAAGTGGTCGAACCTCGACCCCAGGGGCGTGCATGTCGACAATGACCGCCGTGAGTCCGGCATGCTTCACCGCCTCGGCGTCGGTCCGAACGACCAGCAGGCCATAGCGCGACAAGTGAGCAAGCGTCGTCCAGACCTTCTGACCGTTGATCACCCACTCGTCGCCGTCTCGAACTGCTCGCGCCGACAAACCGGCGAAGTCGGATCCCGAACCGGGCTCCGAGAACAACTGACACCAAATCTCCTCACCGGTGAACAATGGGCGCAGGTAGCGAGCCTTGTGTTCCTGCGATCCCCACTCCACGACGGTCGGTCCACACATTCCATACCCGATCGGGTTGCGCGCATAGGAACTGGGTGCCCCGGCGTGGAACACCTTTTCGTTGATCGTCTTTTGGTGTCGAGGCGACAGACCGAGGCCACCGAAGCCTTGCGGAAAATGAACCCATGCGAGACCGGCGTCGTATTGCGCACCAAGGAAGTCCTTGGCCGAGACCTTGCGAGGTGGATGCGACGACAAGAGCTCGTCGACCCGCTGCTCTAGATCCAGTGTTTCCGTGTCAGCCACCACACACCCCCGATTCCTCGACACCCGTACGGTAGTCGCTGGCTAGTTCGTCGAACCCATGAGGCGAGCAAATTCGCGGTCGACCTCCGGGCCGACGTCGGGAAAGGACGTGCGCAGTTTCATCACCCATCGAAGGTTGGCGACGTCACCGTCTCGTCGAAAGCGCGAGGCGAGGTTGTTGAGGATCCGCCACATCACGGCCCGTTCCCCGATTGGATCGAGGAAACTCGGTGCAAAGTTGTTCAACCCGGTCATCGATTCGTACAGGCCTTGGGCCCCACTCGCCGTCATCGGCGTGGCTCCGTGGAAGGGGTCCAGATACGTCGCAGGGGTCTGGGCATCGCTCACCAGGACGTGGCCCGGCAGGCCAATGATGCGCATCGGAATTGCCTTGCGGCGACACACTTCGTGGACGACGACGGCAAGCAAAATGGGCAGGCCTCGTCTCCGCTCGATGACGAGGTGCAGCATCGAGTTCTCGGGATCGTCGTAGGTGTGGGAGTCCCCCGAAAAACCGAGGTCATCGCGGAGGCTGCGGACGATCTCGACGAGGGTCGATCCGACGACCATCGTCTCGAGTGCACGGAGTTGGTCCTCGACGACCACGCGTGCGTCCTCATGCCCACCCGCTTCGCACACGAGCGCGCATGCGCGCCCAAGGTCGATCTCTGAGTCTGGATGGCCGACGAGCGCTCGGAATTCGTCAAAGACCGACATTTTCCCTCACGCGGGCTCAGACTACCGTTCTAGTCATGTTCCCAGGCCACATCGCCCAGACCACTCCGGACAAACCTGCCGTCATCATGGCGTCGACGGGCAAGACGATCACCTATCGGGAACTCGACCTTTCTGCCAATCGCGTGTCACGACTCCTGGCAGATGCCGGACTCGCTCCGGGCGACAACGTCGCGGTGTGTCTCGAGAATCACGAGCGCTTCTTCGACGTGATTTGGGGTTGTCACTATGCCGGCCTCATCTACACGGCATGTTCCAGCCGACTGACGGCAGATGAGTTGTCCTACATCATCAACGACTGTGGGGCCAAGGCCCTCATCACCTCGTCCTATTTGGCCGATCAGGTTGCAGCAGTCGCCGACAAGATTCCCAACGTGACGCTCCGGCTCATGATCGACGGCGCAATTGATGGCTTCGACGACTTCGACGTTGCGGTCAACCGTGCCTCGGCAGACCCCCTTCCCGATCGAGTCGACGGTTCGGACATGTTGTATTCGAGCGGCACCACTGGGCGACCTAAAGGCGTCCGACTGCAGACGACGGGGGCTCCTCTCGGATCACCCGTCCCACTCGCCGGACTCGGACAGTTCCTTCTTGCGATGGACGACTCGATGGTCTACCTCTCGCCCGCCCCGCTGTATCACGCAGCCCCACTTCGATGGAACATGGTCGTGCACCGCCTTGGCGGCACATCGGTGATCATGGACCACTTTGATGCCGAGGAGTTCTTGCGCGCAGTCGAAAAGTACCGCATCACCCACAGCCAGACGGTCCCGACGATGTTCGTTCGCATGCTCAAGCTGCCACCGGACGTCCGCTCACGTTACGACGTGTCCTCGCTCAAGTGCGTCTTCCACGCCGCAGCACCCTGCCCGATACCCGTCAAGTTGGGCATGATCGACTGGTTCGGACCGATCATCCACGAGTACTACGCAGGAAGCGAAGGCAACGGCTTCGTCTACTGCAATTCCGAGTCCTGGCTCGCCCACCAAGGAACCGTTGGACAATCGTTGAACGCCGTCATCCACATCTGCGACGACGAAGGCAACGAGTTGCCAACGGGCGAATCGGGAACCATCTACTTCGAGTCCAACGCCCACTTCGAGTATCACAACGACCCGGAGAAGACGAAGGCTTCTCGTGACCCGAAGGGTCGCGGATGGACGACCCTCGGCGACATCGGCTATCTCGACAAGGACAACTTCCTGTACCTCACCGATCGCAAGGCGTTCATGATCATCTCGGGTGGCGTCAACATCTATCCCCAAGAAGCCGAGAACGTCCTCATCAACCACCCATCCGTCACCGACGTCGCCGTGTTCGGCATTCCGCACGAAGAGTTCGGCGAGGAGGTGAAGGCGGTCGTCCAACCTGCAACGATGCCTGCAGAACCAGAGGCCGCACGCCGCCTCGAACAGGAACTCATCGCCTATTGCCGCGAGCATCTCGCCGACCTCAAGTGTCCGCGTTCGATCGATTTTCGACCTGAGCTTCCCCGCCATCCGACGGGCAAGCTCTACAAGCGACTCCTCAAGGACGAATACTGGGCGGCCGCCGGACGATCGATCTGACACGCCGTGGCAGCCAGACATCCGTTCCTCGACAGCCCGACCCCGATCGCCTTCGCCCATCGGGGTGGCGCGAGCGACGCACCCGAGAACACCATGTCAGCCTTTGCCAAGGCGGTTGAAGCCGGCTACCGCTACGTGGAAACAGACGTGCATGCCTCCGCTGACGGGGTGCTCTTCGCCTTCCACGACGACGACCTCTCCCGTACGTGTGGCATCGACGCAAAGATCAACGACCTTTCCGCCAAGGACATCTCGGCAATTCGCGTCCATGGCACCGAGCACATTCCAACCCTCGAGGAGCTCGTGACGACGTGGCCCACGCTTCGCATCAACATCGACTGCAAGGCAGACCCCGCGGTCGAACCGTTGATTCGGGCGATCCGCGAGCACGACTTGATCGACCGCGTGTGCGTGGGATCGTTCAGCGATCGCAGACTGGGTGCAATTCGGGAGGCCCTCGGTCCGGGTCTGTGCAGTTCGATGGGGCCGAAAGAGGTCGCCATGCTGCGTCTCCGAAGCTGGACGAAGACTCAGCCTCGTGAACTGGTTCCCCTTGCGGCACAGGTGCCGCCTCGTCAAGGTCCGATACCGATCGTTGATGCGGCGTTCGTCAACCATGCACATGACCTCGGGCTCCACGTCCACGTCTGGACGATTGACGCACGCTCAGAGATCGACGAGCTGCTCGACCTCGGAGTAGACGGAATTATGACCGACTCACTCTCCACGCTTGCGACCGCGCTTAGCGAGCGAGGTCAGTGGTCGAGCTGATCACGCGTCGCGCACGCTCCACGCACGCTTGGCGACGGGCTCTTTGTCGCTCCACGGGAAGTTGATCCACTTGTCGGTGTACTTCCAGACGTAGTCGCACTTGACGATCGACTGCGACTTCTCATACAGCACGGCGAGTCGACTGTCGGCCATCTGGCCCTTGCAAAACTCGAGGACGTGATTCAAGGTGTGCCCAGTGTCGGCAACGTCATCGACGATCAAGACCTTCGAGTCCTTCAGATCAACAAGGCTCGGGACGGGTGGCAGGATCATCGGCACCGCCAAGCGCTCGTTCACGCCGGTGTAGAACTCGACGTTCATCGTGTAGGTGTTCTTGACCGACAGGGCATATCCCAACGCGCCAGCGGACATCAGTCCGCCGCGAGCAATGGCCAGGATGATGTCCGGTTCGTAGCCGCTCTCGGCAACCTGAATCGCCAACTCTCGACTCGCCACGCCGAACGATTCCCACGTCATGATCTCGCGGTCTTGGCTCACCCTGTCTCCTTCGTGCGGTCGATGCGCCAAATCTAGTTCACGAGCCCTGCTCGAAGGGACAGTGGCGACAGCCGCTCGCACAGCAGTACCCCCTCGACGCAAGAAAGTCCGCCGTCATCACCGAGAGTCCGGTCGCGGGGTCCCGGTAGCACGGGGCTCCACTTGCGACGGCCTGCGCGTGCAGCGCCATGATGTGGGCGAATCGCGGGTGGGAAGCCGGCAGACGCGCCTCCAATGGGAGCTCGCTGAACCCTGGTCGCACACTCGCCATTCGGCGACAGTACTTGACGCGCCACCAGGGCACACCGCTCTGCGACACTCGGAGGATGTCCCGGCTCGTCGGCACCGGATCTTCGGTCAGCGTCCCATGGCCCCATCATCGAGGGACCCTCTCCCCGCTCATCGCCGGCATCGGGGACCCAACGGCTCGATCCAGCGACACCTCCTTCACATTCGCACGACAACGAGACGTCGTACACCTCAACTGGATTTGCCACGAGGGTTCGACGACCTACGTCCTTTCCCACGACGACGACCGCCTCCTCAGGCTCCTCGTCGGCTCCGACCACATGAACCCTCCCTCGACGATCGCACACGAGGCGGTTCGACGTGCCGCAAGGAGACACCGCGCACTGCGCATCGCAGGAAATGGTGAGGTCTTTCCCGAACTCGTGAAAGCCGTGCTCGGTCAGCGGATCACCGCACGAGACGCCACGGCGCAGTGGGCTCGGCTGGTGCGCGCCTCAGGTCGGATACTCGAGCATCCGTGGGGGGATCCTCTCTGGTCAACTCCTGATCCCGAAGCAGTGTGCTCCCTCAGCGTCGCAGACTTTCATCGAATGGGCGTGGAGAGGCGTCGCGCCCACACGATCAGGCTGGTGGCCGACCTCGCACGACGTGGCGTGCTCGACTCGGTTTCGTCCATGCGCGACGTGCACGCCGTGACACGAGACGTCGTCGGGTGCGGACCGTGGACCCTCGCCGTGGCTGCCGGAAACGCATTCGGGGACGCAGATGCCCTACCCGTCGGCGACTTCCACCTGAAGAACACCGTCTCGTGGGCCCTCACGCAGCGCCCTCGCGGCACAGACGACGAGATGCTCGCCCATCTGGAGCCATACGCAGGGTCACGATGGTGGGTGGTGCGTTGTCTCTCCCTCGACTATCGAGCCCCACGATTCTCACACCGTCGGGTCAACCCGGATTTCAGATCCTGGTGATCCCCATGTCCGTCCAATACGACGGCCAACTCTTCGACACGACCGACTCGTCGTCAAGCGTCACACCCTCGACGATCGTCCCGATGAGGCCGAATGCCATCGCCAAACGATGATCGTGATGCGTCGAGACCTTCCCACCATGCAACGTGCCACCGGTGATCGAAAGTCCGTCACTCTCTTCCACGACGTCGCATCCCAACACCCGCAGCTCGTGAGCGAGGTCCCCGATGCGGTCCGACTCCTTGTTGCGAATGAAGCCGACGCCACGAATCCTGCTCACACCACGGGCCAGAGCCGCCACGATCGCCATCGTCGGAACCAGATCGGATGAATCCCTCATGTCGAGATCCACTGCTCGAAGTTCACTGGATGGATCCCGCTCGATGACGACGTCGTCTCCGGCCACCTCCACTTCGCAACCCGCGGCGCGCAGATAGTCGAGAATGCGAAAGTCTCCTTGGTCCTGCGAGCGAGCGAGACCGGGAACGCGCACGGAGCCGCCATGAAGGGCGACGAGCGCAAGCGGATACGAGGCAGACGACGCGTCGGGTGCAACCGCAAAATTGCGGGACTCGTAGGCACCCTCAGGAATCGCGATCTCGCCGCCCGACACCAACGGATCGACGCCAAAGTGCGACATCACACGTGACGTCAACCCGACGTACGACGCCGAGACGAGATCTCCGCTCAACTCAATCGTCAGCCCTCCGCGCAACTGTGGGGCAATCATCATCAATGCCGAGATGAACTGGCTGGAGACCTCGCCCGACAAGGTGACTCGCCCACCACCGCACCCGGCTCGTGCGATGGTCAACGGAAGCCGATTCGACCCGTCCGTCGACGACACTCGTGCCCCGAGTGAACGAAGCGCAAGAACCAGCTCGTCCATCGGCCGGCGACGAAGCGCCTCCTCGCCCGTCACCGTGGTGTCGCCGTCGATCAGCGCAGCGAGGGCGATGAGAAACCTCGACGTCGTCCCCGCCAGACGGGCGTCGACCGTCACCGAATTCGACCTCGATCGATCGATGGGCCGCCCCACCCGCACGGACGAATCGTCCCGCGTCACCTGTGCGCCGAGGATCCCGAGCGCGTCGCACATCGCCACCGTGTCGTCGCCATCGGGCACGTTCGACACGACGACGTCACCGACAAGGCCGGCAATCACGAGCGCCCGGTTTGCAAGGCTCTTGGAGCCTGGCACGTTCACGGTTTGCCGAATCGGACCATGGAGCCGAGGGACGACGAACACGTTCACTCGATTCGCTGGACGACCGGACGAAAACCTCGTGCCATCAGCCCGCCCTTGAACATGTCGGCCTGTGCCGTGTCGACGACCACGATGAGAACGCCACGATCTCCCTCGACCGAGTGCGACACCTCGAAGTTCGCCACGTTGACGCCGAGTTCTGCAGCGAGTGCGAAGATCTCTGCGGCGGCGCCAGATCTGTCCGGGATGGGAATACGGAACTCGCAGACATCCAGCAGGTCTCGCACGCGACCGGGGATGTTCGAGCGAGCGACTCGTGCACGTTGCAGGCGCTCCTGCAGCTTGGCGCTGTCGCCTCGCTCGACGATGTCGCGCATCTCTCGAAGTCCGTCTTGCATCAGGTCGAGCGCGCCGAGGATGGCGTCGCGATTCTCCTTGCAGACGTCCAACCAAATCCCGGGATGACCGCTTGCAATACGAGTCATGTCGCGAAACCCGCCAGCAGCGAGCCGAAGCACGGCGACGTGCTCCTGGGATCGCTCACTCGCCAGACCCATCAAGGTCGCCGCGGTGAGATGTGGCAGGTGGCTGACGATCGCCACCAGTTCATCGTGGCGCGCTGCGTCGAGAGCGACGATCTCGGCCCCGAGTTCCTTGACTACCGATGCCACGCCCTCGAAGGTGGCATCGGCCGTCGTCGACGACGGACACAGCACCCACGTCGCTGATTGAAAGAGATCCGGATCAGCGCCAGCGAGACCGACAAGTTCGCTCCCCGCCATCGGATGACCGGCAACGAATCGCGAATCAGTGACCGCCTGGGTTATCGGAGCTTTGACTCCGCCGACGTCGGTCACGATTCCCGTCGTTGACTCGAGGACTGTCAGGACGGCCTCGGTCGTCGAAGACACTGGCGTTGCGACGAACGTGACGACGGCATCACGGTCGAGTGACCCGTCCACGACGAGCCCCAATTCCTTCGCCTCCTGCACGCGAGCCTCGTCGACGTCGATCCCGTGCACGGTCCAACCCCGTTGGGTGAGAGCCGAAGCGAGCGAGCCGCCAATCAGGCCGAGACCGACGACATTCACGCTGCGCATGGATTTACAGGGTATCCGTGGGTGCGCCCGCGACTGCCTCGATTAATGAACGGACCTCGGCCAAGGTGAGTTCACGCCACTGCCCAGGTCGCAGCGATCGATCGGTGAGCGGACCGATCCGTGTTCGCACGAGACGCACGACCGGATGGCCGACGGCCTCGCACATGCGACGAACCTGACGGTTCCTGCCTTCGTGGATGACGATGCGCAGCACACCCGGCTGCAATTCACCCACTTCTGCGGGCGAGGTGACACCATCCCCGATGTCGACCCCATTGCGAAGGGCGGTCAAGGCGTGTCCGGGAACGCCCTTGTCGGAGGACTCGACATGTGCCATGTATTCCTTCTCCACGCCGAATTTTGGATGCGTCAGGCGATGCGTCAATTCGCCGTCGTTGGTGAGAAGCAGGAGCCCTTCGGTCTCCGCGTCCAATCGCCCGACGGGATAGACGCGTGGCGAATCGGGAACCAAGTCGACCACGGTCTCCCGATCGTGGGTGTCCTTTGCGGTGGAGACGACACCGACAGGCTTGTTCAGCAGGTAATAGACGAAATCGGGTCGAACGCCGACTGGTGCACCATCCACTTCGACGAGATCATGTTCCACGTCGACCCGCTGACCCAACCGGGCGAGCTGACCGTTGACCGTGACGCGACCCGCTTCGATCATCTCCTCGCACACGCGACGAGAACCCCAGCCTCGCGCGGCGAGCACTTTCTGAAGGCGCTCCCCTTCCGCGGACGCCTCGTTCGTCACGCCTGTTCTACGTCGGGTGTCGCTTGGGGCACGATGCGCAGTCCCTGCTCAAGTGCTTCGACGACTCGAGCATCGGGCACGAATTCGGCGATCGAGGGCAACGCTTCGATCGACTCCAGCCCAAGGCGCTCAAGGAACAATGGTGTCGTGCCGTAGAGCACCGCCTGACCGGGACCATCGTCCCGCCCGACCTCGGTGATGTAACCGCGCGCATGCAGCGTACGCATCACCGCATCTGGATCGACACCGCGAATCGCGGCCACCTGACCGCGAGAGATCGGCTGCTTGTACGCGATGATCGCAAGCGTCTCGAGCGCGGCCTGGGAGATGCGAGCCTGCTGACTATCGAGCACGAAACGCTCGACGTACGCTGCGACGTCCGGATGGGACTGCAATCGGTAGCCGCCGGCCACTTTGACGAGCTCGAAACCATGACCCGCCTCGGCGTATGCGCCGGCGAGTCCCGCACACAGGTCCTCGATCACCGACACGGGCTTTTCCAACAACTGGGCGAGAAGAGACGGATCGACGGGCTCCATCGCGACCATCAGGATCGCCTCGAGGGCACGCACGACCTGTACGTCGTCGCGATCCACGTGATGACTGTCAGCGCTCATTGCTCACCCTTCATAGTCGTCGATGTCGAAGGTCGGATCGAACGAGACGTTCTCCCCGCCGATCCAGGTCACGGTGATGTCACCGAACCGTTCGGTTTGCTCCAGGTCCACGCGACGCTGCTTGAACAACTCGAGCAGTGCAAGGAATCGCACCACGACGTGGATTCGATCGCGAATCGCGACGGTCAACTCCCTGAACGTGACGCGACCCATCGACGGCAACGTCTCCACCAACTCGAGAAGCGCATCTGCGACGCTCACACCGATCGGAGCGACGTGGTCGAGCAGGATCGACGTCGGCGGCTTGGGCATGATCGAGCGAACGAACGCACGTTGCAGGCGCAAGGGTGTGACCCCCTCGAGGATGTCGGGCATCAACTCGGCGAATCGCTCGTCAGGTCCGCTACGACGGGGAAAGGACAATGCCGAACGCTCGAAGAGCGACGAGAAGAGACCCGCGACGTCCTTGAAGGTCTTGCAGTCGAGCAGACGCGAGAGCAACAAGTCACGCTGCTCCCACAGCGCGAGTTCCTCATCCAAATCCACGTTTTCCCGGCTCGGCAGGAGCCGACGGGTCTTTAGCTCGACGAGCGTGGCCGCGATCAGCAGAAACTCCGTGGCAACCTCCAGGTCCAGCGTGTCCATCTTGGACACCTCGGCCAGGTAGGCCTCCACGATGGTCAGCAGGCTGATCTCGTGGATGTCGACTTCCTCTTTCAGGATGAGGTGCAGCAGAAGATCGAACGGTCCGTCGTAGACCGGCGTTGCTACCTCGTACGTCACGGACACATCGTAATCAAGGCGGGCCCGTCGGGAAGCCTTCCACTAGCGTGGTTTCGTGGCTCGCGTGCTCTCGTGCATTCAACCGACGGGGCAGGTACACCTCGGCAACTATCTCGGGGCCCTACGCAACTGGGTCGACGGCCAACATCGTGGCGACGTCTTCCACGGCATCGTGGACCTGCATGCCCTCACCGTGACGGAGACCCCTGGCGTCCTCGGCGACAACACCGTCGAGCTAGCCGCCATGCTCTTTGCCGTTGGGCTCGACCCGCAGGTTGCCACGGTCTTCGTGCAGTCCCACGTGGCCGAACACTCGCAGCTCGGCTGGATCATGGAATGCACCGTGAGCTTCGGCGAGCTGTCACGCATGACTCAGTTCAAGGACAAGGCCGCCAAGCGCGAGGCCGATTTCGTCTCAGCCGGACTCTTCACCTACCCCGCCCTCCAGGCTGCCGACATCCTGCTCTACGACGCAGAGGAAGTTCCGGTCGGAGACGATCAGCGCCAACACATCGAGATCACCCGTGACATCGCACTGCGCTTCAACCATCGTTTCGGAGACACCTTCGTCGTCCCCCGAGCGGTCACTCCCGCGGCGGGAGCAAGGGTCATGGACCTGCAGGCACCCACGAACAAGATGTCCAAATCCACCGACACCGACGCGGGCATCATCTATCTCACCGATTCACCGGCCGACATCGAGAAGAAGTTCAAGCGTGCCGTCACTGACAGCGACAACGAGGTTTCTTACGATCGCGACAAGAAACCCGGCGTCAGTAATTTGCTCGACATCCTGTCCGTGGCGACATCGACGCCGGTGAGTGCTCTCGTCGAGCAATACTCGCAATACGGGAAGTTGAAGACGGACACCGGATTGGCCGTTGCCGCGATGCTCGAACCCATTCAGTCTCGCTACACAGCGCTGCGCAGCGATCCGGCCGAACTGTCGCGCCTGTTGCGCATCGGTGCCGAACGTGCGCGACACGTGGCGACGGCAACTCTCGATCGCGCACATCGCGCGATCGGACTCACTCCGCGCTGATCGTCATTCGTCGTCGGCCGCCTTGAAAGCGGCAGCGAACTGCTGGCGCGCTTCTCCCTGCAAGTTTCGGATGACGACAGAGTCGACACCCGCGTTCGACAACATCTCACGTCCAAGGTCCTCATGTCGCCGATAGGACCGGGCGCGACTCGATCGATCGACTCCGGCAGTCGCAAGGATTCGTCTGAAGGTCCCCAAGTTGGACTCCGACTTCCCCACGTCGTGGAGCAGCACCGCCGCCCTCTCGTCCCGCCGAGCATCGGTGAGTCGCGCGTCGAATCGACGCAGCACGCGAACGCTGTGACGCTGATCGACGTGGGACATTCGCTCCCACAACTCATGCTCCTTGACCGTCAAAACACTGCGTGCCACTTCTCTGTCCTCCGGCAACACCCGACGATCCACGAGACTCAGCCAGGTGCGACGGACGAGATGGCCAATCCTGCTCACTAGGACACCTTTGCCCGTGGATGTGCGCCTGCATAGGCCGCAAACAGCATCTCGTTGTCGACCCGGGTGTAGATCTGGGTCGTACTCACCGAAGCGTGGCCCAGCAACTCTTGCACGACTCGAAGATCTGCACCGTGCTTGAGCATGTGCGTCGCACACGAATGTCGTAGGACGTGCGGAGAGATCTCCGCCTTGAGCCCTGCCAACCCTGCGTATCGTCGCACGATGTTCCATGCCGCCTGCCGCGAGATACGACGGCCACCACGACCGAGGAACACTGCGTCGGCGTCGCTTCGCGTGCGCCATTGCCGCGGAGATAACACGTCACGCCCGCCGAGCGACAACCACTCCTCGAGGGCTCGCTTCGCAGGTCCACCGAAGGGCACGATGCGCTCCTTCGATCCCTTGCCGAACAGTCGAACGACCTGCTGATCCATGTCGAGGTCCGACAGCGACAACCCGCACGCCTCCGAGATGCGGGCCCCGGTGGCGTAGAGGAACTCGAGCAGAGCTCGGTCGCGCCGCGCGTACGAATCAACCCCGGTGCAGGCCGCAAGGAGTCTGGCCACTTCGTCTTCGTCCAGTGCCTTCGGAATCCCCGACGGCACGCTCACCCCGTCGACGACGCCGCTCGGGTCGCTCGCTCGCAGGTTTTCCTGCACGGCGAACTTGAAGAAGGTGCGACACGCAGCGAGTTGACGGGCGATCGACTTTGCCGCACGTCCGACCTTTCGCTGGTTCGCGATGAAGGACTCAATGTCGGAGGGCTCGCAGTCCTCGACCGTCTTCGACGTCGACTGCAGGTGGCGTCCGAGTGCCTCGAGGTCACGTCGATACGCCTCGACCGTCCGCGGAGACCGCCCATGCTCGATGGAGATGTACGTGAGAAAGCTCTCCACCCATGGATGCAGCTCGCCCGACATTTTAGACCCCGAGCAGGCGTGCAACCCGCAGGATGCCGATGACGGCGAGCGAGTTGTCCATTTCACCCGAATCGATCATGCCGAGAACCTCGACGAGGGGCCGTCTGTGCACCGTCATGGCAACTTCTTCGGGTCCGTGGCGCTCGTCTTGCACCGGTTCAAGTCCATGAGCCCAAAAGATGGTGCCGTGAGCATTCGAGATGCCCGAAGCCTGGCGGACACCGCCAATCTCGCGCCATGTCTGGGCGACGAGCCCCGCCTCCTCGCGCAGCTCGCGCTTTGCGGTCTCGATCCGGGGTTCGTCCTCGACGTCGCACATTCCAGCCGGAAGCTCCCAACACGTGGCTCGCACCGTTGCGCGGTATTGATGAACGAGGACGACCGAGCAGTCGGGTCCGTCGGTGTCGGTGGCGACGACCGCCACCGCACCAGGTGTCGTCAAGTGGGTCCGCGCAAAGGGTTCCCCACCGTCCACATCGAAATGGTCGGTGACGAGCGACCACACGCCCCACTCATGGATGACTCGACGCTTGGTGAACCGAAACGGGTCGGTCACGAGGAGACGGTCTGGTCAGCCTCGATCGTCACGGGAGCCATCGACCTACCGAGTCGCGCACGATATGCGAGCGAGGCACCGATCAATTCGCGAAACAACGGATGCGGCCGATCGGGACGACTCTTGAACTCCGGATGGGCTTGCGTGCCCACCCAGAACGGGTGATCCTTCAACTCGATGAACTCGACAAGTCGGCGATCTGGAGAGGTACCGCTGCAGACGAAGCCTTCCGCTTCAAAGCGTGACTTGAAGGCTCCGTTGAATTCATAGCGGTGTCGATGTCGCTCGCTCACCACCGGTTCCCCGTACGCCTCGGCGACCTTCGTGCCCGGCTCCAAGACCGCGTAGTAGGCGCCAAGACGCATCGTGCCGCCCTTGTCCGTCACGTCGCGTTGGTCGTTCATGATGTCGATCACCGGGTATGGCGTGGCAAGGTCGAACTCCGTCGAGTGCGCGTTGTCCATGCCGAGGACGTGGCGGGCGAACTCGATGGTCATCACCTGCATTCCCAAGCACAATCCGAGGCAGGGAACACCAGCTTCACGGGCATATTCAGCCGCGCGAATCTTGCCCTCGACGCCACGCAGGCCGAATCCTCCCGGGATCACGATGCCATCGAGCGACTTCATCTTTTCGTCCGCAAGGAGACCCTCGACCTCCTCGGCCTGGATCCAGACGATTTCCACCCGTGCGCCGTGGTGAAAACCCGCGTGCTTGAGGCTCTCGACAACCGACAGATAGGCATCGTGCAGCTCGGTGTACTTGCCGATGAGCCCGATTCGCACCGGTGCGACGGATGCCTCGACGCGGGCCACCAGCGCACGCCACGGCGTGAGATCGATCGGTGCCTCGAGGCGCAGGAGCGAACAAATCTGGGTGTCGAGTCCTTCGTCGTGCAGGATCAGCGGCAACTCATAGATGTTCTTTGCATCGGCGGCGTTGATCACGTTCTTGGCCTCGACGTCGCACTGGTTCGAGATCTTCCGCTTCAGCTGATCGCTGATCGGCTCGTCGCTTCGGCACACGATGATGTCGGGCTGGATGCCACGCGATCGCAATTCGGTGACGCTGTGCTGGGTTGGCTTCGTCTTTTGCTCGCCACTCGGCCCGATGAACGGAACCAAGGTCACGTGCACGTAGCAGACGTTGTCGCGACCTACTTCGTTCTTGAACTGACGGACCGCCTCGAGGAACGGAAGGATCTCGATGTCGCCGACGGTTCCGCCGATCTCGGTGATGACCACGTCGACGTCGTCCGTTGCAAGGCGCTGAATGCGTCGCTTGATCTCGTCGGTGACATGGGGAATGACTTGCACCGTGCGACCGAGGTAGTCACCCCGTCGTTCTGCAGCCAGAACGGCCTGGTAAATGCTGCCAGTCGTCGCGTTCGATGCACGAGACAGGTTCTCATCGATGAATCGCTCATAGTGTCCGAGGTCGAGGTCGGTTTCCCCGCCGTCGTCGGTGACGAAGACTTCGCCGTGCTCGAACGGATTCATCGTTCCCGGATCGACGTTGATGTACGGATCGAGCTTCTGCATCGTGACGCGCAGGCCACGCATCTTGAGGAGACGTCCGAGGGATGAAGCAGTGAGTCCCTTGCCGAGCGAGCTTGCCACTCCGCCAGTCACGAACACATGCTTTGGCACCCGCTGCTCCCGTCTCGATTCAGGTCATTCGACCTGTTGTCTGATGACGGGATGTAAGCATACCCGCACGGCCTAGGTGGCCCGTGATGACCCCTTGCGCAGCCCGCTCGCCAGCAACTCCTCGGCGTGAGCCAGCGCCGCCCGCTCCGCAACTCCCCCGGAGAGCATCCGCGCGATCTCCTGCACCCGCTCACTTCTGTCCAGCACCCGAGCGGTCGCCACCGTGGAAGACCCCGACACCACCTTTTCCACGTGCACGTGGGACGTCGCACCTGCAGCCACTTGTGCGAGGTGCGTGACGACGAGGACCTGGACCTTCGTACCCAGCTCGGCGAGGGCGCTGGCGACGGCCACGGCTGCCTCGCCTCCGATTCCGGCGTCCACCTCGTCGAACACCACGCATTGGGGGCCCGCACCGAGGACGAGTCGTAGCGACAACATCGTCCGTGCGAGCTCGCCTCCAGACGCGACCTTGTTGAGCGGCTGTGGAGGGGTTCCCGGATTGGCCGCGATGGTGAACGACACCTTGTCGCCCGCATCACCGTCGACGTCCACGCCGACGACGACATGAGGCATCGCCAGAGTACGCAGCACCGCCTGCACCTTCTTGGCCAGCTTCGGCGCGGCCGCCTCGCGAACGGCGCGAACGGCGTTCTGGGCTGCCACGAGAGCCTGGCGCGCCATCTCCCGATCGGTGTCCAACGTCGCCGCTCGTGCCTCGAGTCCGACCAACTCGTCCAACCGCACCCGCGCCTCCCGCCCATAGGCGACGACCTCAGCGATCGTGTCACCGTACTTTCGACGCATGTCGACGAGCAGTTGGCGCCGCATGCGGATCTCCTCCAGACGTGCGGGATCCTCATCGATCGACTCGGCGGTGTCGCGAAGTTCCCCAGCCACGTCGCGCAGCTCGGCCTGGATGGCTCGCAAGCGCTCGGCCAGGCTCGTCAGGGCGTCTCGATGGTTCAGGTGCGCAATCGCCTGTCCGAGTAGGTCCGATATCCCGTCGTCGTCGGCGATCACGGCGCTCGCCGCGTAGAGCGATTCCTTGTTGCCCGAGATGTCGGCCAGCAAGTCCTCTTCGTTGGACAATTCCTCGTCCTCGGTATCCGACGACAGGTTCGCTTCATCGATCTCCCGCACCTGGAATCCGAGCAGGTCGATCTCCCGCGCGCGCGCCCGCTCGTCACCGCCGAGAGTTGCAAGGAGCGCATCCAGCTCCGTCAGCTTCTCCCGGGCAGCCTTCAGGTCGCGAAGGTCCACCCCAGCAAATTCATCCAGCGCGTCGCGCTGGGCGTGCATGGTCAGGAGCGCTTGGTGATCGTGCTGTCCGTGCATGTCGACCAACGTCTGGCCAAGCTCCTCGAGCTGCCCAGCCGTCGCCAGCCTGCCGTTCACATAGGCCCTCGATCGCCCGTCACGGGGAACGACTCGTGCACAGATGACTTCGTCGTCTCCGACCACGAAGCGCCCCTCGACTCGAGCCTCTTCGCAACCCGTGCGCACCATCGACGCCTCGGCACGTGCTCCTACGAGCAACGAGAGAGCCTCGATGATCATCGTCTTGCCGGCCCCCGTCTCCCCCGTCACCGTCGTCAGCCCAGGACCGAACGTGAGGCGAGCGTCGGCGATGATGCCGAGGTTCTCGATGTGTAGCTCGACGAGCACTATTCGTCCCCGAGACCGAACTTCTGTCGCACGATCTGGTGGAACTTCGGAACGGAAACGCGAATGAAGTGGGCCTGTGCAGAATCAGGTGCGAACGTCACGGTGTCGCCCTGGGAAAGGCTCGCCACGCGTCGTCCGTCGATCGCCACGTCAACAGGTCGGGTGCCCACGACCCGGATGTGTACTTTTTCCTCTGGGTCGAGCACCAACGACCGATCGAACAGCATGTGTGGCGAGACCGGGGTGATGAGGAGCGCACGGTGGCGCGGTGAGACGACTGGGCCCCGCGCCGACATCGAGTAGGCGGTGCTTCCGGTCGGACTTGCCACGATCACACCGTCCGCCGAGTACTGGGCGAAGAGAAACCCGTTGATCTCCACGTCCAGCCAGATGGTGTGGCCGCTCTGTTGCTTTTCGAGCACCACCTCGTTCAATGCCCTCCACGTCGCACCTGGCGAACCACTAGCCGGCGTATGCGTGGCGCGGACCATCATCCGCGAATCGATCTCGAAATCGGTCCCTTCGCGCCCGCCTATCCAGCGTTCGAGGGTCTCGACACACTGGGCCGGTTCGACCTCCGTGAGATAGCCCAGCGTTCCGACATTGACTCCGAGGATGGGAGTGGCGGATCCGTCAAGTTCATGCACCGCCCGAAGGACGGTTCCGTCTCCGCCGAGGGACAACACGACGTCGGCGTCTGCTGCCCTTCGATCAGCCGCAAGTTCGCTCCAACCAAGTGCATGGGCGTCCTGAGACGCCATCCACACCTCGTGACCATTGGCCTTCGACCAAGCGACCACTTCGGCGATGATTCCCCGAATCTCGGGTCGCGTCTGGTGTGCCACCAGAAAGATCTTGGTCATGTGCTCATCCTAAAGTGTGCGAGAAACTCAGTATTGCCGCTCGCCCCCTTGATCGGAGACTCGATAAGTCCGAGTTTCTCGAGGCCGACCGCGGCACAGGCCCGAACCACCTCGCCGATGACACGCTCATGGATTGCCTCGTCCAGGATCACACCAGCCCCCTTGTCCGCCTCGGCTTTCGTCGCCTCGAATTGCGGCTTCACCAACACGACCACGTCCGACCCGCTCGATGCGGCGCGAGCAATCGACGCCGCCAACGAGACGACCGAGATGAACGAGACGTCAACGACCACGAGGTCGAATCCCAACGGAAGACCACGGCTCTCGCAACGCCGTGGATCGACGAGGTCGCGTGCATTGAAGTCATCGACGACGACGACCCGGCCGTCGGCTTTCACACGCTCGTGCAACTGCGTCGCGCCAACGTCGAGGGAATACACCTGGCGAGCACCCCGCTGCAGCAGGCAATCCGTGAAGCCCCCAGTCGATGCACCGATGTCGAGGGCGAGTCGACCTACAGGATCGATGCGGAAGTGATCGAGCGCATGGGACAACTTGATGCCCCCGCGCGAGACGAATTCGTCTGGTCGCACGATCGTGATGGCGTCCCCGGCTGCGACGAGGCGCGATGGATTGTCGACGACAGACCCCTGGACCAACACCACCCGCTCCTCGATCAGTCGTCGAGCATTCTCGTCGTCCGCAGCGAGACCCAGGGCGACGAGACGCCGAAGGATCGGCTGGCGCTGACCGGAGTTCACGTCGTGGACCGAAGGATCTCTTCTGCCGCTGCTGCGAGGTTGTCGGCGACGAGGGTCGCGCGATCTTCTGGACGTGACTCGCGCACCACCCCCGTCATCACGTGGGCGAAACGACAACCAACCCGTTGCGCAAAGAGCCCATCGGTTGACGATCGATCACCGATCATCCACGACGACGACAGATCGTCATTTCCAAGTACCCGGCGAACCAGGTCCGCCATGGGCTGGTGCGGCTTACCGGCAACGACGGGAGCCACGCCCGACGCCGTCGCCACGGCGGCCAGGATCGACCCACCACCGGGAATCAACCCTTTCGGAGTTGGATATGTCGCATCGTCATTCGTCGCGATGAGACGGGCACCCTTTCGCACTGCAGCGGACATTCGGGTCAGTCCCCGATAGTCGAAGGTCGAGTGATAGCCCACGACGACAGCATCGATCCCATCGATCTCCACGTGCTCCGCACCGTCCGACGTCGCGACGATCTGACCACCCGCGGATTCAATCGCCTCCCTGACCCCAGGGCCCCCTCCCATCAACACCCGATCGCCCACGCTGACGAGCGTTCCAGCGGCCTGCGAACTCGTGACCACGTCACCTGTCGCAGCTATCCCGATCCGCTCCAGAGCCGATTCCTGCTCACGAACCGTGGCGAACGAGTTGTTCGTAACGAAAACGACGCGGTGCCCAGCGTCACGCAGGCGCGAAATGGCCTCGACCGAACCCGGAATCGGCTCGTGCATCAGCCAGATGACACCATCGATGTCGCACAGGATGGCTGGTGATGGCACACTGTCATTGTGCCTCGCTTTGAGCCATTTCGCGCGACTCGCTACGCCGACAACGGTCGTCTCGGCGCGCTCACCGCGCCTCCATACGACGTCCTGAGCGACGCGGATCGCACTCGTTACGCGACCAAGGATGGCCACAATGTCGTGCACGTGGACATGCCACTCGCCTCAGGCGTCGGTGACGCCTATGCCGCAGCCGCCGACCGACTCGCGCAGTGGAAGCAGGACGGAACGCTCGTCACGGACCCGGACCCCTCGCTCACCCTTTATCGCTTGTCGTTCGTCGACGCCACGGGTGCGCAGCGCAATACCGTCGGCGTCATCGGAGCACTCGAGGTCGTGGATGAGGGCGCTGGTGGGGTGCTTCCGCATGAGCGCACGACCCCCAAGGCCAAAACTGATCGCCTCGACCTCACTCGTGCTACTCAAATGAATTTGTCACCCGTCTGGGGGCTCTCGCTCGCCTCCGGGATGTCTGCCCTTCTCACCTCACCTGGTGAGTCGGTCGGATCCTTCACCGATGAGTTCGGCGTGACCCACACCGTCGAGCGGGTCACCGACCCCGCCAGACTCCGCACCATCTCGGACGCGATTGGTGGACAGCCGGTCGTCATTGCAGACGGACATCACCGCTATGCGATCAGCAGGACGTATCGAGACGAGACACGGGATCGACTCGGTTCACGCGACACCGGAGCCGAACTCACCCTCACCTACGTCAACGAGTTGGTCAGCGAGCAGTTGAGTGTCGCCGCAATCCATCGCTTCTACAGCGAGACGACCTCAGATGCCCTTCTTGATGCGCTGTCCCGATCGTTCGACGTGAGCGATGCACCGGCACCGGACGACAAAACTCTTTCCAGGATGAACTCCTTCGGCTGCCTCTACTTCGTCGACGACACGCGACGCTCCTATTGGCTCACTCCGAAGAAGGAGGCCTTCGAGGGCGTGCGCGACCTCGACAGCGCTCGCCTCGAACATGCTCTCTCGTCGACGCAACACACCGTGTCCTACCAACACGGGCTTCACGAAGCGGTTGGACAACTCGGAAAAGCCGGCTGTGTTGCGACGATCCTCATTCGACCAGTGAGCGTCGCCGAGATCCAACGAACCGCCCACGAAGGACTCCTCATGCCGCCAAAGTCGACGTTCTTTACGCCGAAGCTGCAGACCGGACTCGTGATGCGGGAGATTTTCGGCGGCTAGGAGCCGAGTTCGGCGAGACGTGTCTCCACGTCTGCAAAACCTTTGTCCGCGCGTGCGACCTTCGTGAACCACTCACGCGCCTTGATCACGTCGCCAGAACGGTCGTACAGGTCGGCCAAGACGTACCATTCGCGAAGGTGGTGCTCGCGAACCTTCGACGGATCCTTGCGCACCTGCTCCATCGTTCTCACCGCACCCTGAAGGTCACCCTTGTCCGCGAGGGCCCCGGCAGCAACGATTCGCCCTTCCGCGACGATTGCAGCGTCGGGCGACGCGTCCTTCAATTCCTTCCACAACTCCTCGACCTTGTCGTATCGCTTCAGCGCTCGATAACAGTCGGCGAGCATCGGATGGTTCAACGTCGACCCACCGGACTGCTTGCGCGCGATCTCCAGGTGTTCCGCAGCGTCGCGCCACGATCCTGACCGATAGAGGGACAGTCCGGCGATCTCGTGGATGAATTCGACGCCTTCACACTCACGCGTCACGGGAACGATGATGCGACGAGATTCGGCGTAACGACCCTTTTCAAAGGCGTCCAGAGCAAGCGCGACGCGCTCGATGACCCGACGCGAATTCGCCTCGCCCACGATCGAGCGAATCCGCTTCCCACAGCGTTCGTCGACGAAGTTGATCGACGTGGCCGAGGCACGACGCTCGTCATGACTGAGGCGAATCTCCCGTGCGGGTTCCTTACCAGCTTTCGATCGGGGGCGACGAGAAGTCGATCCTTCGTCCACCCATCGTTCGACGACATTCGTGTTCTCGCGTGGACGATCTCGATCTACCCCGCGACCACCACCCTTGTAACGAACCTCATCCGCTCGCTGCTGAGCTGCGGTGCGAGG